>CAYMLW010000200.1:0-7759 GCA_964391035.1 uncultured Gemmatimonadaceae bacterium
GTAGAAACGCCAGGTTTTGGATGGTAAAGTAGGAAATATGTTCTGGGACAAAGAAGGGAGGCAGAGTGGCGAGGTGCTGTCCCGATGAAGGTGGCCGTGCTGTTCGGGGGCACCAGCGATGAGCGGGATGTCTCCATCGCCAGCGGGGCCGAGGTGGTCCGGGCGCTCCGGGAAGCCGGCCACGAGGTCGTGGCCGTGGACACCGCGCAGGGGGTGATCGCCGGCGAGGCCGAAGCGAATCTGCTGAAACGCGGCGTGGCGCCGGACCCACCGGACCGCCAGACGCTGGACATGCTCCGCACCGGCGACCCGACCTGGATCACGGAGGCCCCGGAGCTGGCTGAGGTGGACGTGCTCTTCCTCGTGCTCCACGGTGGCACCGGGGAGGGCGGGACGCTCCAGGCGCTTCTGGACCTGGTGGGCATCCCGTATACGGGGAGCGGGATGCTCGGCAGCGCCATGGCCATGGACAAGGACATCACCAAGCGGCTGCTCCGAGACGCGAGCGTGCCGACGGCCGAGTGGGTCATGGCGCCGGTGGATCGGAACACCGTGGCCCAACGGGTCGGCTGGCCGGCGGTGGTGAAGCCGAGCAAGCAGGGGTCCACGCTGGGGCTGACGGTCGTGAAGTCGCCGGACGGGTTCGACGACGCCGTCGCCCTGGCCTACGAGTACGACGACGAGGTCATGATCGAACGCTTCATTCCCGGCCGGGAGCTGACGGTGCCGGTGGTCGGAGATGAGGCTCTCCCGGTCGGCGAGATCATCTCGAAGAACGAGATATTCGACTACGAGGCGAAATACCAGCCAGGCATGGCCGAGGAGATCTTCCCGGCGGGGATTCCGGACGACATCGCCGCCGAAGCCCAGCGGCTCGCGCTCCTGACCCACCGGACGCTCAAGCTCCGGGGCTTCAGCCGTGTGGACTTCAGGCTGGACGAGACGGGCCGGCTCTGGTGCCTCGAGGTGAATACGCTGCCGGGCATGACCTCGGCCAGCCTGGTCCCCAAGTCCGCCCGGGCCGGCGGGATCCCGTTCCCCAGGCTCTGCGAGCGGATCTGCGAGCTGGCCCTCGAGGAACACCCGAACGGCTCGGGGGGTTAACCCGACCATGGCATACCGTCAAAGCCACAGGGGCGGCTCTTCGTTCGGGTACGGCCTGACGCCGTGGACCCAGCGTCTGCTCATCGCCAACGTGGTGGTGTGGCTGGCGGGCCTGGCCGTGCCGGCCCTCAACGTCTGGTTCGCCCTCGTGCCCGCCGACACCCTCGTCCGCCCGTGGACACTCGTCACCTACATGTTCGTCCACGGCGGGTTCCTGCATCTGTTCTTCAACATGATCGTCCTCTTCTTCTTCGGGCCGCCGCTCGAGGGACTGTGGGGAGGGCGCGAGTTCCTGAAGTTCTACCTGGTGGCAGGACTGGCCGGCGCGGTCTTCTCCTACGTGTTCGCGTTCAATGCGGCCGTCGTGGGTGCCTCCGCCGCCATCTACGGTCTGATGCTGGCCTTCGCCATGACCTGGCCGGACATGCCGATCCACATCTGGGGGATCCTGCCCATCAAGGCCAAGTGGCTGGTCGGGTTCCTGGCGGCCGTGTCGATCCTCAGTCTCGTGGGCGGTCAGCAGGACGGGGTGGCACACTTCGCCCACCTGGGCGGGTTCGTGGGCGCGTACGCGTATCTCAAGCTCCAGGACAAGCTCACCATGCGCCTCGGCGGAATCCAGGACATGGTCCGGCGTCGCAAGCTGTCGGTCACGCCCGGTGGCGGCGAGCAGGTCGAAAAGGAACCGTCCCGGAGCCGGCGTGCGCAGGAGAAGGAGGAGCAGATGCTCGACAGCGAGTCGGGGCTCCAGAGCCTGTCTGAAGAGGAAGTCGCGCTGCTGGACCGGGCCAGCAGGAAGTACCGCCAGAACTAGATCCGAGATCTAGGTCTAAGATCTGAGATCTGAGAGCTAGGATCTGAGAGCTGAGATCTAAGAGCCAAGATCAGAGTATTCTACCCCGACAGTCCCCGGGGACCTGCCCGGTCCCCGAAACCCTACTGTCCAAGAGACTTCGGGCGCTCCGAGACTTGGCCCGCCACGAGACTCCGCCGTCCACGAGACTCCGCCGTCCCGAGACTGCGCCTTCCCCCCTGTACCCCGGCGCTCGAGGAGAGGAGAACGGGAGCCCGTTGTCCCCCCGAGCGAGCCTGAAACGAAGATGAATACGTCGAAGAAGGCGATGGCGCTGAAGCAGCCGGTGGAATCGAAGGACCGGTTCCTTCATAGCCTTCGTGCTACTTCGGTCTTCGTTTCTGTGGTCCCCGGGTGGGTGGCCGCCACGCCGAAGGTCGACGCAGCCGATACGCCGGCGAAGCCGCCCGCCCTGGGCGAAGCTGCCCGCCTCGGGGGTTGCGGCCCGCCCGGGAGGGCGTCGCTTGCCCCGCGGAGGGCTCGCGATACGGCACATCACGAGAGGACCCCGCCCCCGGGTGAGGGGAGCGAGGCCCGACCTCGTTCCCGAGGGGAAGGCCGGCGGTGGGCCCGCCCTCGCCGCGGGGGGGGATCGGGGTCTACCGGACCCCGAATCCGACGTAGATGTCGAAGAAGGACACCTCGCCCTCGATGGAGGCGCCATCCTCGTACTGGAATTCGACATCTCCGAGCGGATAGTACTTCACGCCGGCGTAGATGTAGTCGGTGATCTGGACGCCGCCGCCGACATTGAAGCCGAAGGCGGTCCCGATCTTGGACTCGGCGTCGGCCACGTTCGTGCCCGCCACGCCCTCGTAGTCGGGTCCCTTCGTGAAGATCACGCCGCCCTGACCGGTGGCGAAGACGGAGACCGGGCCGACCGGAATGTCGAGGCGCGCGCCGGTCATGACGGGGACGTACAGGAACCCGCCGTCGATGGCATCGCTCGAGACGCTGTGCGCAACCGCATCGACGGACGTGTACCAGCTCAGCATGTCGCTGAACGGGTACCAGAGGTCGACCCCGCCGGAGAACCCGGTGTCGACGCCATCGGCGTAGTCGCCCATGGGCAGCGACACGCCCGCGTGGGCGCCCAGTCCGAAGGTCTGTGCCGCAGCCGGCGCGGCCAGGAACAGCGTGGCCACGAGGGCCGAACCGAACATCTTCTTCATGTCACATCCTCATGTTTCGAGGGTTGCATCCAGGACTCGGCCCCCGTGTACGGCAAGCTGCGTACCCGGGCCGTGATGCCGCGTCGCATGGCGTCCGCCGCCGGTGGCGACGGAACCGCGATCCGATCGGCCTCGTAGGAAGATTGGGGCCGGTGTGTCCGGGAGCGCGGCGAAACTTGCCGGAATCGCGACGGTCCCTACTATTGCGGCGCGGGACAGACCCCCAACGGAGACGAGGATACGAGTGAGACGAACCCTAGGGGTGCTGCTGATCGGTTGGGTGGCGCTGGCCATGAGCGGCTGCTACGCCATGGACCTCGACACGACCGGCCTGGACAGGACCGTGTACATGAGCCGGGACGGCGCCGTCGAGATGGAGCGCGTAGCGCGGTTCGAGACGGACACGCGGGGCTCCTGGCTGCTCTGGGGCCTGGTGGAGCTCGGGGAGCCCGACGTGGCGTCGGCGGTCCGCCGGGAGCTCCGTCGGGAGGACGGGACGGCCGTCGTCGACATGGAGCTGGTGACCCAGACCACGTTCATCGACGGGCTGATCTCGGCGTTGACGCTGGGCATCTACGGCCAGCGGACCACGTTCATCACCGGGGCGGTGGTCCGATGATCGAGCGGCGTTGGGCCGGGGCGGGCATTGCGGTCGGGCTGACGCTGGCCGTCGCCGGGTGCGCGACGATCACGTACGACGCGGAGCTGGTCGACCGGATGGTTGCGATGAACCGGATCGCGGAGGCGGGCGACTACGAGCGTGTGGGCACGTTCGAGGAGACCCGGCGGACCGTGTTCGTGGTCGCCCAGCTGATCACCGTGATCGATGCGGAGCTGGAGGACGCGATTCGGGCCGAGTTGGACCGCTCGGACGGGGACGCGATCATCAACCTGCGGATCCACGAGGAGAACGATGTCGTGGACGTGATCATCGGCCTGATCGCGACCGGCTGGGTGAACACCCGGAGCGTCACGCTGGAGGGAGACGTGATCCGCTGGACCGGGGAAGATCCGGACCGGAGCCGGGTCCTGGCCGCGCACTGTACGGAAATCGCGGTTCCGGAGACGGCCGGCACGGGCACGGGCCACGTCTGCATCCGGCCCTGAACCGGGGGAGGCGCGGGGTGGGAGCGGTGGCATTGACACCCCCGTTACGACCGGCCTACGTTCGAACCCCCGGGCTCGCCGGGGTACGCAGGCCGTTCTGAAGGGAGAGGAATCATGGCCACCACGCAGGCATACACGACCGAAAGGATCCGGAACGTCGCCGTGCTCGGGCACGGCGGCTCCGGGAAGACGACGCTGGTGGATGCGCTCGCGTTCATCGCTGGATCGTCGCGCCGTCACGGGAATGTGGAGGACGGGACGGCGCTCACGATGTACACGCCGGAAGAGGTCGATCACGGCCTCTCGATGCAGACCGCGCCGGCCTTCGCCGAGTGGGAGGGGACCAAGGTCAATCTGCTGGACACGCCCGGGTACATGGACTTCACGGGCGAAGCGCTGGCCGCGACGAGGGTGGCCGATGGCGCTGTAGTGGTCCTCGGCGCCACGACCGGCGTCGAGGTCGGCACCGAGAAGGTCTGGGAGTACTGCGAGGATCGCGGGATTCCCAGACTTTTTTTCGTCTCCATGATGGACAAGGAGAACGCCGACTTCGATGCGGTCTTCAATGATGTCAAGGAGCACCTGACGGACCAGGTGGTACCGGTGGAGATCCCGATCGGAGCGGGGGACGAGTTCCGCGGGATCATCAACCTGTTCAGCGGCCGGGCTCACATCTTCGATCCGGCCAGTCCCACGGGCGAATACGAGGAAACGGATATCCCCGAGGAGCTGGAGGCCGAGTTCGAGGAGTGGCGGACGGAACTGATGGAGACGATCGCCACCACGGACGACGATCTACTGGAGGCCTACCTCGAGGGCGGCGAGATCGATCGGGAGCAGGCGCTGACGACGATGAAGGCCGCCATGAGTCGGGGCGAGATCTACCCCCTCTTCTGTGGCGCGCCGCTGAGGGCATGGGGCACCCGGGCCCTGATCCGGAAGCTCGTGGAGCTGATGCCGAACCCGGCCGAGACGCCGGCCCAGATCGCCCAGCGGCCGAACATCGATCAGGTGGTCGAGCTGCGGGCCGCCGATGACCAGCCGTTCGCGGCCCTCGTGTACAAGACGATGAGCGAGCCGCACGTGGGCGAGCTCAGCTTCTTCCGCATCTTCAGCGGGGCCGTGACCAACGGCATGGACGTGCTGAACGCGAACCGGGAGGGCAACGAGAAGCTGGCCCACATCTCCATTGCCCAGGGAAAGGAGCGGCTGGAGGTGGAGAAGCTCCATGCCGGAGATCTCGGCGTGGTGGCCAAGCTGAAGGACACGCACACGAACGATACGCTGTGCGACGATTCCCGGCCCCTCGTGATCGAGCCGATCCGGTTCCCGGAGCCCGACATCGCGGTGGCCATCAGGGCCGCGAGCCGGAGCGACGAGGACAAGCTGGGCACCGGGCTGACCCACCTCCACGACGAGGACCCGACCTTCGCCAGCGGCTATGATGCCGAGGTCAAGCAGACCATCATCCGGGGGCTCGGCGAGCTCCACCTGGACGTCCAGATGGAACGGCTCAAGCGGAAGTACGGGGTCGAGGTCACCACGGAGCAGCCCCGGATCCACTACCGGGAGACGATCCGGAAGACCGCCGAGGCCCAGGGCCGCTACAAGAAACAGACGGGCGGCCGCGGCCAGTTCGGCGACTGCCGCGTCCGGCTCAAGCCTCTGCCCCGGGATGCCGGCTACGAGTTCACCGACTCCATCACCGGCGGGGTGATCCCGAACAAGTTCATCCCGAGCGTGGACAAGGGGATCCAGCAGGCCGCGGCGAAGGGTGTCATCGCGGGGTACCCGGTAGTGGACTTCGAGGCAGAGTGCTACGACGGCTCGTACCACAGTGTGGACTCGAGCGATGTCGCCTTCCAGGTGGCCGGTTCCATGGCGTTCAAGCAGGCGGTGCAGGACGCCGCCCCGGTCCTCCTCGAGCCGGTCATGGAGGTCGAGATCACCACGCCCGAGGAGTTCATGGGCGACATCATGGGCGACCTGAACCAGCGCCGCGGCAAGATCCAGGGGATGGACTCCCAGGGGTCGAAGACCGTCATCAGGGCGCTGGTCCCGGAGGCAGAGCTGTACAAGTACGCCACCACCCTCCGGTCCATGAGCCACGGCCGCGCGGTGCACAAGCGCACCTTCCGAGGCTACGAGCAGGTGCCGTCGCACGTGGCGGATCAGGTCATCGAGGCCGCGAAGAAGGAGGAAGAGGAAGTCAACGCCTGACGCATTCCCGGCCCTGACGGGATTCCGGGCCCTGACGGGCGGCCCTCGTCGCGTTGCCGACCTTCGTGGACGGCTCGAAACGAGGGGCACGAAGGACCAAGAGTCGCGATGAGATGGATTCCCGTCGTGGCTCTTCGGTCTTCGGCGGGTGGAGTGAGACGGTGCCGGGCCGGCCATCAGCCCCCACGCCGCCGCTCCCGCGGAACCCTCCCCGAGCCCGGTGAACACCTCGACTCTCGCCTCGCCGGCGGAGGCAAGAGCCGGCGGCGGTGCCCGCTTCCCCTGGCCTTCCGCGCCGGACGGCAGGCAAGCGACGAAAACCAGCGAGGTTGCCCATCGTATCAGGGAGGTGGGGCTCATCACTCCCTCGCCGCTCTGACGATGTCCTCCGACTGGGCCCCGGACCGCGACCCGGCGGGCGTGCTACTCCTCCGGCCCCAGCTCGATGGCGGGCTCCTTCCGTCGGTTGGCCAGCCAGTGGTCCACGCTGTAGCGACCGGGCCCGATGAGCGCGAGTCCGAGGGCTACCCACATGTTCTTGAATGCGTGGGCCGGCGTCCCCTGGCCGGTGGCCACGTGGCGGTACCAGGCCACGACCATGGTCGCTGCGAGCAGCAGCGCCGCCGGGCGGAACAGAAAGCCCACGGCGATGAGGATCCCGCCAATGGACTCGGCGAACGAGGCCAGGAAGCCTAAGAAGGTGTGGCCGAAGCCGATGCCCAGGTGCTCGACGGCGCTGCCCACATCGGCCCACCGTTCCGGCCCGCCCACGAGCTTGCTCCAGCCGTGGAAGAACACGTACCCCAGCCCGAAGCCGAGGCGGAGGATCAGAAGCCCGATGTCCTTCCTGCGTTCGTCGCTCTCTACCATGTCACTGCTCCCTCTCTACCGTCGAAGCGTCGAGTCCTGCCGACCGGCCTCCGGTTCGCCCGCATCGCCCGGGCTGCCGAGCCGGTCCGCGATCGCAGTCCATTCCGGCAGCAGGTTTCGGGCCTCGTAGCGCGGCCGGATGTCCACCGGCACGTCCTCGAGGCGGGCCACGGCCTCCTCGATCGCCGGTCGCATCGCGCCGTACCTCTCCAGCATCTCGCCGGCCCGGTCGTAGTCGCCCTCCGCCTGGAGCGTCAGGAGCTCGGTGGCCAGCGACCGGACGGCTTCCTCCATGGCCGGGAGATCGGCGGTGATCATGCCGTCCTCGTCGAACGCGATGGCGCCCTGCTCCCAGAGCCAGTTGAACTGGATCAGGTTGGCCTGGCCGTGGGCCTCGGTGGCGCCGAACCGGATCGAACGGAAGAGGTCGGGG
>CAYMLW010000201.1:0-7757 GCA_964391035.1 uncultured Gemmatimonadaceae bacterium
GCTTCGAGGTGGAGGCGGCGCACCACGAGGTGGCGCAGGGTCAGCACGAGATCGATTTCAAGTACGAGGATGCACTGACGACGGCGGACCACCTGTCGACGTTCAAGTTCGTGGTCCGGAACATGGCGGTGCGGCATGGTCTGCATGCGACGTTCATGCCGAAGCCGATCTTCGGGCAGAACGGCTCGGGGATGCACACGCACCAGTCGCTGTTCGAGGGCGGCGAGAACGCGTTCTACGACGAAGCGGACGAGGACGGTCTATCGAAGGTGCTGCGGCACTATGTAGGTGGGCTGCTGTCGCACGCGCGGGCGTTCTGTGCGGTGACGAATCCGCTGGTGAACAGCTACAAGCGGCTGGTGCCGGGCTACGAGGCACCGACGAACGTGGCGTGGTCGCACCACAACCGGTCGCCGATGGTGCGGGTCCCGGCCCGGCGCGGGAACGGCACGCGCCTGGAGCTGCGGATGCCGGATCCAGCGGCGAATCCGTACCTGGCGCTGGCGGTACAGCTGGCGGCGGGGCTGGACGGGATCAGGAACGAGATGGATCCGCCGGAGCCGGTGGACAAGAACATCTTCGAGCTGACGGTGCGGGAGCGTCGTCGCCACAAGATCAAGGAGCTGCCCCGTGATCTGGGCGAGGCGATCGCCGAGTTCCAGAAGAGCGACCTGATGAAGGAGACGCTGGGGGAGCACGTCTTCGAGCACTTCGTGGCGGCGAAGGAGCAGGAGTGGGGCGACTACATCGCCCAGGTCCACGACTGGGAGATCGACCGGTACCTGGCGGCCTACTGAGGCCGGCCGTCCCTGCCGAAGGGACAGGCGATGCGAACGCGGTTGCCCTGGGCGGCCGGGTCGAAGGTGACCTGGCCGCCCAGCTCCGTTTCGACGAGCGTGCGCAGGATGGACCGCTCGTTCGAGGCCGACCCATCGCCGGCCTCCGGTCGCCGCTGGAGTCCGTCATCGACGATGGTCAGCTCGATGGCGTCGTCCCGGAGCAGCACACTGGCCGCGAGCTGGCCGCCCCTGCCATCGGGGAACCCGTGTCGCAGCGCGGCGGTACCGAGCTCGTTGACGGCGAGGGCGAGGGCAAAGCCGAGGCGTTCGGGGATGAGGTCATCGTCGCCGGACACGGTGACGGTGATCGGGGCCCGGGGCCGGAGGGAATTGCGCAGTCGCTGGAGGATCCGCTGGAGGATCTCGGTGAAAGGGACGCCCTTGTAGTTGGATCGGCGGAACGCTTCGTAGGCCAGGAGGAAGGCGCGGAGGCGGTTCTCGAGGCGCACGAGGGATTCCTCCGCGCTTCCGGACTCATCGGACCGCTCCAGGGAGATGAGCCCCATGATGACCGAGAGGTTGTTGCGGACCCGGTGGTCGAGCTCTCGCAGCAGGGCCTCACGGTGTTCGGCATCGGCGCGGGCCTGCTCGTAGAGCCGGTAGTTCTGCTCGGCCAGGGTCGACGCCTGCTGGTTGGCTCGCTGGAGCGCCTGCTCGGCGCGGTGGGCCCGGAGCCGGGAGTCGATGCGGGCCCGCAGCTCGGCCACCTGGAAGGGCTTGGGCACGTAGTCGTCCGCACCGGCATCGAAGGTTCGGACCACATCCTCGGGCGCAGTCCGTGCCGTGACCATGATGATCGGAAGGTGGGGGTCGATCCGTTCCTTGATCTCCCGGCACACGGTCCAGCCGTTGGTGCCGGGGAGCATGGCGTCCAGGAGGATCAGGTCGGCCTCGTGGAGACGATCGAACGCCTCCTCCGCGGTGGCCGCCTCGCGGACCTCGTAGCCGTGGGCCTCGAGGAGATCCGTGAGCGTCTCCCGCGCCATCGGCTCGTCATCGACGACGAGGATGGTCGCGGCGGCCGGGTCCGACTCGACGGTCCGGGCCGATCGGGGCTCCCGGTACCGGCGTGTTCCCGGCGGGGTCGAGTCCGACACGGCTCGCTCAGTCCTTCTTCAGCAGCGGGGCGGCCAGGAGGATCTTGCGAGCCAGATCGATCATCGGAGTGTTCCGGTCCTGACTGGTCTTCTGGAGGAACCGGTACGCCTCACGCTCGGTGAGACCCCTGGTCTCCATGACGATCCCCTTGGCCCGATCGAGCACCTTCCGCTCTTCCAGCTTCAGGGCCGCCTGGTCGCGCTCCCGCCGGGCATCGGTCCACTCGCCGAACCGGGCACGGGCCACGGCGATGGCCGGGGCGAGGTCGTCCGGGTCCACCGGCTTGACGAGGTAGTGGAAGACCGGGGACCTGCTGGCCTCTTCCACCGTCCGGCGGTCGCTGTACGCCGACAGGATGAGGATCGGAATGGGCCGCTCCTCGTGGATCGCCTTCGCTGCCTCCGGCCCGGTCATGACCGGCATCCGGATGTCCAGGATCGCCATGTCCGGTTGCTTTTCGCGTGCCAGGTCCACGGCCTCCTGACCATTGGACGCGGTGGCCACGACCTCGTGTCCGAGGGCCTCGAGCTGGCTGGTCAGGGCAAGGTTGTGGAGGGCCTCGTCGTCGGCGATGAGGAACCGGATTGCGTCAGCCATTCATTGCTCCTGATACGAGGAAGGACAACGGGGGCATACGCCCTCACGCCAAACGCGCGCCACCCTGTTCGATACGAGGGAGGCGCGCGTGGCCCAACCGACCGGACTGTACCATTTCCCCCTGAATCTTGGCACGATGGCCCGAATCGGCGCAAGAGCCGGGCAGATCAGCGTTCGAGGACCACGACCGCGCCGGCGGTGGTGCGGGCATGGGTCAGGGTGACATGGACCCGTGCGGCGCCGACGGCGTCCAGGGTCCGCGCGGCGCGGCCGGTGAGGTGGAGCGTGGGGGCACCGCTCTCGGTGCGCCGGACCACGATGTCCTGCCAGTCTCCGCCCCGTCCCCAACCGGTGCCGACGGCCTTGAAGAAGGCCTCCTTGGCGGCGAACCGAGCGGCGAGAGAAGGGCCGGGGTCGACGGCGGCGAGGCAGTAGCTGAGCTCGTCGGGGGAGAAGATGCGGGCGAGGCCGGGTCGCCCCCAGCGTTCCCGGAAGCTCCGCAACCGGCCGATCTCGACGAGGTCCATGCCGATGCCCACGATCATGGTGGTCAATATACCGTGCGGCGACCGCCGCTGCGACGGCGCCGGCCGTTGGGGGTGGCGCAGCGGGCCGGCGGCGCCGACTTTGCGCCCCGTCGGGGCGGACTCAGAGAGAATCCTGTGAACCGGGAGCCATGCGGACGTCACTGTTTGTTTCGTTGATCCTGTCGGGCGCTCTGGCGGCGGCCCCGGTCCCGTCGGTGTCGGGGCCCGAGCGGGTCGAGCTGGGGCGACAGGTGGACACGGCGCTGGACGCGGCCGGGTGGGGCCAGGACCACTGGAGCGTGCTGGTCGTGTCCCTCGACGGCGGCGACACCCTCTACTCGCACAACCCCGAGGTGGCGCGGGCCCCGGCGTCCAACCTGAAGCTCTTCACCACGGCCGCGGCGCTGTACGTACTGGGTCCCGAGTACCGATTCCCGACCTTCCTGACGGCCACGGGTCCGATCCGGAACGGCGTGCTGGACGGCGATCTGCTGGTGTACGGCACGGGGGATCCCACGTTCTCCGCCCGTTTCTTCGAGAGCCGGACGGCCATCTGGGAGGCGCTGGCGGACTCGCTGGCGGCGGCCGGCGTGGAGCGGATCACCGGCGACCTGGTGGGCGATGCGTCGTATTTCGAGGGTACGCCGGTGGGTCGGGGCTGGCTGAAATCGTACGTGACGCACAGCTACGCCGCGCCGGCCACCGCGCTGGCGTACAACGACAACGTGGTCACGCTTCGCATCACCGCGGGGGAGGAGATCGGGGGGCCACCGGGGATCCAGCTGGTGCCACCCGGCGACGTGGAGATGCGCGTCGAGGTCGAGACGACGGCGTCGGGCCGATCCTGGGTCGGCGTGGAGCGCACGGACTATGACCAGCCGGTGGTGGTGCGGGGCACGGTGCGACAGGGCTCATCGGCACTCTGGCGGGCGGTTCCGGTTCTTGACCCCGCCCGGTTCGCGGTCTCGGCGCTCGAAGCGGTCCTGGTCGAGCGGGGAATCCGGCTGGACGGGCGGATCCGTTCCCGTTACGACGCCGCCGCCTCGCCCATCACCGGCCAGTCCGTCTTCGCCCCGGCAGCGGAGGAGGACCGGCCCATCCAGGTTCTGGCGGTGCACCGCTCACCGCCGCTGGTGGAGATCCTGACCGTGATCAACCAGCGCAGCCACAACCTCTATGCCGACGCGGTCCTGCGTGCGGTCGGCCGGGTGGCCACGGGCCACGGCTCCGCGGAGGGGGGTGAAGCGGCGGTCGCGGCACTGCTGGAGGCGGCGGGGAATCCCGGCGCCACGCTCGAGATGGACGACGGATCGGGGCTGTCGCCGCTGAACCGGGCCAGCGCCCGTTCCATCGTCGATCTCCTGGTCTTCATGGCCGAGTCCCCGTATGCGGGGGAGTATCTCAACTCCCTGCCCCAGGCCGCCCGGTCCCGGGGGCTCCGGCGCATGCACCGGACAGCCGCGGCGGGAAACCTGCGCGCGAAGACCGGAACCATCACGGCGGCCTCGGCGCTGTCCGGCTACGTCCAGGCCCAGAACGGCGAACAGCTGGCATTCGCCATCCTGAGCAACGACGTGCCATCCACGTGGACGGCGAAGCGGGTCGAGGACCGGATCGGCGCGCGTCTGGCGGCGTTCGACCGCGCGCCGCCCGCCCTCGCGGCCCGGGCGGGAGCGCCCCGGGCCGTACGGCCGGGGCTCGCCGATTCGGTGTACGCGGCGCGGCTAGCGGAAGCGAAGCGTAAGGCGGCGCAGGCCGAGCCGCAGGTCGATCGGTACTACACCGTGCGGCGGGGCGACACGCTGGAGCGGATCGCCCGGGAGACGAACACGACCGTCGCTGCGCTGCGGGAGGCGAATCCCGGCCTGAACCCGCGTCGGTTGATCCCGGGTCAGTCGATCGAGATCCCCGGCTCCTGACGGCCGGCCCCGGATGGCGAGCCGGGGATGCGCCGCCCTCGGAGTCAGTCCGGCAGGAGCCGCTTTGCGTCGACGAAGGCTTCCCGCAGCCGGATCTCGAGGTCCAGCTCGCCATCCAGGTCGTTGACGTCGACCCCGCCGTTGCCGGATGCGGCGTGGATGATATGGCTCTCGCCGAGGGAGAGGGCGACGTGGTCGACGGTGCCGCGCTCCGCGAAGTAGAGCAGGTCCCCGGGCCGGAGCCCATCCCACCCGTCGGTAGCCACGTGCTCGCCGACCCGGTGCTGCATGTCGGCGTCCCGTGGCAGCGCGACCCCGTGGATCCAGAACACCGACTGGACCAGCCCCGAACAGTCGACGCCGTTGGGCGTGACGCCGCCATAGAGGTAGGGCGCGCCGAGCCAGCGGCGTGCCGTTCGGGTCACGCTTTCGCCTCGCGGCGGGAAGCGGTCCCAGAGCCGGTCGGCCGGGACCAGCTCGCCGGACCCGAGCCGTCCGGTCCGCCCGTCGGGCAGGAGCACCTTGCCGCCAGCCTGCTGGATGACCCGAGCGCCCCACGGAAGGCGAGCGAAGGCGCGGTCGGCCTCATCGATCAGTTCGGCGCCCAGTGCGACCACGGGGTCGCCGCCCTCGGCACGCTCCCAGGCGAGGGCCCATTCCAACTCACAACGGAAGAGGAATCCCACGTGCACCCAACCCACGTGGCCGTCCTCACCCCGGACGCGCCAGTGGCGGCCCCGGCGGTTCAGGAGCGTGACCCGTGCCCCCATGACGTGCTGGGTCAGGAGCGTGGAGTTCATGGTGGCCCGGGCGTAGACCGGCGCGAGGGGCGCACGGATGAGGGCCTCGCCCCGGGGCTCGAGGGTCGGGTCGGGGAGCAGGAGCAGCCGGATATCGGCGTCGATGCCCTCGGCCTCGAGCCGGCGGACGAAGTCGAGAGCGGCCTCGGGCAGGGTGGTCTGGACCCTCAGCTCGGGCCCGGACTCCCCTTCGCGACTGCGGAACTGGAAGACCTCGACGCGAGGATCGGGAACGTGCTCCTGCCGGACCGCTCGGGCCACCCGTCGGATGGTACGGTCGGCGTCGTCCACGGGTCTACCCGACTTCGGTACCGCCCCGCGCTCCCGGTGCCGTGCCCTTCCAATCGCCGAGAGGGCTCCGGTCGAGGCCGGGCGCATCGTGGCGGCGTGCGGCGATCCGCAGCCGCCGTCGCAGCTCGAAATCGGACATCGTCAGGAGTGTCCGCTCCGCCGTGTGACGGTTCTTCCAGCGGATCTCCGGGATGGCCAGGAGCGGCTCTTCCGCGTCCGCAGGGTGCAGGACCATGTACCACCGCCCGTGATGGCGCGGCGTGTCTTCTTCGAGTGCGGTGGCCACCCACTCCCGGCCGTCCTCGCTCGTGAACGTGTTCATTGAATTCTCTTCGGCTCGGATCGCTCGTACAGCTCGTTGAGCTCGTCTTCGGACATCCCCTCCACCGCTTCGAGAGCGGCGCCCTGGGAATCGGCGTGCAGGAGGGCCTGTCGGGTTTCGGCCCGGGTTTCGCCGGCGGGTACGAACAGGGCGTAGAGGGCCCCGAACGACTCCCGACCGATCACGATATCCCAGCCCCTTCCCCTCGGATCGGTGTACCGACGCACGAATCGCTCCCTCATCAATGACCGAGAATGTTGTACCCGGCATCCACGTGGAGCACCTCTCCCGTGGTGCCGCTGCCCAGATCGGAGCAGAGGTAGAGCGCCGCATTGCCGACCTCCTCCTGCGTCACGTTGCGGCGCAGCGGCGCCTTCTCTTCGGCGATCTTGAGCAGCATGCGGAAATCCTTGACCCCCGAGGCGGCGAGGGTCTTGATGGGACCAGCGCTGATGGCGTTGACCCGGATCCCATCGGGCCCGAGGTCGGGTGCCAGGTAGCGGACGGAGGCTTCCAGGGTGGCCTTGGCGACCCCCATGATATTGTAGTTGGGCACTGCCTTCTCCGCCCCGTAGTAGGTCATGGTGAGGATGCTGCCGCCGTCCTTCATGAGCGGTCGAGCCTCACGGGCGAGGTGGACGAGGGAGTAGGCGCTGATCTCGATGGCCCGCAGGTAGCCCCCCCTGGAGGTGTCGCTGAAGCGGCCGGCGAGGTCGTCACGGTTGGCGAACGCGACGGAGTGGACCAGGACATCGAGGCCGCCCCAGGTCTTCTCGATCTCCTCGAACGTGGCGCTGACCTGGTCGTCGTCGCCGACATCGCAGGGCACGACGAGGTCGGAGCCGACCTCCTCGGCCAACGGCCGGACCCTGCGCTCCAGGGTCTCGCCCAGGTAGTTGAAGCCCAGGCGGGCGCCATGCTCGTACATGGCCCGGGCCACCCCCCAGGCGATGCTCCGATCGTTGGCCACGCCGAAGACCATCACGCGCTTCCCGTCCATCAGACCCGCCATCCGTCCCCCCCCTCAATCGAACATCTCGTAGGCGGCGTCCAGGTCCCGGTCCGAGTAGACCCGGAACGCGACCAGTGTCTCGGTCCGCTCGAGCCCCTCGACCCGGGCGACGTGCTCCGTCACCACCTCCGCGATCTGCTCCCATTCCGGGACCCGCACGATCGCGATCAGGTCCCACTCGCCGGAGACGGAATACACCTCGGCGACCCCGTCGATCTCCGCAACCTGCCGGGCAGCCTTCGGGATCGCATCCCGCTGCGCCCGGATCAGGACCACTGCCGCTACCATATCTCGCCTCCGACGTTCGGTGCGCCTGGAGCCCGCGCGAAGGTAGCCCGCGTCTCCCGGCGCT
>CAYMLW010000202.1:0-7639 GCA_964391035.1 uncultured Gemmatimonadaceae bacterium
GCATGCGGGCGGCCAGGTCCCGGACCATCGACGGCTCGTTGAGGCTGGCGGCGCGGGGGAAGTTGAGGGAGCTGAGCGTGAGGCTCGCGAAGTCGGGCTTCAGGTCGTCCTCGAGCTCGAGCACCTGGGCCCGCTGCCACAGCTCCTGGTGGACCCGACCACTGGTCGATACGCACAGCACGAGCTCCTCGCGGGTCTTCCGGATCCCGGCGATGATCCGGGCGTACACCTCCCTGTCGTACGTGGCGCGGCCGTCGGCGTCCCGGGCATGGAGGTGCACCATGTTGGCGCCCAGCTCCGCGCACTCGAGCACCTGCTCGACGATCTCGGACGGCGACAGCGGGACGTGCGGCGTCATGTCCCGCGTCGGGATCATCCCCGTCGGGGTGAAGTTCAGCGTGTAGTCGGTCATGGCCGTGTCGGCTTGTGTGCAATCACGTAGATGAAGTGGCCCGTAAGCTGGGCCGTGGGCCACCCGGCCCGTCGCTCCGTGTCCAGCAGCCGCGTCACGTGCGGGGCCGGGTCGCCGCCGTTCCGGTCGATCCGTCGCAGCCGGGGCAGCGCCAGGTAGCGCAGCGCGTGCATGAACGTCCCGCCATCCCGCACCACCAGGCCGAGATCCTCCAGCTTCCGCCGGGCGGCGCGCAGGCTCAGGGTGGGGCCGACGTGGTAGTTCGTGATCCCCAGCAGCCGGGTCAGCCATCGGGGCAGCGCGTTCCGCAGCCCGACCACGGGGTTGAGCGGGTTGTCGAAGGTCAGGATAAGCTCGCCGCCGGGCACGAGCGCCCGGACCAGCTCCCGCAGCGCCACGTCGATATCGGCCGGGTCCTGGAAATGGTCGAGGGTAGAGTTGCAGAGGATGGCCGGGATGGAGGCGTCGGCGAGGGCCATCCGGCGGACATCGGTGACCACGGCTCCCGGTCCATCGTCCAGCGCGCCTCTGCGGCGGGCCGCGGTCGCGATGCGGCGGCCGACGTCGATTCCCATGGGGCGCCAGCCGAGGGACGCGATCCTCCGAACCGGGTGGTCGTCCCCCATCGCCTCCTCGAAGAGGTCGGTCTTGAGCACCACCGTACCCGCCGGCAGCCGGTCGACCCAGTGCTCGAGGAGCCGCTGATGCAGGTGCGCAGCATACCGCTGCCAGCCGCGGGGAGGGGGACGCCAGGCCTGTTCCGGATCGACCTGCCATCGTTCGACGAGCCGCTTCTCGGACTCGTTCATGGCCGTACTGCGCATAGGGTGACTCCAGGATGCGTGCGTATCTTCACACAATGGCCCACCGTGTGCAAACCCCCGGCCCTCGGCGCGACGGCCCACTGCGCGAGGTCGCGTACCGGACCGGCCGGGCTCATATTGGCGACGCACACGTTCGCCCCTACCCGGAACCGTCATGCCGCCGGATCGATCACGCCTGGCCCGTATCGTGGATACCGCGGCGATCCTGTTCGCGCTGGGCCTGCCGACCGTGGCCGCCTGGTTCTATTTCGGGTTCGACGGCGACGCATCCGGGCTGCGGAAGGCGGCCTACGCCATCGGCAAGGCCACCCAGTTCGGTTTCCCGGCGATCTGGTGGCTCACCGTCCGGCGGCGGTGGCCCGCGCTCCGGCTGAAGCCCGGCAAGGACCTGGCCGGGGTCTTCCAGGGCCTCGCCTTCGGTGGGGCGGCCTTCCTGGCCACGCTGGTGGTCTATCACGGTTGGCTCGAGCCGGCCGGGTACTTCGCCACGTCGGGCCGGGTGATCCAGGGTCGGCTGATCGGATTCGGGATCGACTCGCTGGCAGCGTACCTCGCCGTTGCCGTATTCTACTCGCTGATCCACTCCTTCCTCGAGGAGTACTACTGGCGGTGGTTCGTCTTCGGCGGGCTCAGGACCCTGATGGGGCCCTGGCCGGCCATCCTCGTCTCCAGTATCGGGTTCATGGCGCACCACGTCATCGTGCTGTCCGTCTACTTCGGGTGGCTCTCTCCGGCCACGCTCTTCTTCTCCCTCGCCGTGGCCGTCGGCGGTGGGGTCTGGGCATGGATCTACCACCGCAGTGGCTCCCTCGCCGGCCCGTGGGCCAGCCACCTCCTCGCCGACGCGGCGATCTTCGCCGTGGGGTTCGAACTCATCCGACCGCTGCTGGGGCTCTGAGTCTGCCATGCGACACGACGCTCCCCTCGTCTCCGTGGTCATCCCCTGCTACAACGCGGCCTCGACCATCGAGCGCACGCTGGCATCGGTACGGGCGCAGACGCACGGCAACCTCGAGATCCTGGTGGTCGACGACGGCTCCACCGACGCCACCGCTGACATCGTGGAGGCCCTGGTGGAGGCCGACGGCCGGATCCGACTCTTCCGGCAGCCGAATGCCGGCGTGGCGGCCGCGCGCAACCGGGCGATGGAGGAGGCGGAGGGGGCCTACCTCGCGCCCATCGACGCGGACGATACCTGGCTGCCGGACAAGATCGCCCTCCAGGTGGCCCGGATGGAAGAGCTCGGCCCGGCGTGCGGCCTGGTGTACGGCTGGTGGATCGGGATCGACGGGCGAGACCGCATTGCCGGCGCGGCGTTCCCCTGGGGTCTCGAGGGCGCCGTGGCCGAGGCCCTCACCTACATCAACTTCATCGGCAACGCCAGTGTCCCGCTGTTCCGGCGGGAGGCCATCGAGGCGGTCGGGGGCTACGACCCGTCGTTCCGGACGCGTGACGGTGAGGGCTGCGAGGACTGGGACCTGTGTCTCCGGGTCGCGGAACGCTACCGCGTCGGCCTGGCCCGGGCCTACCTCGCGGCCTATCGGGGAGTGTCGGGCAGCATGTCGCACCAGTGCCGCGCCATGGCCCGATCCTTCGACTTCGCCATGGAAGGGGTCCTGCGCCGGCGGCCCGATACGCCGCGACGGATCGTCCGCTGGTCCCGCGCCAACTTCTACCTCTGGCTGATGTCCGTCAGCTACGCCACGGGCGACTTCGCCGGCGCGCTGTACTGGCTCGCCCGGACCGTCGCCCACGACCCGGCCAGCTTCCTCGCCACCAGCGCGCTCTGGCTCGCGGTCAAGAGCGCCTTCCGGCTGTCGATCCGGCCGGTGACCCGGCTGGTCTGGCCCGAGCACGCCGACTGGATCGCGTTCAGGGAGCGGGTCCGGGGCGAGGGCGAGCGACTCCGCCTCGAGGAGCTGCCCGGGATCCCCGAACGCCGGGCCCGCCCGTGGCCCTCCCGGTGGAAGCCGTACGACTGGATCCGCCGGCGGCGATGGCGGTGGATCCGGGAGCGGGGCCGGGACGACTGGTGAGTCGCCGGAAGCCGTCCGCCACGACCTCCGCCTCATCGAGCTCGGCCACGGCGGTGAAGTGGTCGGTTCACTCCTGACAGCAGGCGCGCCCGCTCGACCCCTGCGGACCGGGCGGGCGCGACGAGTCCCCCCACAGACCGGGGAGGGCGCGCGGTCAGACGTCGCCTACGCCGTCTCCTTCTTCCACGTACGAAGCATCCACAGGTCCTTCTCCATCCCGTCCCGCAGGTCGTCGAGCAGATTCGCCGTGCCACGGTCGCCCGCCTCCTCGGCGGCGTCCAGCACCTTCCCCGCTCGGGCGTGCAGCGCCTCGACGTCCGCCAGGATCACGTCCACCATCTCGTACGCCGACGGGATGCTCTCATCCTCCTTCAGCTCCGCCACCAGCATCGACGCCAGTGTGTGCAGCGGTACCCCGTCGACCATGAGCACACGCTCCGCGATCTCGTCGATGTGGTCCGCCCAGCCCGTGTACAGCTCCTCGAACTTCTCGTGCAGCTCGAAGAACTTCCGACCCTCCACGTTCCAGTGATAGTGACGGAGCTTCTGGTAGAACACCGTCGAATCGGCCAGAAGACCGTTCAGCCCGTTCAGTACATTCTCGTTCGCTGCCATCGATTCCTCTCCCTGTGTCCAGCGCGTGCATCCATACGGCCCCTGCCGCAGTCCGTACATTAGGACGAACCGGCCACTCGTGCTGTGGGGAAATCCCTGAATCCCGTGGGATGATGCAGGGCCCGGGGTCGGGCGGGCGCGCCGCGGCCGCTCCATCTCCCGGCCGAATAGCGGGGCGGCTCAGTTCGTGGAGGGGTCGAACGGGATCCGCGCCATGGCCGCGTAGGGCGGGCCTTTCCGCTTCAGGACCCGGTGCCAGAGTGTCCTGGGCTGGTCGGTGAAGACGTCGTCTTCGGTGGCGTCCTCGATGATCCAGTCGCCGCGCTCCAGCTCGGCGTCGAGTTGGCCCGGGCCCCAGCCGGCGTGCCCGACGAACACGCGTGCCCGGAGCACGCCCGGCTCGACCTCGGCGGGCACGTCGTCGGTGAGGAACCCCACCGACCCGAACACCGGCACGTCCACCAGCTCCGGGTGGGCGACCTCGGCCAGCAGCACCGCCTGGCCCGGCTCCACCGGCCCACCCTGGAACAGGGCCTCGCTCGGCTCCACCAGCTCGGCCAGCGGCGGGACCGTCTCCGACACCGTCGTGTCCAGCGGCCGGGTCAGGACGACGCCCACGGCACCGGCCGCGTCGTGCTCGCCCACCAGCACCACGGTGTGACGGAAGTTCGGGTCGAACAGCCCGCCTCCCGAGATCAACAGCTTGCCTTTCAGGCTGCCCATGACCGCAACCTCTCATGCGACGGGTCCTCCGTCCAGCCCCGTCGGGGCCCCGGACCGCCTCGCCAGCTTCACAAGCTCCGGGCGGAAGCCGCCTGGCAGAAGCGGAAGTCCGACCCGATCGCCCGCCGCACGGAGGAGGCCCGGATCAGGCCAAGATGCGCCACAGCAATCACTCGCATGAGGTCCGGCGCTACCGGGTGGGGGCGGACGGCCTCGAGATCGGCGACCCCGTCGAGGGCTACGACCGGGTCATCACCGGCCTCCCGGTCCCCCGGGACTCCTGACGCGCGGGCCTCATGGCTGTCGAGCTTCACCGGTTCATTGACGCGTCGCCGCTGGCCATGGCGGTCGTGCGACCGGACGACCTCCGCGTCACCTCCGGGACATGATCGAGCAGATCATCACCGCATCCCGCTCCGAGGCGGAGCAGGACGACGGCCCCGAGCCGGTGGACCTGCAGGCCCTGGCCCGGGAGGTCCGCGACATGATCGAAGAGCGGGCCACCGAGAAGGGCCTCGACCTCGACCCCGCCGTCGACGACGACATCGGATCCATCGTGACCCGGGCCAGACCCCTCCGCCAGATCCTCGTCAACCTCGTCACCAACGCCGTCAAGTTCACCGACCGGGGCCGGGTGGCCATCGAGATCCAGGACGGCGACCCGGTCCGGCTCCGCGTCCGCGACACCGGCATCGGCATGGACCCCGAGACCCGGGAGCGGGTCTTCGAGCGGTTCTGGCAGGCCGATGCGTCCGCGACCCGGACCAGCGACGGGCTCGGAATCGGACTCTGAATGGTCGGGACCCTCGTCGAGCGGCTGGACGGCGAGATCCGCGTCGAGAGCGAGCCCGGCGTCGGCTCCACCTTCGAGGTGAGACTGCCACGCTCCGCTCCCGGGCGGCCCGCACGTCCGGATCGAGCCCGGCCTGCCCTCGCGGCCGGGCTCCGGGGCCCGGTTGCCACCCTTGATTAGCCCCCGTATCCTTTCTTGAGACGCTGCACAGGCCGGAGGCGTTCACACCATCGGCCGGAAGCATTCACTCCGGGACAAGGAGGTCGCCCATGGACGACGTGGGCTGTGCCCGACCCACGGGAGGCCCCGTCGGCGAGCCGCCGGCGGAGCGGACCGATCCGCACGAGCCGTCATCCACCCACAAGGAGCCGAGCATGATCAAGGTCGGCCAGAAGGCGCCGGACTTCACGGCGCCGGCATATCACGAAGGGGAGTTCACCTCCGTCACGCTGTCGGACTACCTCGGGAAGTGGGTGGTCCTCTGCTTCTACCCGGGGGACTTCACCTTCGTCTGAGCCACGGAAGTGTCTGCGGTCGCAGACAAGGCTGCCGTATTCCAGGAGATGGGCGTGGAGCTCCTGTCCATGAGCGTGGACAGCGTCTTCGTGCACAAGATCTGGAACGAAGCGGAACTGTCCAGGATGGTGGAGGGCGGCGTACCCTTCCCCATGCTCTCCGACGCCGGGGGCAAGGTGGGGACGGTCTACGGCGTATTCGACGACGCCGCGGGGGTGGATACCCGGGGCCGTTTCATCATCGACCCGGACGGCGTGGTCCAGGGCTTCGAGGTCCTCACGCCGCCCGTGGGCCGGAACGTTGCCGAGACGGTCCGGCAGATCCAGGCGTTCCAGCTGGTGAGGGAGAGCGAGGGCAAGCAGGCCACGCCCTCGGGCTGGCGACCCGGCAAGCCCACCCTCACGCCCGGCCCCGACCTCGTCGGCAAGGTCTGGGAGGTGTGGAACCCGAGCATGGAGGACGACGGGTAGGCGCACCGGAAAGGTAGGCGCCCGATCCGCGCTTCCGTCCCCGGACCGCGCCGGGCGGCGGGGGTGGGGGCCCGCGAGGGGGTGACGGCACGGACCGGTGGCTCTCCGACGAGAGTCGCCGGTTCTGCACGTGGGCCCGGTTCTGCACGTGACGGGCTCTGGGCGTGTGTTCCCGCCGGGCACGTCCCGCTCGCGGCCGGCCACGGCCCGGACCCCCGCGTGCAACCTCGCACGCTCCCCGGCCGTCCACCATATTGCCGGCTCCGACCACCCACTCAACAGCCGAGAAGACCGACCATGCGACGCATCGCCGCGGCCAGCATCCTCGCGTTGGCCACTGTCCTGTCGGGGACCCTGCCTTCCGAGGCTCAGATCGACGCCCGTCTCTTCCGACACGCCGACATCTCGGACACGCAGATCGCCTTCGTCTACGGCGGCGATATCTGGCTCGTGTCGAAGGACGGCGGAGTGGCGGTGCAGGCCACCCGGTCGCCCGGAGAGGAGTCCTGGCCCCGGTTCTCTCCGGACGGGACCCGACTCGCCTATACGGCCAGCTACGACGGCAACCCGGACGTCTACGTCATGCCGACCACCGGGGGCGTGCCGACGCGGGTGACCTACTCGTCGTTCCCCGACCGGGTCGTCGACTGGCACCCGGACGGCGAGCGCGTGTTGTTCGCATCGGGACGGGAGAGCGGGCGTGGACCCTCGCAGCTCTTTCTCGTCTCGGCCGAAGGCGGCTTCCCGGAGAAGCTCCCGGTGCCGTACGGCGAGCTCGGCGCATTCTCACCGGACGGGACCGGTAGCATGTCGTGTTCGAGGCCCGGGGCGAGCTGTTCGACGTGCCGGCCTCCGAGGGCTTCGTCGAGAACCTGACGCGGTCGAGCGGGGCCTTCGACCGGGAGCCGGCGTGGTCGCCCGACGGGCGCTGGGTGGCCTACTGGAGCGACCGGACCGGGGAGAACGAGATCCATCTGCGGGACATCCGATCCGGCGAGGAACGGCAGCTCACGAGCCGGGGCGAAGGGTTCGGCTACACCCTCCACTGGTCGCCCGACAGCGAGAAGCTCGCGTTCATCGATGAGCGGAACGAGATCCGGGTGATCGAGATCGAGAGCGGAGCGGTGGAAGTGGCCGGGAGCTACCGTTGGAACGTGAGCCACCCGGCTCGCCAGTCGTACCCTATCGCCTGGTCGCCCGACTCCCGCTGGATCGCCTTCACACAGGGCCAGGAGAACGCGAACGACGCG
>CAYMLW010000203.1:0-7628 GCA_964391035.1 uncultured Gemmatimonadaceae bacterium
GCTCCTGTGCTGGACCTGGAGCGGCTGGGTCGACGAGGGCAGGCGCACCTCCGCACCCCTGTCGTTCACACGGGTGCATTCCTGGGCGTGCGCCGCGTCCGGCAGAAAGAGGAGAAGGCAGAGGGTTCCGATGGCGCCGGTCAGGCCGCGCCGGGTACGAGTGACCATGGTGGCTCCGCACTGGTGAGGGGCTCGCGGGACGCCCGCCGTGAGCGCCCACATCCCTACCTGTGCAGTCGTGGCCCGGATCGGCTCATGGCCGGGAGATCGAGGCCCTCCGTCCCCCATGTCGGGCGCGGTGCGCGGTTCAGCGGCCGGGCTCGAGGGCGGACAGCTCCGCGCGCACCTCGTCGGGGTGCACCTCGAAGGTGTAGGCGTCCATGGCGTTCTCGATCACTTCCAGCACGGCCCGGGCCTCGTCCAGCGCCGCCCGCGCCTCCGCCGCACGGCCGGCCCCGCGGAGGGCGCGCCCGTGCCAGGCCAGGAGTGCGCCCAGGTTCCCGGCGAGGATCGGCGAGCCGGATGCCAGGGCGACGACCTTGCGTTGGACGCGGACGCCGGCGGCGCAGGCCGGGACGGCTTCGTCGAATCGGCCGGCCTCCACCAGGGTCCGACACCAGGCCCGGTACCCCGACCCGGCCATGTTGCCCAGCGAAACGTTGGCCCGGTCCTCCTCCCAGAGCCGCGCACGGGTCTCCGCCGCCGCGGCATACGCGACGACGGCTTCGTCCAGCCGTCCGAGGCGGGCCAGCACGCCGGCCCTCGAGACCTCGGCCCGGGCGAGGGCCTCGTGGGCCTTCTGGTTGGCCGGGTCGGTGTCGACCAGGAACCGGGCGTGGCTCTCGCTCTCCTCGTACGCCCGGACCGCCGCTTCCGGCTGCTCCAGCGCCAGGCGGAGCATGCCCATGTAGTCATAGGCGACGTGCAGCCCGTAGCGCAGCCGCGCCAGCCGCGCGTTCCGGGACAGCATCCCTTCCAGGAGCGGCAGTCCCCGCTCCTCGACCAGCGCCAGGGCTTCGGCCTCCCGCCCGGTGAAGCGGAGCCCGTCCACGGCGTAGGAGAAGGCGCGCCACAGGTCCAGCCGGAGCTCCGTGTTCTCCGGGTCCGCCGAGGCGAGACGACCGAGGGCGCGACTGGCGGCATCGAGCTCACGGAGACCGGCCTCGGCCTCGCCTTCCCAGATCAGGTACCAGCCGAGCTCGGCGCGGACGCGGGCGGCGTCGTGGCTGTCGGGGGCCAGGTAGGCCAGGGCCCGTCGGGCCAGCTGGATGGCCGTCGGGTTGTCCTCGTTCCACGACGTCACCACCGCCATGAACCCGAGGGACCGGCCCAGGGCGTGGCGCACGTCGGTCCGGGTGGTGTCCCGCGCCCAGACGGCTTCCCGGAGCTCGAGGGCGCGCCGGTACGAGGCGGTAGCGCCCGCCAGGTCGCCCAGGTTGGTGTAGTGGGGATTACCCTGGATCTCCGCGACCTGCTCGTAGGCGTCGGCCAGCTCGAGGCGGATCCCGGGACGGTCGGACCGGTCCAGCTCGGCGAGGTAGCGGAGCGCGCTCTCGACGAGCATCCGGCGGGCCACGGTGGCGCCGGGCAGGTCGCGGATGCCGTCGTGGAGCTCGGAGACGATGGCGTTGGCGAGGGTGCGGACCTGGTCCAGCCGGGCCTCCGCGATCCGGGCCTGGTGACGCGTGGTCAGGATCCCGCCGACGAGCGTGGCCGCCAGGAGCACCGCGGCGACGACGTACCACCGGTTGCGCGCCACGAACAGCCGCGCCGCGTAGCCGGGCGTGCGGGGCCGGGCCCGGACGGGGCGCCGGGTGAGGACGCGCCCTATGTCCTCCGAGAGCTGGGCCGCGGAGGCGTACCGGTCGGCCGGCTCCTCGGCGGTGGCCTTCGCGATCACGGCCCGGAGGTCCGCGGGGGGTGGCGCAACGAGTCGCTCGAGGATTCGTCCGAGGGCGTAGACGTCGGACGCCGTCGAGACGGGCTCGCCGCGTTTCTGCTCCGGCGCCGCGAAATCGGGGGTGAGCCGGGTCGGATGGTGGCCTCCGTCGTCGGTCGGATCCAGGAGCGCGGCCACGCCGAAGTCCAGCAGCTTCACCCGGCCCGCCGGCGTGACCCGGATATTGGAGGGCTTGAGATCGCAGTGGACCACGAGCCGGGAGTGGGAGAATTGGACGGCGTCGCAGACGGTGCGGAAGATCTCGAGCCGGGCCGGTAGCGGCCTGGTGGCGGCGAACCGGTCGATGGACTCGCCCTCCACGTACTCCATGACCAGGTACGGGCCGAGGGCCGGGTGCGCGCCGCCGTCCAGCAGGCGCGCGATGTTCGGGTGGTTCAGCCACGCCAGGATCTGACGCTCCGTGCGCAGCCGTTCCGGCAGATCCGCCGCGCGCGAGCCGACCAGCTTCACGGCGACCTGCTGCTCGAACTCGCCGTCCACCCGGTTGGCCCGGTAGACCGCGCCCATCCCGCCGTGGCCGATGACGCGGTCGAGCTCGTAGGGGCCGAGCTGGGTGCCCAGGTGTCGGGCCGGGTCCACATCGAGGAGGTAGGCCAGCGTAGCGGGGGAGATGGGCTTCATGACCCCAGCCGGTCCTCGAGCCAGTCCCTCGCCGCCTGCCACTCCCGCTTCACCGTGGCCTCGGAGATGCCCAGCGCCTCGGCCGTCTCCGGGATGGTGAGGCCCGTGAAGTAGCGGCATTCCACCACGCGCACCTGACGCGGCTCGATGGCTTCCAGCTCCCGGACCGCCGCGTCCACGCTCAGCATCCGGTCCAGCTCCTCCTGGATCGCCGGGTTCGACGCCGGGTCGAAGGCACCGTCACCCACCGGGTCGAGGGTCCGGGGCCGCACGCCGCCGCCCCGCTTCTCCGCCCGCCGGGCCCGGGCCCGCCAGATGAGCACCCGCCGCATCACCTTCGACGCCACGCCGAAGAAGTGGGCCCGATTCTCGAAGGCCGGGGCGTCGGCGGCCAGCTCGAGGTAGGCCTCGTGGACCAGCGCGGTCGTGCCCAGCGTCCGGTCCCCGTGCTCGCGCCGCATGTGGGCATGGGCGAGCCGTCGGAGCTCCTCGTAGATCGCCGGCACCAGGGCGTCGAGGGCGGCGGGGTCGCCGTCGCCCCACTCCCGGAGGAGGAGCGTCAGGTCGTCACGCGGAGACGCACTCATGAGCCGATTGCGCGGGGTCCTGCACAGGGGGGAACAGGAGAGCCGACCGGACCAACCTACCACACGAGGCGACGATGTGTCGAATTGCCGTACCCCTCACCGTCATGCTCATGCTCCTGCCCCTGACCGCCTGCACGGCCCAGGAGTCCGAGCACCCCGATTCCAGCGCGACCAGCGGCGCCGTGGAGGCCGGCGCCTCCCGGCCCGCCGCCGGATCCAACCCCCGCGACGGCACCCGCCGACCCGGCGAGCCGGATCCCGCCCTCATCGCCGCGTGCGTCGAACAGACCAACATGGGCGAGGCCGTCTGCACCTGCGTCGCCCGGAAGGCGAGCGAGGAGCTTTCGGAGGAGGAGCACGCCTTCCTCCTGGCCTCGGTCCGGGAGGACGACGAGGAGACCGAGCGGCTGCGCGGTGAGCTCAGCGTCCAGGAGGCCATGCGGGCGGGCATGTTCCTGGTCAACGCGCCCCGGGAGTGCGCCGGGGAACCCGGCACGTAGGAACGGGACCCGGCGCAAGGAGAAGGCCCCGGCCGCCGCGTCCGGCGACCGGGACCCCCCGTTCCTTTGGCCGTGTGCCGCCGTCGGCGGGCGGCCCGGGTCATCATCATCTCCTGGTAGAGGCAACGTTGTTGTGACGGAAAAGGGTGTAGGTTCCGGGCCATGTGAATGGGAGAGGCCGCTATCCCATCGTCGTGGCGAGCCCGGCCCGCGGGGACGCGGCATGCGGCAGGCCGAACGCTGGACCCGGTCCCGGGAAGGGACCATATTCCGGCTCGGCCCGAAGCCCGACCCTGACAACACGGAAGCGATTCATGATGCGGATCATGCTCCTCGTCGCGGCGCTGTGCAGTGCCGCCCTCGTCGTTGCCGCCCCTGCCGCCGCCCAGGAGGACGCGGTGTGGCTGCGTTACCCGGCCATCTCGCCGGATGGCTCGGCGATCGTGTTCGCGTACCGGGGGGACCTGTACCGGGTGCCGAGCGAGGGCGGGGAGGCCGTGCGTCTCACCACGCACACGGCCCACGACCACATGCCGGTGTGGAGCCGTGACGGGCGGTGGCTGGCGTTCGCGAGCGATCGGTTCGGGAACTTCGACGTGTACGTGATGCCGTCCGGGGGCGGGGAGGCGAGGCGGTTGACGGTGCACAGCGCGGACGAGCATCCGTATGCGTTCACGGCGGACGGGGCGGGGGTGCTGTTCGGGGCGGCGCGTCTGGACGCGGCGTCGAGCCGGCTCTTCCCGACGGGGTCGCAGCCCGAGCTGTACGCGGTGCCGTTGGCCGGTGGCCGGGCGCGGCAGCTGCTGACGACGCCTGCGGAGGAGGTGGCGCCGAGCGCGGACGGTCGGCTGCTCGTGTACGAGGACCGGAAGGGTGGGGAGAACGCGTGGCGGAAGCACCACGTGTCGTCGGTGGCCCGGGACCTCTGGGTCTACGACGCGGAGGTCGGCACGCACCGGAAGCTGACGACCTTCGCTGGGGAGGACCGTGACCCGGTGCTCGCGGACGGCGACGCGACGGTCTACTACCTGAGCGAGGCGAGCGGCACGTTCAACGTGCACCGAATGCCGATCGCGGGCGGGGCGTCGACGCAGGTGACGCGCTTCACGGAGGGCGGACCGGTCCGGTTCCTGAGCCGGTCGGACGCTGGCACGCTGGCGTTCGCGCACGGGGGGCGGCTGTACACGCCGGATCCGGGGGCCCGGGCAGCGGGGCCGGGCTCGCCCGGGGCGTCGGGGGCCGCCGGTGGGTCGGGGAAGGCCGGGTCGGCAGCGGAGCCTCGTCGGGTGCGGGTGACCATCGCGGCCGACGCGGCGGAGAACAGCCGTCGCGTGGAGACGTTCAGCGGCGGCGCCGGGGAGGCGGTGCTGGCGCCGAACGGGAAGGAAGTGGCGTTCGTGTACCGGGGCGACGTGTTCGTGACGTCGGTGGACGGGTCGACCACGAAGCAGGTGACGACCACGCCGGCGGCGGAGACCGGCGTGGTCTTTTCGCCGGACAGCAGGGCGCTGCTGTACGCGTCGGAGCGGGACGGGAAGTGGGGGATCTACGAGGCGAGGCGGACGCGGGAGGAGGAGCCGTACTTCTTCGCGTCGACGGTGCTGGCGGAGAGGCCGGTGATCGTGAACGGGCACCAGAACTTCGTGCCGCGCTACTCTCCGGACGGGACGGAGATCGCGTACATCGAGGACTACACGAACCTGCGGGTCCGGGACGTGGAGAGCGGCGAGACGCGTACGCTGCTGACGGACCGGCAGATCTTCGGTACGCGGCCGTACCAGCACTTCGAGTGGAGCCCGGACGGGGAGTGGATCCTGTTCGACTACGCGGTCCCGGGGCTGGCGCCGGGCGAAGCCGGACTGGTGCGGGCGTCGGGCGGGGAGCCCATCAACCTGACGGAGAGCGGGTTCCACGACGGGTCGCCGACCTGGATCCTGGGCGGCAAGGCGATGTTGTGGCTGAGCAACCGGGACGGGCTGCACTCGCTGGCGATGTCGGGGTGGGACGAGACGGACGCCTACGCCATGTTCTTCACCCGGGAGGCGTGGGACCGGTTCAACCTGAGTGAGGAGGACTACAAGCTGCTGAAGGAAGCGGAGGAGGCGGCGAAGAAGAGGGATGGCAAGGACGAGGATGGGGAGGACGAGTCGTCATCGGAGCCGGTGGAGCTGGAGCTGGACGGGATCCGGGATCGGAAGGCGAGGCTCACGATCCACTCGTCGCGGATGGGGGGCGCGCTGGTGAGCGGGGACGGCGAGACGCTGTACTACCTGGCGCGGTTCGAGGAGGGGCTTAACCTGTGGTCCACGAAGCTGCGGACGCAGGAGACCAAGATGGTGCTGTCGCTGGAGGCGAGCCGCGCGAGCATGGCGTGGGACAGCGCCGGCAAGAAGATCTTCCTGGTTTCGGACGGCGGCTTCTCGCTGGTCGACCCATCGGGCGGGAGCCGGGAGCGGATCGCGGTTCGTGGCGAGATGGTGGTGGACGAGGACGCGGAGCGGGCGGCGCTGTTCGACCGGGTGTGGCGTCGCACGCGGGACACCTTCTACACCGACGGCTACCACGGCGCGGACTGGGAGGCGCTGGGTCGGCAGTACGAGGCGTACCTGCCGGGGGTGGGGGACGCCCACGACTTCGCCGAGCTGCTCAGCGAGATGCTGGGAGAGCTGAACGTGAGCCACAGCGGCGCGCGCTACTCGACCCGGATGGAGAACGGGGACGAGACGGCATCCCTGGGGATCTTCCTCGACCACGCGCGGGAGGACGCGGGCGTCGAGATCGTGGAGGTGCTGAAGGGCGGGCCGCTGGACCGGCCGGGAATGGGCGTCGAGCCGGGCGCCGTGATCACGGCCATCGACGGAGAGGCCATCGGGCCGGAGGTGGACTGCGCTGCGCTGCTGAACCGGAAGGCCGGGCGGAACGTGCTGCTGTCGGTCCGGGACCCGGGCGAGGGGGAGGCGAGGGAGGTGGTGGTCAGGCCGATCACGCAGCGGGAGGAGGGTCGCCTGCTCTACGACCGGTGGGTCGAGCGGAACCGGGCGGAGGTCGAGCGGCTGAGCGACGGCCGGCTGGGCTACGTGCACGTGCCGGGGATGAGCGACGGCGCGTACCGGACGGCGTTCGAGGAGGTGCTGGGCCGCTACCCGGACCGTGACGGGCTGGTCGTGGACGTGCGCAACAACGGCGGCGGCGACCTGGTGGCGGACCTGGCCATGTTCCTGACGGGCGAGCGCTTCTTCGACTACACCACCGACAGCCGGAGCACCGGGTTCGAGCCGAACTTCCGGTGGACCAAGCCGAGCGTGTCGATCGTGAACGAGGCGGCGTACAGCGACGGGCACTGCTACGCGTGGGCGTACCAGCACCTGGGGATCGGCCCGCTGGTCGGCCAGCCGGTGCCGGGCACGTGCACCTTCGCCGGCTGGGAAGGGCTCCAGAACGGGGTGCGCTGGGGCGTGCCCGGGATGGGCGTGAAGGACGTGGACAGCGGCCGCTACCTCGAGAACTGGCAGACGGAGGTGGACGTGCCGGTGTGGAACGCCTACGAGGTGGTGGGCGCCGGCCAGGACCCGCAGCTCGAGGCGGCGGTCCGGACGCTGCTGGAGCGGATCGAGTAGGGGCGCGAGAGCGTCTGGGAAGACTGGCCGCCGGGGGACCGGGTCGCGCTCATCCGGGGGATCCTGCGGGAGCTGGGGATCGTGCCGGATCGACCGGTACGCGGGGCGGTGGTGCGGGCGCCTGCGTGAGGCACGAGGATCGCGGTGGCGGGTGTGTACCAGCGGAATGCGCCGGGCGGGGTGCCGCCCGAAATCGACCCCGACCCCTGTCGAGGGGCCGGGGTCGCGGGTCGGCGAGTGTTCGGACCGGCTCAGCTGCCGCTCTCGGAAAGCTGCTTCTGGGTCCCGCCCAGTATTCGAAGGGACCGATTTCCCAGGCATAGCCCGCGCGCATGGCGTCATC
>CAYMLW010000204.1:0-7621 GCA_964391035.1 uncultured Gemmatimonadaceae bacterium
CGCCTCCTGGCGCGCGTCGGGCCCGGCGGCGAGCGGGCCCTCCGGGCGGCCGGCGCCGAGATCGGGACCCGGGCCGGCGACATCGTCACGGCCCGGGTCCCGCTCGACGCGCTGCCCTCCCTGTTCCGGGCGTTCGCCATCCGCCGGCTGGAGCTGGCCAGCACGCTCCGGCCCCAGGCGGTGATGGGCCCGTGGGTCGGGCCGGCCGGACGCGTCACCGGCCCGACCGTGCCGGTGCCGGCACCATCGGGCGTGACCGGGTCGTTCCCGCAGCCGGGACCCAGCGACCTGGCCAACGAGGACGCGGGCTTCGGCGCGCTGCGGAGCCGGGCGGGCGAGGAGTGGCGCGGGCTGGCCGGTCGCGGCGTCATTGTCGGCGTCTACGACAGCGGCCTCGACCTGACCCACGAGGACTTCCTCCACCCGGATGGCCGCACCCGCGTGCTCCTGGCCTGGGACCAGACCGCCGCCGGGTCGGGCACGGGCGTCGTGGGGGGACAGGCCTTCGACTACGGCGCCGAGTGCACGGGTCCGGTCATCGACGCCGGCGACTGTGCCATGCGCGACATCGTCGGTCACGGTACCCACGTGGCCGGCGTGGCCGCGGGCGACGGCTCGGCCACGGGACAGGGCCAGCCCGCCTGGCGGTACCCGGGCGGCGCGCCGGCCGCGGACCTCATCGTGGTGAAGGGCGGCGATATCGAGTTCACCGCCGATCGGCTCGTGGACGGCGTGGCGTACATCTTCTCCCGGGCCGACGCGCTGGGACGTCCCGCCGTGGTCAACATCTCGCTGTCGTCGCAGCAGGGGCCCCACGACGGCAGCACGCTGCTGGAGGAGGCGCTGGACGCGCTGACCGGGCCCGGACGGATCATCGTGGCGGGGAACGGCAATGCTGGCGACCACCGCAACGCGGCGCTGGCCATCAACGGCCCGAGGCACGCCGAGGGGATAGGAGGGCGGGGGAGCCACGCCGTGGTCGTGCCGCCGTACGCGCCCAACCCGGGCGCGGTGACGGACGGGCTGCTCCTCGAGCTCTGGTACGACGGCCGCGACTCGCTGGCCATCACGGTCCGCACCCCCGCCGGCCTGGAGACCACCGTCGCGACCGGCGACTCCGCGACCCTCGCCACGCCGGGCGGGACCGTGGCCGTGTCGAACGCGGTGGACGGGCCGGCGCCGGGCAACGGCGACCACGCCGTGCTCATCGGGATCGCCGATGCCGATGCCGCCGCCCCGCCGGACACCGGCCGGTGGGCCATCGAGGTGAGCCCCGTGGCCGTCCACGGCGACGGCGTATACCACCTCTGGCTGGTGGGGCATACGCTGAACACCGGACTGGTCCCCCGTCTCGAGGGCGGCACCACCAACCGGTACCTGGTCGGGGCACCGGCCAGCGCCGATCGGGTCGTGGCCGCCGGCGCCCACGTGACCCGCCACGAATGGCTCGGCGTGGGCGAGACCGTCCAGAGCTTCCCCCTCCAGGAGCCCCTCGGCGACATCGCCTACTTCAGCAGCCCGGGGCCTCGCCGGGACGGCGTCCAGAAGCCGGACGTCACGGCGCCCGGGAAGATCGTCATGGCCGCGCTGGCCGACGGGGCCACGCTATGGGACGGCTTCCCGTCGCTCATCGAAGCCGACTCCGTCCACGTCGGGCTCCTCGGTACCAGCACCTCCGGGCCCGTCGTGGCCGCGGCCGTCGCGCTCCTCCTCCAGCTCGAGGCCGACCTCACGGCCGAGGAAGTGCGCGATGCGCTGCGGCCGAGCGCCGCCGTCGACGCCTTCGTGCCCGGCACGCTGCCGGACCCGACCTGGGGCTCCGGCAAGCTCGATGCCGCCGCCGCCGTCGACCGGCTCCGGCCCGACGGCCTCCCCGGCCAGGGGGGCCGGCTGGCACTGTCGGAGAACCCCGTCCGCTCCGACGGCCTCGTCCTCAGCTACCGGGACCGCCCCCGGTCCGTGGCGGTCTACACCCTGATCGGCGAGCGGGTGCGGAGCTTCACGGAAACGGAGATCGGGCCCCTCACCACCGTCTGGGCGCTCGACACCGACGAGGGCGGCCAGGTGGCGAACGGTGCCTACGTCCTGGTCGTGGAGCTACCCGACGAGCGGCTGGTCCGGAAGATCCTGGTGGCCCGGCCATGAGGCGACCCGGCCCGTCTCTGCCAGGACGCCGGTTCGGCCCGGGGGACCGGACAGGCCGGGATCGGGATCGGGGTCGACGGGCCGGGGCGAGGAGGGGTCGATCGCGATGGGCGGTGGTGGCTGCGGTCGGGCTCGTGGGGCTGCTGGGGGGCGGCGGGGCCTCGGCGCAGGGCGCGGGGTCCGGCGCGACCACGCTGCTCCGTGTGGCGCCCGGGCCGCGGCCGCTGGCCCTCGGCAATGCCTACGTGGCCGTCCGGGGCCCGCTGGCCCTCGAGTTCAACCCCGCCGCGGTGGGCGGCCCCGGCCTGGCCGCCGCGTACCAGCGGCTCCCCACCGGTGTGAACGCCGGGGCCCTGACGGTGGCCGCGCCGATCGGCCGGGTCACCGTCGGCGGGTCGGTCCGCTACCTCGACTACGGCGATGTGGCGGTGGTGGAGCGAGGCGAGGGGCCGATCGGCACGCCCACGGGCGGCACGGCCGGCGGCGGCGAGCTGTCGGCGCTGGTGGGCGTCGGCGTCGCGGTCGGCGCCGTGAGGGCGGGACTGGCCGGCCGGTGGCTGCACCAGGACGTGGCGGGCCTGACGGACGGCACCGTGGCGCTGGACGCCGGGGTGCTGGTGGCCGCGGCGGAGTGGCTGGACCTGGGCGCCTCGGTCCAGCACCTGGGCCCGGATGTGGAGGCGGGCCGGGCCGCGCCGCTGCCCCGGACGGTGCGGGTGGGCGCGGCCGGCCGGGGCCGGGTGGCGGGGCTGGACGTGCTGCTGGCGGCGGAGGCCCGGCAGCGGGAGGAGCGCCGGGGTGCCGGGGTCGGGCTCGAGATCGCCCGGGGCTGGGACGATCTGGAGGCGGCCTTCCGGGTCGGCTGGGAGACGCGGCCGGCCCCGGGCGATGCCTTCTCCCCGCTGGTGGTGGGGGGCGGTGTCCGGCTGGGCGCGCTGGGCGTCGAGCTCGCGTGGCGAGCGCTGGGTGCGCTCGGCTCGATCCGGCAGCTGGGGGTTCGCTACCGGTTCTAGCCGCCGTTCTCCTTCTCCTTCTCCTTCTCCTTCTCCGCCTCCTCGAACATCGGGCTCAGCTCCCGCCAGATCTCCTCGACCTGGTTCCGGAGCGTCCGTACCCGCTCCTCCTCTTCCGGCGAGTGCTGCAGATGGTACCGGGCCGCGCTGAGGGCCGCGTAGGCCCGCCAGAGCGCCGCCGTGGCCGGCGTCCGGTCCCGGCCCCCGCGCTTCTCGTTCCGGATGCGCGAGATCACCCACTCCGACAGCTCCTCGTCCAGCAGGTAGACGTCGCCGTCCTCTTTCGCCTCGTTCTCGACGAACTTCTGGAGCTTCCGCTTGAAGCTCTTCGGGACCCCTGCAACCAGGTATACAGAGATGTCGTCGCGTTCGACGATATCAGCGCCCATGAGACCTCCGCGTTCGGGTGTTCGTCATGATTTCAGTGTATCGAGCAGCTCGTCGCCCAGGGCTTCGATCTGCCAGCGGCGCATGCTGTCCACCGCCGCGATCTCGTCCAGCGTGGTCGGGTTCGCGGCCGCGATCTCCTCGAGCTGCCAGCGCGGCATGAGGAACCCGCGGTCGAGGGCGAGCCGTTCCGAGGCCCGGTCCCGGACTGCCTTCAGCCGGTCCACCCGTGCGTCCAGGGCCGGGTCCCGCGGGGGCGGCGGCGACCGCTGGGGCCGCTCCGGCAGCTCGTGCTCCGGCAGCGCCCGGGCCCGGTCCACGCCCGCCAGCAGCTCGTGACCCCAGCGCCGGGCATTGCCCTGCGACAGCTCGCCCACGTCCTTCAACTCGGCGGCGCGCTCGGGCATGTCCCGGGCCACGCCGAGAAGCGAGGCGTCATCGACGACCCGGAAGGTGGCGACGTCCCGTTCCCGGGCCACGTCCTCCCGCCACTCGTACATCTCCCGAAGCGCCGCCAGGCTCCGGGGCGTCAGGTGCCGTGACCTCTTGATCCGCAGGTAGGGCGGCCGGTCATCGCCCGGGGGCTCCCAGCGGGTCCGCTCCTGGATCCGGAACTCCTCCTCCGCCCACGCCAACCGACCCTGTGACTCCAGCCGGTCCCGGAGCCGGTCCCGGAGCTCCGGCAGGTACTTCGTGTCCATGGCCGCGTACTCCAGCATGCTCTCGGGCAGCGGCCGCTGGGCCCAGTCCGCCCGCTGGTACTTCTTCTTCAGCTCGATGCCGAGCTCCTGCTCGAGGAGGCTCGCCAGACCGAAGGAGGTCACTCCGGTGAACCGGGCCGCGATCTTCGTGTCGAACAGGCCCCGCACGTGGACGCCGAAGTCCCGGTCCAGGAGTCGGAGGTCGAAGTCGGCATCGTGGAAGACGATCTCGTGGGCCGGGTCGTCGAACAGCTCCGCGATCGGGTTCAGCGAGCGCACGGCGAGGGTGTCGATGAGCCACGTCTCGTCCCGGATCGAGATCTGCACGAGGCACAGCGAGTCGTCGTACCGGTGGTAGCCGGCCGCCTCGGAGTCCGCCGCGATGAGCGGCTCGCCGGACAGTCGCTCGGCGAGTGCCTCCAGTTCTGGTATCGTCGTGATGAGCCGCATCCAGTCCAGCGGCGTGCAAGGAGTCTGCCGGGGTTTGCGCCCGGGTGCCGCCACGGGTACGATCCCGCCATGACCCGTCGCGGCCGCAGGGCGCCCACAAAGTACGGTGTCGTCCGGTCTTTTTCCAACCGGGGCGTCGCCCTGGCACCGAACGGGAGTGGACCGGGCCCGACGGCGCAATGGAACTACCGGCCCACCGGCAGGGTCTCTATGCCACGGCGACCCGGGACGGGCCCGGCGGACCCGCGGCCGGATCGACACGGCTCGGTGGCGGGCCGCCCGGCGGGGCCGCGACCCGTTCCGGCGGGTGACGGGTCGCCGGCAATGCGTGCCGTACTGACCATGGTGGACAAAGAGGAAGTGTGGATCGAGCGAGCGCCGCAATGCGTACGAAGGTCGTAGCGACGGTGGGGCCGGCCACGGCGACCCGGGACCGGATCCGGGCCGTCATCGAGCTGGGCGCCAATGTGATCCGGGTCAACTTCGCCCACGGCACCCACGAGGAGCATCGCCGCGTGGTGTCCTGGGTGCGGGAGGTCGCACGGGAGCGGGGGGTGCCCGTGGCGATCCTGGCCGACCTGGCCGGTCCCAAGATCCGGATCGGGAGCCTGCCGGCGCCGGTGCCGCTCGACGAGGGCGCCCCGGTCGCGTTGGTCCCGGAGGTGTCGTGGTCGGCCGAGCCCGGCACGCTGCCGTCCACCTACCCGGGCCTCGCCGATGATGTCGAGCCCGGCACCCGCATCCTCCTGGACGACGGCACGCTCGAACTGCGCGTGACGGGCGTCGAGGGCGACGTCGTCGCGGCGATCGTGGTCCGGGGCGGCCTGCTCCAGTCCAACAAGGGGCTGAACCTCCCGGGCGTGCGGGTGAGCGCGCCGGTGCTGGCCGAGCGGGACCTCGAGGACCTGGCGCTGGCGACGGAGCTCGAGGTCGACTACGTCGGGCTCTCCTTCGTCCAGAGCCCCGAAGACGTCGAGCGGGTCCGGGAGCTGGTGCCGGACGACGTGCTGGTGGTGGCCAAGATCGAGAAGGACGTGGCCCTCGAGCGGCTCGAGGAGATCCTGGAGCGCTCCGACGCCGTCATGGTGGCCCGGGGCGACCTCGGCGTCGAGCTGCCGTTCGAGAAGGTCCCGCTGGCCCAGAAGCGGATCATCCGGAAGGCCAACCTGTACGGCCGGCCCGTCATCACCGCTACCCAGATGCTGGAGTCGATGATCGAGCAGCCGCGGCCCACGCGGGCGGAGGCGAGCGACGTCGCCAATGCGCTCCTGGACGGGACCGACGCCGTCATGCTCTCGGGCGAGACGGCCGTGGGGCGGTACCCCCTCGAGGCCGTCCGGGCCATGACGACCATCGTCCGGGAGATCGAAACCACCCCCGCCTTCCGGGAAGGCCAGAGCTACGACGAGCCCCAGGACAACCGGCTGCGGGCCGGCGCCACCCGGACGGAGCACGCCATCGCCGCGGCCACGGTCGAGGCGGTGTCGCTCCTCGGCGCGCCCGCCATCGTCACGCTGACCCGTAGCGGCTTCACCTCCCGCCTGGTCTCCAGCTACCGGCCCCCCGTCCCGGTCCTCGGCGTGTGCAACGACGAGCGCGTTTACCGCCAGCTCGCCCTGGTCTGGGGCGTGACCCCCGTCTACTGCCGGATCCCCGGCGACCCCACGTACGAGCAGGTGCTGGACACCGCCCGACGCCGGCTCCTGGCCGACGGCATCGCCGCCGCCGGCGACCGCGTCGTGGTCACCGCGGGCGTACCCTTCGGCGTGACCGGGACCACGAACATGCTGCGGGTGGAGGAGCTGTGAAGCTGACGTTCCTCGGGACCGCGACCTCCTTCGGCATCCCCGTCATCGGCTGCGACTGCGAGGCCTGCACCTCCGATGACCCCCGGGACCACCGGACCCGCCACGCCGTGGTCGTCCAGGAGGACGACCGGACCGTCCTCGTCGACACGCCGCCCGAGCTCCGGCTCCAGCTCACACGCGCCGGGATCGGCGCCCTCGACGCCGTCTGGTTCACTCACTCCCACGCGGACCACATCCACGGCGTCGACGACCTCCGGGCCATCTCCGCCCGCCGGGGCCGGCGCCTGGACGTCCACGCCTGTCCCGAGACCGAGCACGCCCTGCGACGGCGCTTCGGCTACATCTTCACCGACTTCCGCCCGCCCCCCGGCACAACCAAGCCCGAGCTTCGGCTGCGGACCTACCACGCCCTCGACGATGTCGACGTCGGCGGCCTCACCTTCCGGGCGCTCCCCGTCGAGCACGGCCCCATGACCGTCTACGGGTTCCGCGTCGGCGACCTGGGCTACATTACCGACGCGAAGGTACTCGGCCCCGGGACCCGGGAGGCCCTCGAGGGGGTCTCCACCCTCGTCCTCAACGCCCTCTGGTTCGGTAACCCGCACCCGACCCACCTCAACGTCGAAGAGGCCGTCGAGCTCGCCCGGGAGATCGGCGCCCACCGGACCTGGCTCACCCATATCACCCACCGCGTCCGCCACGCCGAGCTCGAGCGCAGGCTCCCGCCCGAAGTGCGGCCGGCCTACGACGGACTGGTCGTCGAGGTCTGACGCCCGGGAGCTGGCCGGGACGGTGGGGTGGAGGCGTCCCGGCGCGGCTCCACAGCGGAGCGGGGCTCGTTCCGATGGCTCAGGACTCCAGTTCATGGCCTTCAAGGGGCCCGGAGCGCCAGAATGTGGATGGTGAAACCTGGTCCGCAGAGCCCCGCACCGGCACGGCACCCGGGGTTCCCGTTTGCCCGACGGCCGGTACGCCGCCTAGACTTCGCCGCATGACTGATACAGACCGGATCGTACTCGACTACAGCAACATGATGGCGCCGCGGCTCGCAGGGCGCGGCATCGACCCCGAACAGCTGGACGGGCAGGCCGACCGGTTCCGGGCGATCCACGAGGAC
>CAYMLW010000205.1:0-7587 GCA_964391035.1 uncultured Gemmatimonadaceae bacterium
AGAGGGCGTGGGTTTTGAGGCCCAGGAGCCCGACCCACGCCGACGGCAGCCGGATGTTCACCGTCTGCATCAGGACGATCCACACGTAGAGGCCGAGCAGGAGCGCGAAGCCCCCGCCCCGGATCGCGGCCGGGAGGTGGAGCCGATGGTGACGCGTGTAGCCCACCACGGCCAGGAGCAGGACCGCGTCCTTCGCGAAGTACAGCACCTCGTCGTACTGGGGGAAGACCCACTTCCGCAGCGCTCCCTCGACGATCACCAGGACGAAGAAGAGGCCGAGAAGCCGCTTCCACCACTCCGGCCTGGACTCCCTCATCCCTGCACCACCTCCTCGAGGACCTCCAGGTAGCGGGCCGCGATCGCGTCGATCCGGAACCGATCGAGGTGCCTTTGCGCTCCGTCCATCAGGCGACGCCGCTCTTCCGGCTCCAGCGCCCGTTCCACCCCCGCCGCCAGCGCCGCCGGGTCCTCCGGCTCGACCAGGACCCCGCACGGGCCCACCGCCTCCGGCAGGCCGCCCACCCGGGCCGCGACCGGGGGCGCGCCGCCCGCGATCGCCTCCAGCGCCACGATGCCGAACGGCTCGTAGCGGGACGGCACCAGCACCGCCTCCGCCCTGCGGAGCCGTCCGGCCAGCTCGTCCCGACGCACCCAGCCCTCGAACGACACGGCGTCGGCAAGGCCGAGCTCGGCCGCCAGGCGCTCCAGCCGCGGGCGCTCCGGGCCGTCCCCGCACACGGTGAGCCGGACGGGTCGACCCGCGTCCCGCAGTCGGGCCACGGCTCTCAATGCCAGATCCACTCCTTTCTCCGAGACCAGACGACCGACGAACAGGAGCCCGTCCCGGCGCTCCTCGGGCCGGGGGTCCAGGAGGGCCGGCTCGAACGCGTTGGGGATCACGCGCACGGGCCCCGGAATCGTACCGGCCACCGCCCGGCTCACGGCCACGTTCAGCGTCCATCGTGTCGCGAACCGCTTGAGCGCGTTCACGATGCGCAGCTTGCCGGATCCACGCACGAGCTGCGCGTGATGAATATATACGTACGGCGTGCGCGCCCACAGCGCGTACGGGGTGTCCCGCAGGGTGATCCCGCTGAACACCACCACGTCGGCCCACCGGGCCAGGGCCCGCGCCTCCGCCGGCGCCGGCTGCCGCACCACTTCGAGGTCGAGCAGCTCCCCGGCATCGCCCAGCGGCGTGGCCGTCCAGAGCCGGACCTCGTGGCCCGCCGACTGCCAGGCCCCGGCCAGCTGACGGCTCACGACCTCGATGCCCCCGACCGACGGGTGGAACGCCCGGGAGTTCAGCAGAATCCTCACGGCGACACCACTCCGTCTCCCGCCACCAGCGGCAGCAGCCGCCGCGCCGCGATCTCCGAGTGGGCGTGGTCGCGATACCAGGCGAGTCCGGTCCGGCCGCACCGTTCCGCCGCCTCCGGCGTCGCCGCCCCCGGCCTCAGGTACGCCACGCCTTCCGCCATGTCGGGCACCGGGGGGCCGCCATCCAGGAGGATCGGGGGCACGCCATGGGACAGGTAGGCGCTCATGACGCCGGACTTCGTGATGAACGCCAGCGGGTAGCGCAGCAGCCCCACCCGGACCCGCTCGAGCCGGGCGCCAACCTCCGCGGCGGGCAGCACCCCGAGCGCCTCGACCGACCGACCCAGAAACGTCCCGGGCGCCCCCGCCCGGGGCGGGCCGATCTCCCACAGCGACTCGATCTCCAGCGCGTCCAGCGCCGCCGCCAGCTCCGGTTCCCGGCCGTCCAGCGTCCTCGACCGGGTCGCGGCCCCGCCGAACACCACGGCGACAGGGTCTCGCTCGGCCCACGGAGCCACGGTGTCCGGCTCCCCAACGTTCGAGAAGACCGGGCTCCACGACACCGCGCCGGCCTCGGTCCGGGAGCGGACCCGCCGGAGCCAGTCGGCCGCGACGCGTCGATTCGTGAACACGCCGTCGCTCGTCCGGGCCAGCCCCACGGCCACGTGGCGCTGGATCGGCGCCAGCCAGAACGCGCTCTGCCAGGGCCGACCGGTGGCGTACAGCTCGTGGAACACCGTCACGATCCGGCCGCCCGGGACCCGGTCGCGAAGCCGCCGCACGGCCCGGAGCAGCCAGAGCGGTGCCCCCCGGCGGGCGAACCCGTAGCCCACGTAGTGCAGAACGATGGGGCTCCCCCCGGCGGCCGCGTCCTCCACCGCTGCGACCAGGTCGGCCTGGCTCGTCCGCCCCGTCAGGTCCGTCGCATCGAGAGTCGGGTCGGGCGGTTCCCGCCGGGTGTGGCCCGCGGCGATGAACGAGGACGTGATCGCCCCGTCCGACAGCTCGCGGAGACGCCGGCCGAGCAGGACCGCGTAGTCGCCGACTCCTTCCGGCGCCGGCGGCAGCCCGGGCGTGATGTGACAGACCCGTACCCCCGTGGCTCGGATCACGGGCGCAGCCGCCGCTTGATCAGCCGCGGAACCCGGGTGAGCTCCTCCACGGCCATCGGCCCGATCAGTCGATCGAGGGCGCGCAGGATCGGGCCGTCCCGGGGCGGACGGAACGGCGTCGCGTGGTCCACGCGCTGGAGGAGCCGCCATGCCCGGCGGGCCGCCGTCGGGTCCCGGGGGTGCATGAGGTGCAGCCAGCGCCAGAGCCCGAGGCGGACGGCCTCCGCCCGGGCCGGCGTCGTGCCCTCCTCGAGGATGGCCTCCGCCGTGCGGCCCAGCAGCTCGAGGTGCATCGCGGCGCCCTGGAAGTCCCGGCTCGGCCTGCTCAGGCGCGGCCCCGCGTGGACGCGAAAGCACCCGGCCGGGCCGTCCACCCACCGGTAGCCCACGGCGGCACGGGAGACCTCGAGCATGAACGCCAGGTCGGTCCGGATCTCGACGGCCGTGTCCCACCGCACCGACGCCGCCAGCTCGCGCGTCATCGTGTACTTCAGCGGATGGGTGGTGGCATCGCCGCTCACCACGTCGATGAAGGGATCGGTGCCCCGCGGCGCCGGGTACCGGTCGACCACCTCGCCTTCCCGCCAGACCAGGGCGTCGCCGGCCACCAGCTCCGCACCCGATTCCGCCAGGACACGCACCTGCCTCTCGAGCGTGCCCGGGAGCAGCCAGTCGTCGTCGTCCAGGAACTTGAGGTAGCGCCCCGTGGCCGCGTCGAGCCCGCGATTCCTCGCCGCCTGTGCCCCCTGGTGCGCCTGGGACCGGATCCGTATCCGGGGGTCGGCCAGGCCGTCCAGCCACTCTCGCGTGCCGTCCGTACCGCCGTCGTCGACCACCACGACCTCGACCCCGACTCCGTTGTCCTCGAAGCAGCTGGCGATCGCCCGCCCGAGGTAGTCGCGGCGATTGCGGGTGGGGATGACGACCGAGACGTCCGGCTGCATGGTGGACCCGCCTAGCCCGCAGCGATGGCGCGGAAGCCCTCGCTCGACTCCAGCAGCTCGTCGTACGACCCGGACGCCTCCAGGCGACCGTCATGCAGGTAGAAGAGCTCGTCGCAGTTGCGCACGGTGGAGATGCGGTGCGCGACGACGATGATCGTGCGCTCTCCTCGCAGCCCTTCCACCGCTTCCAGGATCCGCCGCTCCGTCTCTGCGTCCAGGTCCGATGTCGGCTCGTCCATCACGAGGACCCGGGGATCGTGGTACAGGGCCCGTGCAATGCCGATGCGCTGACGCTGGCCGCCGGACAGGCGGAGCCCCCCCTCCCCCACCACCGAGTCGAGGCCATGGGGCAGCCGCTCGACCAGCGTCTCCAGCTGCGCCGAGCGGATGGCCCGGCGAACGGCCTCCTCGTCGATGTCGTCGTCCTCCACGCCGAAGGCCACATTGCGGCGGATGGTCGAGTCCGTCAGGTAGGTCCCCTGGGGCACGTAGCCGATCTGGGACTGCCAGCCCCGCAGGTCCTTCCGGATGTCCACACCGTCGACGCGCACGCTCCCGGACGTCGGCTCGAGCAGCCCGAGCAGCACGTTGATCACCGTGGTCTTCCCCGCACCCGATGGACCCACGAAGGCTACCGCCGAGCCGTGCTCGATGGTCAGGTTCACATCGGTCAGGGCCTCCTCCTCCGCTTCCGGATAGCGGTAGCGGAGGCCCACCAGCGAGATCGAGGAGGTCAGCCGGACCGCTCCCGTGGAGGGGGCCACCGTGTCCCGGGGGAGCCTCTCCAGCGCCCGGAGGTCGTCGTAAACCACGCCGATGGAGGCGTGACCGTAGCGCATCTGGTTCACCGCCATGGTGATCCGGTTGAACGACGGCACCAGCCGGACCGACGCGACGGCGAAGAGGGTGAGGAGCGGCAGGATCTCGCCCAGCGGCCGGTCACGGGCGACGAAGGTGAGGGAGATGAGCAGCAGGGCCGCCACCGCCGTCGTCTCGATCAGCAGCCGGGGCGTGTCGCTCGATATCTGCCGGACCACCGACGCGTGTGCGTGGCCCCGGGCGCTCGTGTAGTGCTTGGCGCTGAAGTACTCCTCGCGGCCGAGCAGCTTGGTCATCTTGACGCCGCCGAGCCCCTCCTGGATGGTCTGGATCATCTCGCCCTGGTAACGCTGGCTGCGGGCGCCGTGCTCCACCAGTCGGCGCCGGACGAAGACGTAGAACAGCCCGCTCACCAGGCCCAGGGCGCCGAACGCGCTCAGCGACACGATGGGCGCCGCGACGATCAGGAGGGCGAACAGCCCGGCCAGGACCAGCACTTCGAGGACGAAATTGAGCCCCGGCACCAGCACGTGCTCCACGACGTTCTTCGACTCGCCCTGCACGTTCCGCAGCACCTCCGCCGTGTTCCGCTGGAGATGGAAGGTGTACGGGCTGTGCAGGTAGGCCCGGAACAGGCGGTTGGCGAGGGCGGCGCCGCTACGGTGGGTATACACCGCACGGACCAGGCTCAACCCGACGAAGAAGGCATTCTTGAGGACGAAGAAGAGGGCCATCCCGCCGGCGAACCAGACCACGAACTCCCGGTGGTCGGCAATGCCCAGACCGTCGTGGATGCGGCGGACGAGGTCGTACTTCAGGAGCGTCTCCGGCTCGCCGAGGATGGAGACGAAGGCCGGGATCGACCCCACGCCCACGATCTCGAGCGCCGATCCCCCCACCATCAGGAGGAAGAGGCCCGCGGCCTGCCATTTCTGACGGCGGGTCAACAGGTAGCCCAGCTTCCACAGGGTCTGGATCATGGTCTGTTCGTGCGTTCCGATCCGGGCCCTCCCCTCGATATCCCGACCCGGCCAGCCGGCGCCTGGAGCACACCCCCGGGTCTGCGCGCGCGCCAGACCACCGGGACCGCCCCTCCTGCGTCATCAATGTACGGCGGCACCCGTGTCCGGCGTACCAGACCCGGGGACTCGCCGGGCCGCAGCCGCGGCGCCGAGACCGCCCGTCCCGGCACGACCCGGTCGGCGACCCGGCGCATCCCCCGGCACCGTGGCGGGTCACGGCGCATCATCCGCGCTCCCCACGCCGAAGACCGTGTCCGTGAGGGCCCGCCACCGCTCGTCGAACCTCTCCCGGCTGAAGCGGTCGAGTCCCGCCGGGACCTCACCGGTCGGCCGGCGCAGGGCCAGCCGGATCCCACGCACGATGTCGGCCGGGTCATCCGGATCCACGACCTCGCCGAGCTCGCCGCCGAGAACGGCATCCCGGCTGCCATCGGCTTCACTGGCCACCACCGGAACGCCGGACGCCAGCGCCTCCAGGTACACGATCCCGAACCCCTCGCCTCGCCCCGGCATGACGAAGGCATCGGCCAGCCGGTAGTGGTCGGCCTTCTCCTCCTCCGCCACGCGACCCGCGAACACGATCCGCCCGGCCAGCCCCAGCTCCCTGGCCTTCCGCTCCAGCCGCGGCCGGTCGTCCCCCTCGCCGATCACGAGATACTCGAGGTCCGGATACTCGCGGACCAGCTCGGGGAACACCCCCAGCACCTCGTCGACCCCCTTGTATCGCTCGGTGCCGGGCAGCCGGCCCAGCGTCAGCAGCACCCGGCTCCCCTCGAGTCCGTACCGGGCCAGAAGATCCCGACGCTTCGGCCCCGGTCCGTAGCGGGTCGGGTCCACACAGTTCGGGATCACCCACCCGCGATCGGCCGGCAGCCGGGACCACGCCGTGTACCGCTCCAGCGTGGTGGCGCTCACCGCGACGACGTGGTCGACTCCCCCGGCGAGCCGGTCGACCGGGCGTCGCCCCGTGGGTTGCCACGCCTCGATCCCGTGCACCACCAGCACGAGCGGGACACCCCAGCGGCGCGCCGCCAGGTACGCCACCGGAAGAAGATGGATGTGGCCGCAGACCACTCCGTCGTACGGCCCGCCCAGCGCCAACTCCCGCGTCACCGCCCACAGATACCGGGCCGCGCCGCCGGCCGACTCCCGACGGTAGTCGAGCCCCGGAGGAAGCCGACCGGGCGGGTCCGGCACCAGCCGCGGCAGCGCGGTGACGCCCCGGGATGCGGGGTGCCCGGACAGCGCCCTCAGGAGATCGCGATTGAACTTCGCGATCCCGCCGCGGCCACCGAAGGCGTCGCTGACCAGCACGAAGAGGCGCACCTGGACTTCGTTTCCCCTCCTGTACCGGGTTGCGAGAGGCCCACCATGCGTCCGCCCACGAGCTCACGGGCGCGCGAGTCCGACACGGGGCGCCTGGCGCGGAACGCGGTGGAGAAGGAGTGATAATGGCCCGACCGAGTCGGGGCTTCAAGCGCGGCCCCGGCCCGCGGCCCGGCGAGCCGCCGCCGCGGGCCGGGACGGCGGCTTCTTCAGCCGAGCCGCAGTCGCCGCCGTCGGGCCGCGAGAGCACGCGCCGCCCGGGTCGTCCCGACGGACCCGTTGACGGACCCGTCGGTGTCGGCGCCCAGCCCCCCGTTCCGGCCATGGGTCGAGGCCGTACCGCGGGCCGCCCAGCCCTCCAGCACGGGGACCAGGACGTGGGCGACCTGCTCGCTCTGTCGCGGCCGGAAGCCGTTGCCCATGCCGCAGCGGATATGGAGGACGAGCGAGTCCTCGTCCCTGGCCGGCGACTCGATCGGCACGTCCACCTGCTGGGTCCGCGGCCGGTCCTGGGGCCGCGACGCGTCCAGCCACCGGTCCCGCTCCCGACGCACCAGCATGCGATGGAAGCCGAATCCGTCGGCACTGTCCTCCAGGATCCCGTTGATCTCCTCCAGCGTGCTCGAGTCCCGGAGCGCGTGGGCCACGAGCTCCGCACGGATCTGATCCTGCACCGCCCGCCGGATCGACAGAGGAGCCAGGGTCAGGAGCCGCGCGGCGATCCGGAGCTCGGTGTAGTCCAGGTGCAGGAGCGCCCAGCGCAGCCCGACCACGCAGGCCACACCGCCTATCACCGCCGCCACCAGGTTCAGCGGCTCCGGCGCAAAGGCGATGGTCAGCCCGAAGGCCGCGAAGAGGGCCGCGGCGGCCCACAGCACGTGTACCGCGCCCCGCTGCGAGAGACCCAGGTGCAGCAGACGATGATGCACGTGTCGCGCATCCCCCTCGAAGATGGACGCCCCCCGCAGCCAGCGGCGGACGATGGCGAGCGTCGTATCCATCAGCGGGAGCGCCAGGGCGAACAGCGGGACCAGGATCAGCATG
>CAYMLW010000206.1:0-7574 GCA_964391035.1 uncultured Gemmatimonadaceae bacterium
AGCCGTCAGCCGTCAGCCGTCAGCCGTGCGCCGTCAGCCGTGCGCCGTCAGCCGTCAGCCGTCAGCCGTCAGCCTCCCTGTAGGGGAAATCCGTTCACAAACGAGGGGTGAGTATCAAGATTCACCCCACAGCGATCCGGGAGCGCGGGCGGTACCTTCGAGACGATGGGGGCACGTCCACGGGGGGATCACGGAGGACGAGGCATGTCGGCAGGGGTCGTGGCCGGTGCGGAGACGGTAAGCGGAACGCTTTCGCGGTGGGCCGCCGGCCTGGAGTACAGCGGGCTGGGGGCGGGCGCGATCCGGGAGGCGAAGCGCTACCTGCTGGACTCGCTGGGCTGTGCGCTGGGCGGGTATCAGCAGGAGGATGTCGAGATCGCGTTGCGTGTGCTGGACGAGGTCGCGGGCGAGGGCCCGGGCACGGTGATCGGGAGCGGCGCGAAGATGGACGTGGTGTCGGCGTCGCTGGCGAACGCGCTGATGGTCCGGGTCCAGGACTACAACGACATCTACTGGAAGCAGGACCCGTCGCACCCGTCGGACCTGATCCCTGCGGCCATCGCGATGGCGGAGCGGCAGGGGCTGGACGGCCGGTCGCTGATCCTGGGGATCGTGCTGGGCCACGAGCTGGAGATGCGGCTGTGCGAGGCGGCGTTCCCGGGGATCCGGGAGCGGGGCTGGCACCATGCGACGCTGACGGCGCTGGTGTCGCCGGTGGTGGCGGGTCGCATGCTGGGGCTGGACGCGGAGCGGATCCAGCACGCCATGGGGATCAGCGGGTCGCGTCATGCCACGATGGGCGCGATCACGGCGGGCAAGCTGACGATGATGAAGAATACGGGCGACCCCATGGCGACCCAGTCCGGGGTGCTCGCCGCGCTCCTGGCGGCCGAGGGCTACACGGGTCCCGAGCACGTGATCGATGGCAAGGAGGGGCTGGTCCACGTCATGGGACCGGAGTGGAAGCTGGAGATCCTGACGGACGGGCTGGGCGACAGCTGGCGGATCGAGCAGTGCGGGATGAAGGCGTTCCCGACGGAGGCCCTGACCCACGCGCCCATCTCGGCCACGCTGGACCTGGTGATGGACAACGACCTGGCCCCGGCGGAGATCGAGAAGGTGCGGATCCGGTCGCTGGCCCGGGCGGCGGATATCCTGGCGGACCCGAGCAAGTACGATCCCCGAAGCAAGGAGACGGCGGATCACAGCCTGCCGTACGTGATCGCCGCGGCCATCGTGGACCGGCAGGTCACGCCGCTGCAGTTCGAGCAGGAGCGGATCATGAGCGACGAGATCCGGGCCCAGCTCCGGAAGGTGGAGGTGGTGGCGGACCCGGCGATCGAGGCGGTCTTCCCGGAGCTCCAGCGGGTGCACGTGACGGTGGAGACCAGGGACGGGCGAGCGCTCGAGAAGCAGCTCGACTACCCGAAGGGCGACCCCCGGAACCCGCTCACGGATCAGGAGATCGAGGAGAAGTTCACGGCGCTGGCGGAGCCGGTGATGGGGGCGGCCGCGCGGCGTCGTCTGATCGACGCGGTCTGGTCGCTGGACGAGGTCGGGTCGGTCACGGAGCTGATGGCGCTGACGGCAACAGACAACGCGGGGTAGGCCGCGTGGGGAGGTACGGATGGGCGCGACGGTGATCGAGAAGCTCGCACGGGCCCACATGGTGGATGGCCCGGCCCGGCCGCTGCGACCGGGCGACATGATCACGCTGCGGCCCCGGCACATCCTGACGCACGACAACACGGCGGCGGTGATGGCCAAGTTCGCGGCCATCGGCGCGGACCGGATCGCGGATCCTTCCCAGCCGGTGGTGGTGCTGGACCACGACATCCAGAACGAGTCGTCGGAGAACATCGAGAAGTACCGTCGCATCCGGGAGTTCTGCCGGACCCACGGGATCGCGTTCCATCCGGAGGGGACGGGGATCGGGCACCAGATCATGCTGGAGCGGGGGTTCGCGCTGCCGGGGTCACTGGTGGTGGCGAGCGATTCCCACGCGAATACGTACGGCGCGGTGGGCGCGCTGGGCACGCCGGTGGTACGGACGGACGCGGCGGCAATCTGGGCGACGGGGGAGTTCTGGTGGCAGGTGCCGCGGACGGTCCAGGTCTGGCTCGACGGCGAGCTGCCGGAGGGCGTGGGCGGGAAGGACCTGATCCTCACGCTGTGCTCGCTGTACGACCAGGGCGAGGCGCTCAATGCGGCCATCGAGTTCACGGGCCCGGGCGTGGCGTCGCTGGACATGGCGGCCCGGATGAGTGTGGCCAACATGACCACCGAGTGGGGCGCACTGGTTGGCTGGTTCCCGGTGGACGCCATCACCCTGGACTGGCTCGAGGCCCGGAAGGAGCGGCTCGATCTGGTCCGCCAGCACCGCATCACCGACGGCGACCTCGCCGAGTGGCGCGTCGCGCCGCCGCGTCCCGATCCCGACGCCGACTACGCCGCCCGCATCACCGTCGACCTGTCGGCGGTCCGGCCGTGGCTCGCGGGGCCCGACACGGTCCAGGCGGGCCGGAGCGTGGCCGGCGCGGAGCCGGAGCGCCTCGCCATCGACAAGGCGTACCTGCTGTCGTGCGTGAACGGCCGGTACGAGGACCTGACGGTGGCGGCCGAGGTGCTGCGGGGCCGGAAGGTCGCGGCGGGGGTCGAGCTGTACGTCGCCGCGGCCAGCCGCGAGATCCAGGACCGTGCGGAGACGGCCGGTATCTGGGGCGACCTGCTCGAGGCCGGCGCCATGCCGCTGCCCCCGGGCTGCGGGCCGTGTATCGGGCTCGGTAAGGGGCTGCTCGAGGACGGGGAAGTGGGGATCTCGGCGACGAACCGGAACTTCAAGGGTCGCATGGGCTCCCGCGACGCCCGCTGCTATCTGGCCTCGCCGGCCGTGGTCGCGGCGTCGGCGGTGGCCGGCTTCGTCACCGATGGCGGGCTGGGCGATGGCGCGCCGGCGCGAGACTACGAGGAGCGGGGGGCGCCGGAGCCGCCGTCGGAGGAGGTGGAGATCCTGCCAGGGTTCCCGGAGTCGGTGACGGGGCGGCTGGTGTTCGTGCCGCGGGAGAACCTGAATACGGACGGGATCTACGGGAAGGACCACACCTACCGGACGCTGATGCCGGAGGAGATGGCGGCGGTGGTCATGGCCAACTACGACCCGACCTTCACGGAGCGGGTCGAGGTAGGGGACGTGCTGGTGGGCACCCGGAACTTCGGGACCGGGTCGAGCCGGGAGCAGGCGGCGACGGCGCTCCAGGCCCGGGGTATCGCCCTCATCATCGCCGAGAGCTTCTCCCAGACCTACCTCAGGAACGCCTTCAACAACGGGCTGCTGTGCATCGAGGCGCCGGGTTTCGTCCGGGCCGTCGAGGAGGAGCTCGGGGCGGCGGTGGAGGCGGGGGAGCCGACGATCATCCCGGGCGACGAGGCGACCGTCGATTTCCGACTGGGCACCGTCGCCTGGCGCGGGGAGCGGTACCGGTTCCCGGCACTGGGGCCGGTGCCGCAGGGGCTGGTGGTGGCGGGAGGGGTGGAGGCGCAGGTGGCGGCGAGGATCGAGGATCGAGGATGAGGATCGAGTAGGGCCGAGGGGCGAATGCGAACGCGACTACGACTACGACTACGAGGACTCAATGCGAACAGTGGTGACCATGCCGGGGGACGGCATTGGCAGGGTGGTGCTGCCGGAGGCGCTGCGGGTGCTGGACGCGGTGGGATTCGAGGCCGAGTACGTCCACGGTGACATCGGCTGGGAGTTCTGGTGCGAGGAGGGCAACGCGCTGCCGGAGCGGACGGTGTCGCTGCTGGACGAGCACGAGCTGGGGCTGTTCGGCGCGATCACGTCGAAGCCGAAGGACGAGGCGGCGGCGGAGCTGAAGCCGGAGCTGCGGGACCGGGGCTACGTGTATTACAGCCCGATCGTGGGGCTGCGCCAGCGGTTCGACCTGGACGTCTGTATCCGGCCGTGCCGGTCGTTTCCGGGCAACCCGCTGAACTTCGTCCGCCAGACGGTGGACGGCGAGCTGGACGAGCCGGAGGTGGACGTGGCGATCTTCCGTCAGAACACGGAGGGTCTGTACGCGGGGATCGAGTGGACGGACCCGCCGGAGCACGTGCTGGCCGCGCTCAAGACGCATCCGAAGTTCAAGCGGTTCGCGTCGACGCCGCCGGAGGACCTGGCCATCTCGACGCGCGTGTTCACCCGGAACGCCTGTCACCGGATCATGCGGGCGGCGTTCCAGTACGCGGTGGACCACGGGTACCGGAGCGTGACGGTCTGCGAGAAGCCGAACGTGCTGCGGGAGACGTCGGGGATGCTGGAAGAGGAGGCGAGGAAGGTGCGCACCGACTTCCCGGACATCCAGCTCTGGTCGACGAACATCGACGCCCAGATGATGTGGCTGACGAAGAACCCGGAGGACTACGGCGTGATCGTGGCCGGGAACATGTTCGGCGACATCGTGAGCGACGCGTTCGCGGGCCTCGTCGGCGGGCTCGGCTTTGCCTGCTCCGGGAACATCGGGGACCGGGTGGCGGTGTTCGAGCCGACCCACGGCTCGGCGCCGAAGTACGAAGCGCTGGACTCGCCGATCGTGAACCCCATCGCCATGATCCTGAGCGCGGCCATGCTGCTGGACCGCGTGGGCGAGGTGGACAAGGCGAACAAGGTGCGGAACGCCGTGGCCGCCGTGGTCCGGAGCGGGCGCGTGCGGACCTACGACATGATGCGGATTCCCGGCGGGCCGGACGCGCTGAAGCAGGGCGCGGCCACGACCACGGAGGTGACCGACGCCATCATCGCGGCGCTGGGGGCGGGGGTGGCGACAGGAGGTGAGCGGACCCCATGACCGACGTCATCGCCCGTCCCGGCGCGGCCGGGGCGGGGCCGGGATCGGAGAACACCGACGGCCGGGGCGAGGCCGGACGGCGCGGGCCCGATGTGCGCTCGGACCTGTACGTCGCGGTCGAGCGGATCGATGATCGAGATCGAGGATCGGGAATCGAGATCGATCTGAGCTCGAAGGTCGGGTCGATGTACGGCGACGACATCCGGGAGACGGTGCTGGAGACGCTCACGGCCCTGGGTGTGGAGGGCGCACGCGTCACCGTCGAGGACGCCGGCGCGCTGCCCTGGGTCATCGCGGCGAGGACCGAGGCGGCGGCCCGGGCGGCGGGACTGGTGGCGCCGGACCGGGAGGCCACGCCCTACGGCTGCGCTACGGTGGGGCCGCGTCGCCGACGGGCCTCGGCCCGGCACCAGCTCCGGCGGTCCCGGCTGTACCTGCCGGGCAATGAGCCGAAGTTCATGATCAACGCGGCGCTGCACCGCCCGGACGGCGTGATCCTGGACCTGGAGGACTCGGTCCACACATCGGCCAAGGCGGAGGCGCGACTGGTGGTGCGCAACGCGCTCTGCTGTGTGGACTTCGGCCCGGCCGAGCGGATGGTGCGGATCAACCAGCTCCCCCTCGGGCTGGACGACCTGGACGCCATCGTGCCGGAGGTGCCGGACCTGATCCTGATCCCGAAGGTCGAGAGCCCGCACCAGGTGGAGGCGGTAGCCATGCGGATCCGGGAGATCCAGGCGCTGCGGGTGAACCAGGGCGGCGGCGAGCGGGACTGGTGGGCCCGGACCATCTGGCTGATGCCCATCCTCGAATCGGCGCTGGGCGTGGAGCGGGCCTACGAGATCGCCACGGCATCGGAGACCGTGGTGGCGCTGACCATCGGGCTCGAGGACTACACCGCGGACCTGGGGGTGCCGAAGACGAGGGAGGGCGCCGAGTCGGTCTGGGCGCGGCGTCGCCTGGTGAACGCGGCCCGGGCGGCCGGGATCCAGGCCATCGACTCCGTCTACGGCGATGTCCAGGACGAGGAGGGCCTCCTCGCCTGGGGCCGGGAGGCCCGGGCGCTGGGCTTCACCGGCATGGGGTGCGTGCACCCGCGCCAGATCCGGGTCATCCACGCGGCCTTCGCGCCGACCCCGGAAGAGCTGGAGAAGGCGCAGCGGATCGTGGAGGCGTTCCACGAGGCGGAGGAGAAGGGGCTGGGGGTGGTCAGCCTGGGGAGCAAGATGATCGACGCGCCGGTGGTGCTGCGGGCCCGTCGGCTGGTGGAGCAGGCGAGGGCCATGGGGATGCTCGAGATCGAGGATCGAGATCGAGGATCGACGGGCGCCGAGCCGGGAGGGGCGTCATGACCACCGTGGCGGAGAAGGGGACGGCGCCGTGGCTCGTGGGGCCGGCGTACGGGGAGCTGGTGGCGAACGCGGCGGGACGGCGTGTGCCGGTGGTCGTGAACGGCGAGGAGCAGGTGCCGTTCGGTGGGGTGGCGGCCCGTGGTCCGGAGGGGCCGAAGCACGGGCCGCCGATCCGGTCGGCCCGGGACTACCCGGAGGACGGGGACAAGCGGGTGCCGGACCTGCGGACCGCGCTGGAGCGGGCGGGGCTGCGGGACGCGATGACCATCTCGACGCACCATCATTTCCGGAACGGCGACCGGGTGGCGGTGATGGCGCTGGAGGCGGCGGCATCGCTGGGGGTGGACGGGCTCCGGTGGTTCCCGAGCGCGTCGTTCCCGGTCCACGAGCCGGTGATCGAGCTGCTGGAGCGGGGCGTGGTGCACCACATCGAGGGGAGCATGAACGGCCCGCTCGGCGACTACACGTCCGAGGGTCGGATGGCCGGGCTGGGCGTGCTCCGGTCCCATGGCGGCCGGTGGCAGGCGGTGCAGGACGGCGAGGTGAAGATCGACATCGCCGTTATTGCGGCGCCGACGGCCGACGCGTTCGGCAATGCCGACGGCTCCCACGGCCCGTCGGCGTGCGGCTCGCTCGGTTTCGCGCTGGCCGACTCGATCTACGCCGACCACGTGATCGTGGTGACGGACAACCTGGTCCCGTTCCCGTGCATCCCCTGGCAGATCCAGGGGAACAACGTGGACTCGGTGGTGGTGGTCGACTCGGTGGGCGACCCGTCGAAGATCGTGTCCGGCACGACCCAGATCACGAAGAGCCCGGACCGGCTGCTGATCGCCGAATACGTGGCCCGGTTCCTCCGGGATGCCGGGATCATGCGGGACGGGTTCAGCTTCCAGGCGGGCGCGGGGGGGATCGCCCTGGCCTTTGTCGGATTCCTGAAGGAGCTGATGCAGCAGGCGGGGGTGAAGGCGCGGTTCGTCCGGGGCGGCTCGACGAAGTACCTGGTCGAGCTGCTCGAGGAGGGGCTGACCGACTTCATCCTCGATGGCCAGACCTTCGACCTGGCCGGCGTCGAGTCCATCGCGTCGGATCCCCGCCACGTCGCCACGTCCCCGTTCACGTCCTACAACTACCACGGCAAGGGCAATTTCGCGTCCATGGTCGACGCGGTGGTGCTGGGGGCGACGGAGGTGGACATCGACTTCAACGCCAATGTGAACACCCACTCGGACGGCCGGCTGCTCCACGGGATCGGGGGCTGGCAGAACTGCCTCGAGAGCCGGTGCACCATCCTGGCCGTGCCGTCGTTCCGGGACCGGATCCCGGTGCTCGTCGAGAAGGTGACCACGCTGACGGGGCCCGGCGAGCTGGTGGA
>CAYMLW010000207.1:0-2499 GCA_964391035.1 uncultured Gemmatimonadaceae bacterium
GACGAAGCTCCAGGCCGGGGAGGTCCGGGAGCGGCTGGGTCGCCTGATGGACCGATTGTACGATCGGATCCCGGCGGGCGTGGGCCAGGGGTACGAGCGGTTCCGCCTGTCGCCGGCCCAGGTCCGGAGCGTTCTCGAGCAGGGCGCCGGATGGGCCGTCGGCGAGGGCTACGGCGAGGCGGCCGACCTGGAGCGGATGGAGGCGGGCGGCCGGATCGAGGGCGCGGACCCGGACCAGGTCAGCGAGCGGGCGGTCCAGCGCGGTCGCGACCAGCTCGGGACGGTGGGCTCCGGGAACCATTTCATCGAGATCGGCCGCGTGTCGGAGGTCTACGACGACGCGGCCGCCGCCCGGCTCGGGCTCGACCCCGACACCGTCACCATCTTCATCCACAGCGGCTCCCGCGGGCTCGGCTACCAGGTCTGTGACGACTACGTCCGCGACATGCAGGACACCGTCCGGAAGTACGGCATCGACCTCCCCGACAAGCAGCTCGTGTGCGCGCCACTGGGCTCCCCGGAGGCCGAACGGTACATGGGCGCGATGACCGGCGCCGCGAACTACGCCTTCGCCAACCGGCAGATGATGGCGCATCGCGTGCGCGAGGTCTTCAGCGAGGTCTTCGGCCGGCCGTGGCAGGAGCTGGGCATGGGGCTCGTCTACGACGTCGCCCACAACATCGCGAAGTGGGAGACCCACGAGGTCGAGGGCCGCGAGCGACGCCTCTGCGTCCATCGCAAGGGCGCCACCCGGGCCTTCCCGCCTCGCCATCCCGAGCTGCCCGCCGCATACCGCGATCTCGGCCAGCCCGTGTTCATCCCCGGAGACATGGGCCGCTACTCCTACGTCCTCCTGGGCACCGATGGCGCCTACTCCGAGACCTTCGGCTCGACCTGCCACGGCGCAGGACGGCGGATGAGCCGTCGCCAGGCCAAGAAGAGCGTCCGGGGGCGGGACCTGCGCCGGGAGTTCGAGGACCAGGGGATCGAGGTCCGGGCGTCGTCCTTCGGGACCGTGGCCGAGGAGGTCCCCGACGCCTACAAGGACGTGGCCGACGTGGTGGACGTGGTCGACCGCGCCGGCATCGGCCGGAAGGTGGCGCAGCTCCGGCCCATGGGGGTGTTGAAGGGCTGACGGGCCGGGCCCCGACGGGGCCTTTCCGGGCCACCGTCGCGGGCCTGGACGCTGACGTGGGGGCTGCTCGCGGCGGCCCGGATTCGCCCCCATGTCGATTGCCCGAGGCCGATCCCTTCCCCTACAATGCCGTCCATGACCGCACACCTCTATCCAGAGCGACGCCGTCGTGTATTGAAGGAGCTGGGCGAGCGCGATGCCATGGTCCTGCCGGCGGCGCCCGAGGTCGTGGTCGGACGCGATGTGGAGCTCCGCTACGTGCCGGACGCCGACCTGCTGTACCTCACCGGCTACGCCCAGCCGGAGGCGGTGGCGGTCCTGGCGCCCGCAGCCGATGAGCCATTCACCCTCTTCGTCCGGGACCGCGACCCCCGGGAGGAGCTGTGGAGCGGACCCCGGGAGCCGCCGGACGCGGTGGCGGAACGGATCGGGGCCGACGCCGTGGCGCCCGTGGGCGAGCTCGGTGACCGTCTGCCCGGGCTCCTGCGCGCCGCCGACCGGATCCACTTCCGGATCGGGACCGGCCGGGCCGACATCGAGGCCCTCGTCCTCGATATCCTCGGCGGCGGCCGCGCCGCCCGCCAGCGGTCCGGCCGCGGGCCCGCCGCTCTCGTCGACCCCGGGCTCATCCTCGACGAGATGCGCCTGGTCAAGGCGCCCGCCGAGGTGGGCGCCATCCGCGAGGCCGTCGCGATCACGGTCGATGCGTTCCGCGAGGCGCTGGCCGCCGTCCGGCCCGGGGCGGGGGAGTGGGAGGTGGAGGCCGCCCTCGAGGGCGCGTTCCGCCGATCGGGCGCCGACGGGCCCGCCTTCGCCACCATCGCCGCCTCCGGGCCCAACGCCACCGTCCTCCACTACACGGCCAACGACCGGGCCATGGAACGCCGTGAGCTCCTCCTCCTCGACGGCGGCGCACGATTCCGCGGCTACAACGCCGACCTGACCCGGACCGTCCCCGTCGACGGCTTCACGGCGCCCGGTTGCGACCTCTACGACCTCGTCCTCGCCGCACACGACGATGCCATCGCCGCCGTCCGGCCCGGCGCTACGGCCGAGGAGGTCCACCAGGCGGCCGTCCACACCCTCCTCGCGGGACTCGTCGACCTCGGCGTGCTCGACGGGGACCCCGAAGCACTCGCCGAAGAATCGTCGGCCTGGAAACCCTTCTTCCCCCACACCACCTCCCACTGGCTCGGCCTCGACGTCCACGACGTCGGGACGTACACCCACAGGGGCCGGCCTCGGGCCCTCCGGCCCGGCATGGTCCTCACCATCGAGCCCGGCCTCTACTTCGCGACCGAACCCCGGGGCGAGACCGAGGCCACCCCGGCTCCCGAGCCCTTCCGGCGTGCAACAGGATTTGC
>CAYMLW010000207.1:2509-7573 GCA_964391035.1 uncultured Gemmatimonadaceae bacterium
TCCGGGGGATCGGCATCCGCATCGAAGACGATGTCCTCGTCACCGACGACGGCGCCGAGAACCTCTCCGCCGCCCTTCCGAGCTCACGGGACGAGCTGACCGCCCTCGTGGGAGGCGGCTGATCCCGCCAGCACCGGACCCCCACCCGTACGGCCCTTGACGGCCGTTTGAACGCTGTTTAGACTCGGGTCCCTGAACACCGTTTAGACCATCTGGACTGAACGTTGTTCATACTCGAGCGACGCGAACGATATGGGCACGACTGAGCAAGAGACAGCGGCGGAATCACGGGATCTGCGGGAGCGGATCGTGGAGGCGGCGCGGGACATCGTGGGCGAGCAGGGTCTGGATGGCCTGTCGATGCGGGCGTTGGCGGTGCGGATCGAGCATTCGCCGGCGACGATCTACCATCATTTCCGGGACAAGGAAGAGCTGCTGGGCAGCGTAATGGCGGAGGGGTTCGCGCGTCTGGGCCGGTCGATGGAAGAGGAGATGGAGGAGGCGGGTGCGGGGGCGACGCCGCTGGAGCGGTATGCGGCGACCGGTCGAGCCTATGCCCGGTTCGCGCTCGAGAACACGGGCTATTTCCGTGCGATGTTCGAGGTGCCGGGGGTGGCGTATCTGGAGCAGTGTCCGGAGCAGCGGCCGGTGCCGGAGGGCGAGCCGGGGACGGACTCGTTCGATTCCCTGGTGGATCTGCTCCGTCAGGCGTCGGACTCCGGGGAGGTCCGGGTGGACGACGCGGAGCGGGCGGCGGTGATCGGGTGGGGTCTGATCCACGGGCTGACGTCGCTGTACGTGAGCGGTCGTCTCCGGGGCCAGGCGGACAGCCACGAGGAGTTCATGGAGCTGGTGGACGGCGCGATCCGCACGTTCGGGGTGGGCCTGAAGCCACGGACGGACACACATGAGGGTGCACGGAATGGATAGGCGAGTCGAGCGTGTGCTGCACGCTCTGACGTTCGGCATCGGCATCACGGTGGTGGTGGGACTGCTGCTGGCGAAGCCCCTGGCGGGTCAGGAGTCGGGTTCGGTGCTGTCGCTCGGGGAGGCGGTCGAGGCCGCGCTGGAGGCGAACGGCGGATTGGAGAATGCGCGCTGGCAGCTGGAGGCGGCGCGGGCCCAGGCGCGGGAGGCGTGGGGCAGCGTGATGCCGACGGTGAACCTCAACGCGAGCTACACGCGCAACCTGGACATCCCGACCAACTTCCTGCCGGCGATCATCTTCGACCCGGAGGCCGAGCCGGGCGAGCTGATCGGCGTGCAGTTCGGCTCGGACAACCAGTGGTTCGCGCAGGCGCGTGCGGACCAGCCGCTGTTCAATGCGGCCGCGTTCCTCGGGGTCGGGGCGGCCGGGCGGTTCGAGGCGCTGCAGCAGGAGATGGTGCGGGGCCAGGCGCAGCAGGTCGCGACGCAGACGCGCCTGCGGTACTACGACGTCCTGCTGGCGAGGGAGCAGCGGCGGCTGACGGAGAACAGCCTGGAGCGGGTCGAGCAGGTACTGGGGGAGACCCGCAGGCTGAACGAGGCGGGGATGGCGTCGAACTACGACGTGCTGCGGCTCGAGGTGGAGCGGTCGAATCTGGAGCCGAACGTGGCCCGATCGAGGAACGCGGTCGAAGCCGCTCGCCGGGCCCTTGCCGTCGCGATGGGGATGGAATCGCTCGACGGCGTGGAGCTGGCGGGGTCGCTGCTCACGGTCGAGCTGCCGGTGTTGCCGGAGCGGGAGGCGGTGGTCCTCGATGAGGCGACCACGGACCTGCTCCTGGACCGGGGGGTGATGGCGGAGACGCTGCCCGTCGACGCCGTTCTCGAGATCGCGGCCGCGGCGCGTTCGGACCTGGAGCAGCTCCGACTGACCCGGGAGCTGCGGCAGACGGAGCGGAAGGTCGAGATCTCCCAGTACCTGCCGCGGGTGTCGCTTTTCGGGACATGGACCGCGCAGGGGCAGGGCAACGACGACCTCACCTTCTTCGGCGACCAGAACTACACGGCGAGGGCGGTGGGTGTGGAGGTCAGTGTGCCGCTCTTCTCGGGCTTCCAGCGGCCGGCCCGGGTCCGGCGGCTGGGGGCCGTGGTGGAGCAGGTCCAGGCCCAGCTCACGCTGGCCCGGGACCAGGCCCGGAACGAGGTGCGGACGCTCCATGACGCGGCCCTCGAGGCCTACGACCGGGCGGCGGCGCAGCGCCGGGCGGTCAGGCAGGCGACCCGGGGCTACGAGATCGCCCGGCAGGAGTACCGTGCCGGGATCGGCAGCCAGCTCCAGGTGACGGACGCGGAGCTGGCCCTTCGGCAGAGCGAGTTCAACTACGCACAGTCGGTATACGACTATCTCACCGCGCAGGCGCAGCTCGATGCCGCGATCGGCGTGGTGCCACTGGTGGATGCGGGCGACGACATCGCCCTCGATCGATAGAGGCGGGACCCAGATGACGAATAGAATCGCGGCAATCGGAGTGTTGATCGGGGCGACGCTGGCCACGGCGGGCTGTGGCCGGACGGAGGGGGCGCAGGCGCAGCCGTCGGACTCGGAGCAGGAGTCGCTGAGGACGGTGAATGTCGAGGTGATGGAAGTCCGACCCGAGTCGTTCACCCACTTCGTGCGGGTGGTGGGCACGGTCGAGGCGCAGCGCGATGTGATGGTCGCGGCGGAAGAGGGCGGCGTGGTCGAGGCGCTGACGTCGGCGAAGGGCGAGCTCGTCCGCCCGGGCGAGGCGCTCGTCCGGCTGGATGCCGGGGTGCTGCGGGCGCAGCTCGACCAGGCGGCGAGCCAGGCGGCGCTGGCGGAGGAGTCGTGGCAGCGCCAGAAGCAGCTCTGGGAGCAGGACTCGATCGGGACGGAGATCGCGTACCTGCAGGCGAAGTACAATGCGGAGACGGCCCGGGCCCAGGCCCGGGTCCTGAGGGAGCGGGTGAACCGGACCGTGGTGCGGGCGCCGATCACCGGGATCCTGGACGACCGGACGGTCGAGGTGGGCAGCATGGTGTCGCCGGGTACGCCGGTGGCTCGCATCCTCGATGTCGACACGGTCGAGGTCGTGGCCGGGATACCGGAGCGCTACGCGGCCGACATCGAGGGCGGGGCCCGAGTGACCGTGTCGGTCCAGTCGCTGGGCGGACGCGAGTACACCGGTACCGTGGACTTCGTGGGGACCGCGGTGGATGCCGGCAGCCGGACGTTCCAGGTGGAGGTTCTGGTGCCGAATCCGGGGCTCGGAATCAAGCCGGGGATGGTGGCGGACGTGCGGATCGCCCGGCGTACGTTGGAGGGGGCGCTGGCCGTCCCCCGCCATGCCGTGCTGCGGCGTGAGAACGGGTACGTGGTGTACGTGGCCCGGCAGACCGAGAACGGCTGGCGGGCCGAGGCCCGGTCGGTGGAGCCGGGTCCGAGCCGGGGCGACAGGGTCGTGATCGACGGGGGGCTGGAAGCCGGGGACCGGGTGGTCACGGTCGGGCAGCATCGGCTGGCCGAGGGGGATGCGGTCCGGATCGGCAATGCGGCCCAGGGTGCCGGAGCGGCGAGCGCGGAGGAGATCGGGGGATGACGGACGAGCGCAGGGACCACGGCACGCCGCCGGTCGGGAAAGGCCATCACCGGGGCGAGTACCGCCAGTTCGGCCTGACCAATTTCTCGCTGCAGCACCGTGTCAGCACGATGGTCCTGCTGGTGATCATCGCGCTCATGGGCGTGGTGTCGTACACGCGGGTGCCGAAGGAGTCGTCGCCGGAGATCACGATCCCGATGATCGCGGTGAACGTGATGTACCCGGGCGTGGCGCCGATGGACATGGAGACGCTGGTGGCCCGGCCGATGGAGGAGGAGCTGAACGCCATCGCGGACATCGAGGAGCTCACGTCCACGTCGGTCGAGGGGTACACGAGCATCATCGCCGAGTTCGAGAACGGCATGGACATGGACGCGGCGCTCCAGAAGGTCCGGGAGAAGGTGGACCTGGCCAAGCCGGAGCTTCCGGCGGACGCCGAAGAGCCCATGGTCATGGAGTTCAACCTGTCCGAGTTCCCGATCATGCAGGTCAACATCTCGGGGCCGTACGGGCTGGAGCGGCTGAAGGAGGTGGCCGAGGACGTACAGGACCGGCTCGAGCAGATCCCGTCGATCCTCGAGGTCAACCTGTCGGGCGGGCTCGAGCGCGAGGTCCAGGTCGAGGTCGACCTGCCCATGCTCAAGTACTACGGGCTGGCCTTCGACGACGTGGTCTCCGCCATTGCCGGCGAGAACGTGAACATCCCCGGCGGCGTGGTGGACGTGGGGAACCAGGAGTACACGCTGCGAGTGGCCGGCGAGTTCGAGGAGGCCCAGCCGATCGAGGACGTGGTGGTGGCCACCCGCGATGGCCGGCCGATCTACGTCCGGGACGTGGCCGAGGTCGACTTCGCGTACAAGGAGCGGGAGACCTACGCCCGGCTGGACGGTACGCCGGTCATCACCCTCGGCATCGTGAAGCGGACGGGCGAGAACATCATCGAGACGGCCGAGGCGGTGAAGGCGACGCTGGCGGCCATGGAGTCGCAGTTCCCGCCGGCGACCACGGTCAAGATCACGGGCGACCAGTCCGAGGACATCCACGCCATGGTCTCGAGCCTGGAGAACAACATCATCAGCGGGCTGCTGCTCGTGCTGGCCGTCCTGATGTTCTTCCTCGGCGTCCGCAATGCGGGCTTCGTGGCCACCTCGATCCCGCTGAGCATGCTCCTCAGCTTCATCGTGATGAACATCCTCGGGATCAGCATGAACATGGTGGTGCTGTTCAGCCTGATCCTGGCCCTCGGGATGCTGGTCGACAACGCGATCGTGGTGGTGGAGAACATCTACCGCTACATCGAGGAAGGGCACGACAACTGGCGGGCCGCGCGCCTGGCGACGGGGGAGATCGCCATGCCCATCGTGGCGTCGACCTTCACCACCCTCGCCGCGTTCACCCCTCTCATGTTCTGGCCCGGCATCGCCGGCGAGTTCATGGGCTACCTGCCGCTCACGCTGATCATCACGCTGTCCAGCTCCCTCTTCGTGGCGCTGGTCATCGTGCCGGTGCTGTGCGCCCT
>CAYMLW010000208.1:0-7470 GCA_964391035.1 uncultured Gemmatimonadaceae bacterium
CGGCACGGGTGCCGGGCCGCCCCCGCCTCAATGTCCGCCACCGCCCCCACCACAGTGTGCGGCTACTCATTGCGCGTCCGGCAGGGTCGGGACCGGCGGTCGCCGTGGCCCGACGAGCTCGACGATCGACGTGTCCGCAGCGGTGTGAACCGCAACCCGGACGAGGCCATCGTCGTCGGCGTCCCAGGTCACCGTGAGGGGGCCGTGGGTGGCGGTGCCGGCCTGGAACGCGGAGGCTCCCGCGAGAGAGTCGAGGACCGTGACCGCCAGCCGGACGCCCGCCTGCCGGGTGATGGCGGCGTCGGTCCAGGCGGCGCCGAGCCAGGCCGCGCCGCCCACCGCGGCCAGGGCGATACCCAGAAAGACCACCGCGACGAGCAGCTCGGGCAGGGAGTGCCCGGTCCGCCTCACCATCGGCGGACCCGCCCGTAACTGTTGACGGTCAGGCCGGCCAGGGCATCGCTCCGACGGATCCGGACCGTCCGGTTGGCCAGGCGACCGATCCCGAGTCCGTCATAGCGGAACCGGACGGCGGCCCCGGTGCCGACCTCGACCCGGACGCGGTAGCGACGTGCGAGATCCACCGCGGGAGTCCGTTCCCCGGCCCGCTCCGTCCAGAACCGGCCGGTGGCGGGATCGAGGACCAGGGTGGCCCCATCCCGGGACGCGGCGGCCAGCCGGGTCCAGGACAGGGCGGACGCGAGCTCGTCGCGGGCCGCCCGGACCGCGGCCTGATCCCGCCAGCGTCCGACCGGCGGCAGGGCGACGGTGAGGAGTCCTGCCAGGATCAGCAGCGCCAGGAGCAGCTCGACCAGGGTGAAGCCGTGGGTTCTCATGCCCCACAGGATCGTGGGGTTTCCGGGGCACGGCCATGGCCGAACGGGACGATCTCGTGGCGCCGTTCACGCCCAGGCGGATGGGACCTGGCGCCACTCGTTACGGGCGCTACTCGAGGTCGTAGTCGCGGATCTTGTAGAGGAGGGCCCGGGAGCTGAGCTCGAGGAGCTCGGCGGCCCGGGTCCGGTTCCCGCCCGTACGCTCGAGGGCCTTCTGGATCAGCCTGCGCTCGAGCACGGCACCGTGCTTCTTGACCGAGAGCTCGTCGTCGCCCAGGTCCCCGCCCTCGAGGGGCCGGACCGGCGACTGGACGTGGTGCGGGAGATCGTCCGGCCCGAGCTTCGGCCCATCGGCCAGCACCATGGCCCGCTCGATGATGTTCTCGAGCTCGCGCACGTTGCCGCTGAACGGGTATTCGAGGAGGATCTTCATGGCATCCGGCCCGATCCCCTCGATCTCGAGCCCGAGGGTCCGATTGTAGTCCTCGATGAAGTGTCGGACCAGGAGCGGGATCTCCTCGGTCCGCTGGCGGAGCGGCGGGAGGTGGATGGGCACGACGGCGATCCGGAAGAACAGGTCCTTGCGGAACTGGCCATCGCGGATCTCGTCTTCGAGGCTGCGGTTGGTAGCGGAGAGGATGCGGGCATCCACCGATCGCGTCCTGCTCTCCCCGAGCCGCCGGACCTCGCTGTCCTGGAGCACGCGCAGGAGCTTGACCTGGAGCGACGCGGGCATCTCACCGATCTCGTCGAGGAACAGGGTCCCGCCCGATGCCGCCTCGAAGAGCCCCGCCCTGTCCCGGTCCGCTCCCGTGAAGGCGCCCTGAACGTAGCCGAACAGCTCGGACTCGAGCAGGCTCTCCGGGATCGCGCCACAATTGATCGCCACGAACGGGCCCGCCGCCCGGTTGCTCTCCTGATGGATCAGGCGCGCGATCAGCTCCTTCCCGGTCCCGCTCTCCCCCGTAATCAGCACGGGCGACGGGTGGGGCGCGACCTTGGTCCCCGTCTCGATGGCCTTCTTCATGGCCGGCGACTTCGCGATGATCCCGCCGTAGCGTCGATCGGCCGTGACCTCCTGGCGGAGCCGCGACACCTCGCGTCGGAGCGACTCCCGCTCCTCAGCCTTGCGCAGGACCAGGATGAGCTGGTCGGCGCTGAACGGCTTCGGGACGTAGTCGTACGCCCCCGTCTTCATCGCCGCGATGGCCAGATCGGTGCTGCCGTACGCCGTCATGACGATGACCAGCGCCTCGCCGCCCTCGGCCCGATACCGCTCCAGAAACTCGAGTCCCGGCATGCCGGGCATCCGCACATCGGTCAGGACCATGTCCGGGGCCACGGCCAGCGCCTTCTCGAGCCCCTCTCTGCCGTCACTGGCCGTGACCGTGTCGTAGCCCTCTTCTTCGAGGATCCGGGACACGGTCTTCCGGAGACTGGGCTCGTCGTCGATGATCAGGACTTTCATGGCGCGTGTGCCTCCGCCGGTAGGTCGCTCGCCGGGAGCTGGAGCGTGAACTCGGCCCCCTCGTCTGTGTTGTCCGCCCGGATCGTCCCCCCCATCCCGTCGATCAGGCGCGCCGACACGGCCAGGCCCAGCCCGGTCCCCTTCCCCGGCTCCTTGGTCGTTACGAACGGCTCGAACACGCTGTTGATCAGCTCCGTGGGGATGCCCGTCCCCGTGTCCCTGACCCGGATCTCGACGATCGCCGTCCCGGAATCGAAGGGTTGGACCCGCGGTACCCGCTCCGGCCGGTTGAACCGGCGCCGGTGCGAATAGTCGATGCCCGGCGGGTCGTCCTTCCGCCGGGCCGGGGTGTGTTTGGCCTCCTCGTAGATGCGGGCGGTCGTGTGGATCTCGAGTTGCCGGTCCTCGACCTCGGCCATGGCATCGGCGGCGTTGAGCAGGAGGTTGACCAGCACCTGCTCCAGCTGATACGGATCCGCCGCGACGGCCGGCAGCTCCTGTGACAGCCGCAGCGCCACGTCGACACCTCCGAACCCACGCTGCGACGTGATCAGCTCGCTGGCGCTCGACACCACGTCGTTCACGTCGATCGGGCGCACCCGGGATTCCCGGACCCGGGAGTAGTCGAGGAGCCCGCGTACGATCTGATCGATGCGTCGGATCTGCTCCGCCGTCGAGGTGAGCAGCTCCGCCTCGTCGCCGTCGTTCCGCCGGATGAGCAGGTCCACGTTCCCCATGATGGCCGTCAGCGGGTTGCCGATCTCGTGAGCCACACCTGCCGCCATCTGGCCGAGGGAGGCCATCTTCTCCGCCCGGATCAACTCGTCCCGGGCCTCCGTCAGCTCCCGGTTCGTCTCTTCCAGCGACTGGATATTCTGGGTCAGCTCCCGCTGGTGCTCGATCAGACGTCCCGCCATCCGGTTGAGGGACGTGGCCAGCCGGTCGATCTCGAGGGTGTCGCCGGGCGGCAGGCGTCGGCCGTAGTCGCCATCGGCGATGCCCTCCGCCTCCTCGACCATGTGCTCCAACGGGATCAGGACCCGCTCCCGGATGAGCCGACGACCGAACAGGGCGAAGATCGCGACATCCGCGGACAGGAGCAGGACGATGTAGATCAGGGCCCGCACCGGGTCGCCGAAGCTCGGCAGCAGGAGGAGCACGCCCGTGATCGCCACGAGCAGCGCGCCCGCAAAGACGATGGCCAGAGCCCCCAGGAGCTCGCGTCGGAGGGACCGCTTCTCTCCCGTCATTCGCCGCAGGTGACCACTCCCTCGACCTCGGCGGGCCCGGCGGAGCCCTCCTCGGCCGGCCCCAGGAACACGCCACACGTGGTCTCCGGCAGGCCGATATGCGTACCTGTCAGCGCGAAGCCCGTGTCACTGCTCCACGTCAGCTCCAGCGTGACGCCATCGCTGATGGCGAACTGCGGGATGTCCTCGGGCTCCACGTACTCGAAGTGCTGCTCGAAATAGATCTGCTCCGCCGTCACGGCCGAGCGCAGATCGCTCATCAGGATGGACAGGTTGGCCTCGCGGGTGACCTGGGTCATCCGCAGGAACGCGATTGTGGCGAGGATCCCCAGGACGATGACGATCACGAGCATCTCGATGAGGCTGAACCCGTCTCTGGATGTCCCCCCTTCGACCGTCATGGAGCCCCGTGGAAGAGATGAGGTACCGAGCGGAAGGTCGTGATAAAGTGCCGCCCCTCCGGGGGGGCCGCAAGCGCACGGCAACGGCCTACACACGCGGGAATCCTCTTCGGCCCGGGCCCAGGTCCCGGCGCTCATGGGCCCTGGCCCCAGAGGAGACGGGAACCCTCCTCATAGCGCAGGAGCGAGGGCTCGCCCTGGTGCTCATCCCGGACCATGTAGTGGCGAGGCCGGTCGGGATACCGGGCGACCATCGAGGCATTGAGCTCGGGGCCGAGGTCACGGACGTAGACCGTCCGCTCATCGAGGCCGGGCAGTCCGCCCCGCCAGAGGAACGGCACCAGACTGGCGACTCCGTGGCGGTCGGCAGCGAGCTCCATGGCGCACTCCGGGGGCAGGTGGAGCTCACCGCCCCGGAACCGGTTCCGCGACAGGTACACGTTCTGTCCGGGATACGCCGTGTAGTCGACCAGGCCGCGGTCGGGGCCGTCCGGGAGCCGGCCCCACACGTCGTCGCGGGAATCCGCAGCGTCGACCACCTGCTGGAGCCGGCACAGGTCGTAGCCCACGACCACCCTCTCGATCTCGTGGGGCGGCAGCCCCGCCGAGGCGAGCCGGCCGATGACGCGGCCGTTCCAGCCGTCGTGGACGAAGACCAGGGAGGGCTCCTCGAAGGCCGGCACCTCCGGCCGCATGCTCCGAAGGTAGTCGCCGCCCAGGTTCGCGAGCCGGACCGGGCCCAGGTACGCGGCGGCCAGCACGGCGGCGGCCATGCCGGTCGCGAATGCCTGACGGGGAGACAGGCGGACCGCGCCGCCGGGGAGCTCCTCGGGGAGGCGCCCGTAGATCCGCGCCGCCGCGAGGACGGTCAGGGCGATCCACGGGGGCGCCGCCTCGGTGAGCATCCGGGACCCCATGAAGTGGCCGTGGTGCCAGTAGAGGAAGTTGGCCGCCACCGGCACCAGCGCCCATGCCAGCAGGATCCCCTCGCCTTCCCGGAAGCCCCGGGCGGTCGCCCACCACAACCCCACCATGGCCACGACGGGGAACGGAGTCTCCAGGAGCGCGAGACTCAACGCTGTGAGGTCGGCCGACGTGTAGGCCACGGCGGCCTGTGGTGAATACACGTTGCCCCACGGGTCCTGGTGGAACCCGAGGCCGACGCCCTCGCCCCACGCCAGGACGTATCCGGTATCGAACGGGCCACCGAACAGGCTCGCGTTGTAGGCGAGCAGCGCCGCCACGAAGGGAAGGCCACCGACCACCGCGACGCCGGCCCGTGCGCCCAGGCCGCCCCAGGTCAGCTCCTGCCGCCGCACCGCGGCCAGCGCCAGGGGTGTCACGACCCCGAACGCGACGACCAGCGCCACCAGCGGCCGGTTGGCGAGCTGGAGCGCCAGTGCCATGCCCAGCGGCGCGGCCCACAGCGGGCCGTCGTCCCGGGCCCGGAGCGCGAAGTAGACCGCCAGCACCGATAGCGCCGCCGCGCTGCCGTGGTTCATGTAGCTGCCGGTCTGGGCGACGAGGAACGGACTGATGGCCACGCCGATGGCCGCGACCCGGGCCAGGAGCTCGCGACCCGGGAGCAGTCGACGCAACGACAGGTAGCTGAAGGCCGCAGTCACCGCCATCAGCGCACCGGGCAGCACCGTGACCAGGCCCACGCGCAGCCCGAGAGACAGGAGGGCCGGGTGGGTGGGCGGATACTGGGACGCCCAGCCGCCCCCGGACAGGACGGTGTTGGGGATGTACCAGAAGGCGGGCTCGTCGGGCACGGGCGCCGCAAGACGGCCCGCCGCCATGTACCGGGCGTGGAAGAGCTGGGCCGCGGTGTCCACGAGGTTGGGCTGCCCAGCCAGGGCCAGGATCGTGAAGCTGGCCGTGACGGCGAACGCCGCGACGGCCAGAGCCGCCGCGAACCCCCCGACGGACGGCCGCAGGAGCAGCGCGATCCGCTTCCCCGCCGCGTCCCAGAAGCCAGGACGGAAGAAGAGCCCGCCGAGCAGAGCGACCAGGACCACGACCAGGGTGCCACTCCAGAGCACGCTCGCCTGGATCTCCACGGTCTCCGCCGTCATCCGCCCGGCATGGCCAACCTCACCCCACCCCTCCAGCAGGCGGTAGAGGGGGACCGTGCCGAGCAGCGCGAGGGCCAGCCCCGCGGCTCCGCGAAGCGCGCGCACCGTGTGTGTCATGGTCCGGGGAATAAAGACGGGGTGCGAGGCCGCTGTGGGCCCCGCACCCCGATCTGGCTAAGGCCGCGAGCGATCAGTCGCCGGCAACCTGGTCGGTGCAGAGCGGCGCGCCCTCCGTCTGCGCAGTGATCGTCACCGAGCCGATCGTCGGGTATGTCGGGTCCGTGCCGAAGGCGATGGCGCAGCCCTCGTCATCGCCGAGGGCCGCGTGCGTCGCCGTGGCGTTCCACCACTGGCCGCCCGTGGCCATCGTGATCGTCACGCCGTTGCTGGGCGTGAAGTCGAGCCCGTCCGTCTCGAGCGTCTCCGCGTACTCGAACGCGCCCTGCGTCTGGTAGTACATCTCCTGCGCGCTGCGCAGGTTGTTCAGGTCGGCCTTCAGCGTGGTGAAGTACGCCGCCTCCCGCGTCTGGCCGAACTTCGGCAGCGCGATCGCCGCCAGGATGCCGATGATCACAACCACGATCAGCAGCTCGATCAGTGTGAAGCCCTCGCGATTCCGCAACATCTTCGCTCCTTGGTGTTATTCGGGACCATGGTCCATGGAGGGTTACCCGCCCTACCTGGGGGCAAGGGCCGTACCCCATCCGGAACCGCACCGTGGACATGGCCATAAGTCGTTGTGTGACAATAATTTGAGAATCGACTTGCAACCCGATCCCGCGCCTGGGCCGGGACCCGGCGGTCTTGCATCCTGCAATGGACTTGCAGAACACAAGGCCGGTCCGGTGTCCAGCGTCCAGCGTCCAGCGTCCAGGGTCCGGCGTCCAGGGTCCGGCGTCCAGGGTCCAGGGTCCAGCGTCCAGCGTCCAGCGTCCAGCGTCCAGCGTCCAGGGTCCAGGGTCCAGCGTCCAGGGTCCAGCGTCCAGCGTCCAGGGTCCCGCGTCCGGCGTCCAGGGTCCAGGGTCCAGGGTCCAGCGTCCGGCGTCCAGGGTCCAGCGTCCGGCGTCCGGCGTTGGCGGGGGCCGACGTTGGGGCGGCTCAGCGAGTAGCGGCCGGGCTCGTCGAGGCGCGGGCCCAGAGGTTCAGACCGAGCTCGAAGGTGCCGGTCTCGATGGCGTGCCGGGGGAAGCCGGCTTCGCCCAGAATCCGGGCGATGTCGCCGCGGTCGTAGGGCTGCTGGTGCTCGTGGATCTCTTCGGGACTGACGAGCCGGAGGCGGGCCATGGCCCGGATGATGGGATCGGCCCAGCCTGCCGGGGTGGTCATGACGAAGGTGCCGGGTTCCCGGAGGACGCGCCGGATATCGGCGAGGAGTGGGACGAGGTGGTCGTGCGGGATGTGCTCGAAGACGGCGAGCATGGTGACGACGTCGAAGGA
>CAYMLW010000209.1:0-7451 GCA_964391035.1 uncultured Gemmatimonadaceae bacterium
CAGCTCGTAGAATGCGTGCGAGCAGGTGACGGCATCGAAGCTGTCCGCCCGGAACGGCAGCCGTTCCGCGTCCGCCTCCACCAGGACGACCTCCGGCCGCTCCCGGACCTTCTCCCGCGCCCGTTCCAGCATCCCTCGGGAGAAGTCCAGCCCGACCACGACCCCGGTCTCGCCGACTCGCCGGCCGAGCGACGGCAGCAGCGCCCCCGTGCCGGTACACAGGTCCAGTACCCGGCCGCCGGACGCGAGACCGGCCCGGTCCGCCAGTACCTCCCGCAGCCGGCCCTCCCGATCGCTCGAGTGCGCCGCCACGAACCGGTCGTACACCCGTGCGAACCGGTCATAGTAACGGATCCTGCGTGTGTGGCGGAATCGCATCCGCTTCTCCCCACCCGCAGTAGGCGCGTTCATCGCGGTCCAGCCCGAGCTCCTCGCGGCGGCCCCGGGAGCGTGGCGGGCGTCGGCTGCTCCAGGGCCGTGGCGATGGCCCTGGCGGCGCGCTCGCCGGAGAGGAGCATGCCTCCGAAGATCGGCCCCATTCGCGGGCCGCCGAGCGCCGCGGCCACGGCCATGCCCGCGATCCACAGGCCGGGGAAGACCTCCGACACCCGATCCACGACGAAGGCCTCGCCCGCCCTCGCGTCCATGGGCGCCTCGCCCGCGACACCCGCCGGGAGCAGGCCCCGCTGCTGGAGGCACCGGACCAGCACGGCTTCGTGGCCCGTCGCGTCGAGCACGGCCCGGGCGGTGAGCACGATCGGGTCGACCGGGAGCACGTCGCCGACCCCGGTCCGGTTGGCCACCACGCCGCCGACCCGTCCGTCACGTACGCACAGGTCTTCCGCGAACGTGAGGTTCAGGACGGCGGCGCCGGCCTGCACCGCCCGGAGACAGAGGGCGGAGGCCAGCTCCATGGCGTCGACCGCGTACAGGGGGCCATGGACCGGGCGCCGGCACACGCCGATGCGGTCCAGCCAGGGGAGGGCCGCCTCCTGGACGACCACCACGTTCATGGCCATGGCCCCGCCCCAGATCCCGCCGCCGGGCGCCAGCCGCTTCTCGAGGACGGCGACGTCGAGCCCCGCTTCCGCCAGCTCCAGGGCCGCCACGAGTCCCGCCGGCCCCGCGCCCACCACCACCGCGTCGCGGGTGAGGGAGCGCGCCAGCTTCTCGTGGTAGGCCGTCAGAATGGCCCGGGAGATGTCGTTCTCCTCGAGTCCGTCCATGCCGTCCTCCTTCACGCCGGCCTCCGGCGAGGGGGGCTCACGGCTTCGGCTCCGCCCGGAGCCGCTCCACGGACGTCGATGCCCGGTCCGCGGCGTGGATCCGCTGGTACCGCTTCAGCAGCATCGCTCGCTTGAGAGGCGACAGGCGGTCGATGTACAGGACGCCCTCCAGGTGGTCGATCTCGTGCTGGATGCACCTGCCCAGCTCCTCGTCGGCCCACATCTGGAACGGGTGGCCGTCGAGGGTGAGCGTCTCGATGACCACGCTTTTCGGCCGCCGCACGACGTCCCGCACGCCGGGAATGCTGAGGCACCCCTCGATGCCCCCGGCCGTCTCTTCGCTCGTCGAGAGGATGCGGGGGTTGACCAGGACGTGGCGGTCCGGGCCACCGGGCGGGACGTCGACGATCGCCAGCCGCACGGAGCGCCCGACCTGGGGCGCCGCGAGTCCCTGGCCATCGGCGCGGTACATGGTCTCGAACATCCGATCGACCAGGAAGCGTAGCTCGTCGTCGAAGCGGTCCACCTCCGCGGCCGGCTGCCTCAGGATCAGCGCACCGAGCGTCTCGATCCGCAGCGTCATCGGGGGCCTCCATTGCCGGAGCGCGGATCCCGCTCCGGCACGTTCAGGGTCACGAGGTCGCGGCGCCGGCCGTCCAGGCCCAGCCGCGTCCGGAGCTGGTCCCAGAGCCGCTCGATCGCCCGGGCGGCCGGCGCGCCGGGGGAGTGATCAGTCACGGGACGACCGGCCGCCATCGCCTTCGGGACCGCCTCGTCGAAAGGGATCGGCTCGAGCACGCTCACGCCTCGCTCCTCGCACTCGGCCACAATGGCCGCGGCCCCATCGGGATAGAGGTCGTGCTTGTTGACCGAGACGACCCGCTCGAGCTCGGAATGGGCCGTCATGTCGAGTGCCCGGCGGAGGTCGTGGAGCCCCGCGACGGTCGGCACCGTCACGATCAGGGCGAGGTCGGCTCCGGTGGATGCCGCGATGGCGGGGCAGGCGATGCCCGGGGGGCCGTCGACGATGATGAGCCGGTAGCCGTCCCGGGCCGCGTGGTCGCGGGCCTGTTCCCGGATGAGCGCCACGAGCTTCCCCGAGTTCTCCTGGGCGGGGAGAAGGCTGGCGTGCAGGAAGGGCGCCCGGGCGAGGCCCTCGGACCGGTACCACGACCCGGCCCGCCGGGGTACCAGCTCGATCGCGTCGTACGGGCACTGGTAGTAGCAGGCGGCGCACCCCTCGCAGGAGAGGGGGTCCACCTCGAAGCCCCAGCGCTCCCCCCGGCGGATCGCATCGAAACGGCACACCGCCTGGCAGTCGCCGCACCCCCCGCAGCGCATGAAGTCGATGGTGGCGACCTCTCCGCCCCAGAACTCGTGCTCCTCCAGCCGCCGCCGGCCCACCAGCAGCTCGAGGTTCGCCGCGCCCACGTCGGCATCGACCGCCGCGGCGGCGGGACCGTCCCCGTTCCGGTTGGCCAGGTGGAGCAGCGCGGCGGCGACGGCCGTCTTGCCCGTCCCCCCCTTCCCGCTGAGCACGCCCAGCTGTTTCATCTCCTCCTCCCGGGACGGGCACCCGCCTGGCCCTGCGGAGCCGGCGACGACACCGCCCCGTCGCTCCCTCGGACCATGCCTCCCGCGTCGACCCTCGCGGCCACCGTGTCGGCGATCGTCGCCGCGAGCCGTCGGAGCCGCGGCGCGTACTCCGGCTCGATATCGATGAGCGTCTCGCCCCGGGCGATGCCCTCCGCGATCGACCGGGCGAACGGGATCCTCAGAAGCACCGGCAGCCCCGCCTCCGCGCAGAACCGGTCCAGCTCCGTGGCGGTCCCGTCGTCCCGATTCACGACCACGCCCGCCGGCAGGTCGAGGGCCCGGACCACGCCCACGGCCAGCTCCAGGTCGTGCAGCCCGAAGGGTGTCGGCTCCGTCACCAGGACCGCGTAGTCGCACCCGCCCAGCGTCTCCACGACCGGGCAGGACGTGCCGGGCGGCGCGTCCAGGATGGTGAGGGGCTCCGGTTCCGGCTCGAGCCACCCCTTCAGCCGGCGGATCACCGGCACCGCCATCGCCTCGCCCACGTTCAACACGCCGCGAGCGAGTCGGATGCCATCGGCCTCGCCCGATTCGAGGACGCCGATCGGTCGGGGTACTTCCTCGATGGCCCCCTCCGGGCAGACCAGCGAACAGGTGCCGCAGCCATGACACAGTGCGGGGAAGACCCGGACGGCGTCCCCCAGGATTGCAAGCGCATTGAAACGACACGCCCGGGCGCATTCCCCGCACAGGCTGCACAGCTCCGCGCGGACCACCGGCACCGGCACCGTCACCGTCTCGCGGCGGTCCACGTCGATCGGAATGAACAGATGAAGGTCCGGAGCCTCGACATCACAGTCCAGCAGCACCGGCCCGGCACCGGCCCCACTCGTCTCCGCCAGGCTCCGGGCCAGCGCCGCCGCGAACATGGTCTTGCCGGTGCCGCCCTTCCCGCTCGCGACGGCCAGCCTCATACCCTCGGACCTCCGCGGCTCCGACCGCCCTGGCCCCGACCGCCCCGGCCTTGACCCCGACCGCCACGGCCCTGGCCCCGACCGCCCTGGCCCCGACCGCCCTGGCCCTGACCCCGACCCCTACGATCCGCACCGCCCTGAGCCACCGGGCCGTCCCCCGGCTCGGTCCGGACCCGCGTGTCGCCCCGCCGTGCCTCCACCGGCGGATCCGGCGAGGCGGATGGCGTGGGCACCGCCGTAACGGCCGATTCCCCCTCCGGGTCCGTCGACCGCTGCCCTTCCCGTGCGATCCGCTGCACCGCCTCCCGGGCCGGCGTGCCTTTCGGGAAGCGGTGCAGCGCGATCCCGGCCGACGTCAGCGCCGCGTGGGCGTTCGGGCCGAAGTCGCCGCTCGCCACCGCGCTCACCCCTCGCTCCGCCAGCAGCTGCGCCGCTCGAACCCCCGATCCCCCGCCGGCGCCCGCCCCCGGGTTCCCCACCGCCTCCCACTCCATGCTCTCCGGATCCACCAACACGATGTGGCGCGCCCGGCCGAACTCCTGCTCCACATCGCCGTCCAGGTCCGGTGAAGGCATGGTCACCGCGATCCTCCTCATCTCGATCCCTTTCCTTTCCCGTTCTCCGTCCGCGCCGGTCCCCCGGACCCGCGGACGTACTCTACAGTATGATAGTGTGGTACGCCGTCGTCAATCCCCGGGACGGGGACGGGCGGAAACGGGCCGACGATCCTTGCAATTCAGGTGGGATGCCCGCTATGCTATGGGACGTACTCTAGAGTATAGTGAGGCGGTGAGGCGTGACCGAGACGTTGGGGGGAGCGCTGGGCGGGGCCCTCATGATCACGGGTTTCGTCGGGATCATGAGGGTGGCCGTCGAATACCTGAACATCCTGACGCGAGGGACGCTGGAGCGGGGACGAGGCGTTCGTGCTGCTGGCGCTGGTGCCGGGGACGGCGCTGTGGCTGATGCTCGGTCTGTCCGTGGTGGCGCTGGTGGTGGCCCCCTTGGTGGATCGTCTGGCCGGGGCGCGGCGGTTCGCGGCCGACTCGTGTCGTCGGCTGGCGGTCCTCGCGCCCGACTGGGACCGGCGGGAGCCCGTGGTCCGGCCGCGCACGGCTGGGCACCCTCAGACCGGTTGAAGGCACACTGTACGCAAGGAGGTCGCCATGACGATCCGGCGGGAGATCATGCCGGAGTACCCCAGGTTCTACGAGCCGCGATACGGAGAGCGGCCGCTACAGTTCGTCCAGGATCCGGCCGGCTGCGGATGGCTCTGCGACAAGGGCGTCAGTCCCCGGGCCGACCTTCGGGCCCAGGGCTGCTGGCGCTGCGACGAGATGCCCTTCCCCGACGGTGGCCGGTGAGCTACGCGTCGCCGTACTCGCGCATCGACGCCCGGAGTCGGGGGTGCGCGGCCAGCAGGTAGAGCCCCATGGCCAACGCGGCGAGGGACGTGGCGACCACCACGTGCCAGAGGGGGATCTGCTCGCGGATGGGCTCCGTGAACCAGAGGGGGAGTCCGAACACGTGGGCGAGGACCACGAGGAACAGGACCCCGACCAGGTACCAGCCCTGGGGGATCCGCTCCGCGAGCCCCGCCAGCCAGGCCATGAACCCGCCGACGACAACGAAGGCGAGGGTGTGGACGCCGTTGTAGGCCAGGACCGGACCGGGCTCGATCACGAGCTCCGCCGGCGATTCGAGGCCGTAGAACAGGCCGGCGCCCAGCAGCGCCGCCGTGTGGAAGACCGACCGGCCCTGGACCAGGTTCAGCACGCTGAAGTAGACCACGACCGTGGCGTAGCCGATCAGACCGGCCACCAGCCCTTCCAGCAGGAGACGCTGCGCCCGGGCACCGTCAGTCGTAGGCACGCCTCACCCCTTCGGTGGCCAGCAGCTCCGGATGGGCCTCGAGGACGGGCAGAGATCTCAGCGAGCCGTGCACGGCGAGATACTTCTCGGGGATGGGGTGCGTGCCCACCACCACGGGCACCCCGTACCGGGTCGGGATGAACTCCTGGAAATGGTCGAGGTGTGGACACGGCGGGTACCCCACGACGAACCCGGTGGCGAGGTGGATCGCCTCCGCGCCGTTGCGGATCATCTCGTCCGGACTGTACTCGATGTTGCCGCCCGGACAGCCGCCGCAGCTCGTGTAGCCCACCACCTCGAGGGGCTCGTCGCTGGGGTAGCGGGCAAAGCCGCCGGCCCGCTCCCGCGCCGCCCTGAAACACTTGCCGCCCGCGCAGTCCCGATATCGATCACAGATGATGATCCCGATCTTCATGGCTCGGCCTCCGTTTCTTCGGCCATCACGGGCGTCCGCACCCGCTCGCGCCCCATTGTCGTCCTCGCCGCCCGCTCCCGGCGGCCCCGTTTCAGTCGCCCCTGCCCCCGGCGGCGGACAGACCCCGGAGCAGCGTGTCCACCGCGGAGTCGAAGATCCGATCCGTGTCGCACGGCGCCAGGTCCGCAAGCCCCAGGTGCTCCTGGAGCGTGGCCTGGAGCATCAGCCCCGACACGACCAGCCGCGCCGCGACATCCGCATCCACGTCCGCCCGGAACTCGCCCTTGCTCACTCCCTCCTCGATCAGGCGACGGACCAGCGTCCAGCCGTGGATCGGACCCTCCTGCGCCCACAACCGGAACAGCGCCGGCAGCTCCACACTCACCTCGCCCAGCACCAGCCGGATCGCGTTGCCCGCCTCCGGGTCCAGCCAGTGCTGCCACATGCGACGCAGCACCAGACGGACCCGCGTCGCCGCCGGCGCCCCCTCCTCCGCGAGCGCCCGGTCCAGCTCCGCGAACATCACCCGATGACGATGCTGCACCGCCTGCCGTAGCAGGTCCTCCTTGCCGTCGAAATAGTAGTAGATCGCCCCCTTCGTCACCCCCGCCGCCTCGGCCACCTCCTCCAGCCGCGACGCCCGGTACCCCCGGGCCGAGAACACCTCGAAGGCCGCCTCCAGCAGCGTCGCCGGCGCCGATGTCATCGGCTTCCGTACCGGTCCACGTTGGCTTGTCGACATACTATCCAGTGTAGATTCACCCGGTTGTCCTCCCGCCGCCAATCTACGTCGGGCCCGACCACCCGGTCAATCCTTCAGAAACTATGGCGAGAATTGCGGAGTCTTCTTACCTTACAGGAGGGAGATACCGATGAGTATTTCTACAGGGGCAGGAACCCGAGTCGCGTTCGGGCCGGTACCGTCACGACGGCTGGGTCGGAGCCTCGGAATCAACCATATCCAGCCGAAGGCGTGCACGTACTCGTGCGTCTACTGCCAGGTGGGGCGGACGGGGCGCCTGCGGTCGTGTCGTGAGGCGTACTTCCCGGTGGAGCGTGTGGTCGAGGGGGTGCGGGAGCGGGTGTCCGCGCTGCGGGAGGCGGGGGAGGCGGTGCACTTCCTGACGTTCGTGCCGGACGGGGAGCCGACGCTGGACGAGAATCTGGGCGCGATGATCCGGGGGGTGCAGCCGTTGGGGGTGCCGGTGGCGGTGATCACGAACGGTTCGCTGCTGGATCGGCCGGAGGTGCGGGAGGAGGTTGGGGAGGCGGACTGGGTGTCGGTGAAGGTGGATACGGCGCACCCGGCGATCTGGCGCGGCGTGAACCGGCCCCATGGCCATCTGGGGTGGGAGGGCTTCATCGCCGGGCTGCGGGAGTTCGCCGAGGGCTACGAGGGCGTGCTGGTGACGGAGACGATGTTGATGG
>CAYMLW010000210.1:0-7373 GCA_964391035.1 uncultured Gemmatimonadaceae bacterium
TGCCGATGTCGTGGATATCCCCCTGGACCGTCCCGATCACGCACGTCCCTACCGGCGGCACACCCGTCTCCGCGAATACCGGCTCCAGGTGCGCCAGCCCGGCCTTCATGGCTCGCGCGGCCACCAGGACCTCCGGGACGAAGATCTCGTTCTCCCGGAACCTGCGACCGATCTCGGCCATCCCGACCGTGAGCCCCTCGCTCAGCACGACGTCCGCCGCCGCGCCCCGTTTCAGCGCTTCTGTGACCAGCCGGTCCACTTCGGCCGCGTCCCCGGCGATGACCGCCCGGGCGATCGCTTCGTACTCCGCCATCGTCCCCTCCACCGAATCCGGGTCCGCGGTAAGCTACCGACTTCCGCGCATCATCGCCCGGCTCGACGTTTGCAGCCTCGACCGGTCGAAACCCGAGAGCAACGTCCCTGGACCTCCATGAGCGATCGATCAGGACCATGCCCCGGCGCATCACGCCGGGACCGGCGCCGGACAGAAGCCCGCCAGGCGGAACGAATCTCGATATGACTGATCCGGGGCACCTCGGGTACGAGATCTCGCCCGGCGCGGGTCGCCATTCCTGATGCCCGACCTCACCCGTCGACAGTGGATCACCATCGGCCTGAGCGTCCTGTTCGTGACCGGCTGGCTGACCCTCTATTTCCTCGTGTCGCCCGACGAGCTGGTGCGCCGGCTGGGCGTCGAGAACGCGTATCTCGTGGTCTTCCTGCTGAGCGTCATCGGTGCCCTCGGCTCGATGACCACGTTCTCGTCGTACCCGGCCATCGTGACCTTCTCCGCCGGCGGGATCCACTTCCTCGTCCTGGGGCTGGTCTCCGCCGTCGGACTCACCCGAGCGGCCGGACTGGGTGGTCCCGGTCGTGACCTACCTCTGGGTCGGCGTGCTTCCCGTGGCGAACAACATCCTCACGGGCGGGCTCGCCCTCACCGGCTACCGCTTCCGGCGGATCGCCGTCCCGATCTTCCTCGGCAACGCCACCTTCCCCACCGGCGTGGCCTACCTGGCGTCGATCGGGATCGAGGTGCTGTAGCGGACCCGGACGTCCGGCGGGCCTGGTGCGACCGTTCTCGCGTAACGAGCTGCGTTCTCAGCCCTCGTCCGCCAACGCCGCCCGCACCGCCTCCATCGGCCCGTCCAGCGACCGCGCGCGACGCCCCATCCCCTTCCACGGGTCGTCCTTCTGGGCCAGGCGCCGATGCACGGTCCGGATGGTGTGGCTCCGGGGCTCCGTGTCGCCCAGCTCGTCCCAGTCGATGGGCGTGGCCACCGGCGCGCCGGGCAGAGCCCGGACCCCGTAGGGCGCGATGCTGTGCTGGGCGTACGCGTTCCGGAGCACGTCGACGAAGATCCGTCCCTCCCGCTTGCTCTTGCGTTGCTCCAGCGTGAGCCCGGGGTCACGGGCGACGGCGACTTCGGCCGCCTTCCGGGCGAATGTCCGGACCCGGTCGAAGTCCCACTCCCCGTTCAGCGGCACCACCACGTGGAAGCCCCGGGATCCGCTGGTCATGACGAACGGCACCACGCCCACGTCCTCGAGGAGGTTCCGGAGGGTGCGGGCCGCCGCGCGCACGGCGGCCACGTGGTCGTCCGACGGGTCCAGGTCGAAGACCAGCCGGTCGGGGTGCTTCCTGCGATCGGCGCGACTGGGCCAGACGTGGACGGGGATACAGCCCTGGTCGGCCAGGTACAGAAGCGTGGCCCGGTCCTCCAGCACGACCTGGCGCAGCGTGCCGTCCTCCTTCTCGACCTCCGTCGTGGGGATCCAGGCCGGGAAGTGATCGGGTACGTTCTTCTGGTAGAAGTCCTTCCCGTCGATCCCGTCGGGGTAGCGGTGCATGGTAACGATGCGGCCCGCGGCATGACGCAGGAGCTGGGGCGCGACCCGGTCGTAGTGGTCGATGAGGTCGCCCTTGGTGAGGCCATCGTCGGGGAAATACACCTTGCCGAGACTCGAAAGCTCGATCTCGTGCCCGCCGATCCTGCGAATACCTGCGCTCATGACACCTCCCTCATAGGTGGCCGGACCGCGCTCCGGACCCGAAGCTTTACTCCGGTCGCTCCCGGACCACGTCCGTCGGGTCCTTGTCGTGCCGCAGCCCGAGGAACCGGGGGTGGCGGAGCTTGCCGGCCGGGGTCCACTCGGTGAAGCCGACCTCGCCCACCAGCTTCGGCGTCACCCAGTGCACCCCGGACGCGTCGATCTCGTCGCCGTCCTTGAACGGGGGCGTCTTCCGCTCGAGTGAGTCCATCCGGCTGCGCAGCTCCTCCAGCGTCCGGTCATCGTACCCGGTGCCCACTTTCCCGGCATACTGGAGCCCGTCGTCCTCGTAGTAGCCCACGAGGAGCGCGCCGAAACCGACCCGCTCGCCCTGCGGATCGGTGAACCCGCCGATGACCAGCTCCTGCCGGTTCACGCACTTGAACTTGAGCCAGTCGGTGGACCGGGAGTGGACGTAGTTCGAGCGGGCGTCCTTCGCGATCAGGCCCTCCCATCCGCTCTCGCACGCCTCCTCCAGGTACGCCTCCCCTTCCTCGTTCCGGTGCTCCGTCCAGCGCAGCGGGTCCTCGAAGCGCAGGGCCCGACGGAGCAGCCGCTTCCGGTCCCGGAGCTCGAGCTTCGTCGTGTCGTAGCCCTCGAGGTGGAGGATGTCGAACAGGTAGAGCCAGACCGAGATCCCCGTCTCCCGTGCCTTCTCCGGGTCCTTGATCTGCATGCGGCCCTGGAGCCGGGAGAAGCTCGTCACGTCCCCGTCGAACGCCACCACCTCGCCGTCCACGACGAAGCGCCCGTCCTGGGCCTCGAGGGCTTCCACCAGCTCCGGGTACGTCCCGTTCTGGGCCTTCCTGTTGCGCGACAGGAGCCGGACCTCGTCCCCGTCCTTGAAGGCCAGCACCCGGACGCCATCGAGCTTCCGCTCGTAGATCCAGCCGGGGTCGGAGAAGTAGTCGTCGGTCAGGGTGGCGAGCATGGGGGAGGTCCAGTCGGGCAGCGATGTCTGACGCAGCGCCTCCCGGGCTTTCCCCTCCAGGACCGCGGTCGGGTCGACCGGCATCTCAGCCCTCCTCCTCGGCGGCCTCGTCCTCGGCGACTTCTTCCACCGTGCGACCGGACTCCACGGACCCCGGCTCGGTGCTCACCGGGTTCCGGCGGGCGTCGGCCCCCTCGTCGTCCATCTTCACCAGGAGCCAGCGCTCGTCGTCGCCGGTGCCGATACGCTTGAGGGAGTAGCCGCCGGAGAGCTTGTCGCCGCCCTCGAGCCGGATGGTGACGTGGCCGTCGTCGATCTGCCGGGCGACGGGGACGGGCTCGCCGTCGTCGTCTTCCTTCAGGTTCTCGTACGTGCCCCGGTCCCAGACGATCACCGAGCCGGCGCCGTACTCGCCCTCGGGGATCACGCCCTCGAAGTCGGCGTAGTCCATGGGGTGGTCCTCGGTGGGCACCGCCAGTCGCTTCTCCGACGGGTCCGTGGACGGCCCCTTCGGCACCGCCCACGACCTGAGCACGCCGGCGGCCTCGATCCGGAGGTCGTAATGGTGGCTCGACGCGTCGTGCTCCTGGATCACCCAGATCGGCGCGTCCGACTGCGCGCCCGTCCCGCCCTGTGGCTCGCCGGTCTTCCGGAAGTCCCGCTTGTCCTCGTAGCCCTTCAGCGATTCGCTCACGACTGCCTCCCGCGATCCATCGCCCACCTTGTGCGCTGTTCGCGGTGGGCCCAGGTGTGTCCTGAAGTGGCTGCATTTCACGTTCCGGGAGGGTGCCGGCGCCGGGAGCGGGACGTGACGGCGGAACCGCGACCCGGCGGGGTGGGTTCGGTCGGTGGAGCCTCTCACCCACGCACTTCCGAGCGGAGACCCGCGATGAACCGCCGCGCCCGCAACGCGTCCTGCGCGATCCTGGCCCTCCTTCTGACCGTCGCCCCGGGGACCGCCCAGGAGACCCGCCTTCCCGATGGCGCCGGGCGCGGCAGCCAGCCCGCGGAGGTCCGCCAGCGGATGGGCGGAACGGAGATCCGCATCCGCTACAATCGCCCGTCGGCTCGGGGCCGGGTGCTCTTCGGCGGCCTCGTCCCGTACGACGAGATCTGGCACCCCGGCGCCGATGAGGCGACCCGGATCCGGCTCAGCCGGGACGTGCTGATCGAGGGCGAGTCGCTCCCGGCCGGCGAATACAGCCTCTGGACCATCCCCGGCCGCGACCGGTGGACCGTCATCTTCAGCCGGGCACACGACGTCTTCCACACGCCCTACCCCGCGGGCCAGGACGCGCTGCGACTCACCGCCGAGCCGGTCCCGGCCCCGCACATGGAGAGCATGGCGTTCGATTTTCCCATGGCCCGCCGCGACTCGGCCCGGCTCGAGCTCCGCTGGGGCAGCGTCGCGATTCCGCTCGACATCCGGGCGACCGGTCACGAGCCGTAGAACGCGGCCGGCTGCTCGAAAGGCTGGGGCATTGCCACGCCCGTCGGGACCGGGTATCTGTGCCTCGTCACCTCGCGGCCGACCCGCCACACCCGCGAGCGCTTCCGTCGATCAAGGAGACGAGATGCCCCCCTTCGACATGAGCCGGGTCCAGCGCGGCGCCCGGAACCGCCGGACCCCGTACTTCGAGGCCACCCAGCGGCACGGCGCCGAGGGGTACACCGTCTACAACCACATGTACTTCCCGACCCGCTTCGACCGCTACGAGGCGGAGTTCGAGGCTCTCCTGCACGACGTGACGCTATGGGACGTCTCCGTCGAGCGCTGCCTCGAGATCTCGGGGCCCGACGGCGCACGGTTCGCCCAGCTCCTGACCTGCCGCGACCTCTCGAAGTGCGCCGTCGGCCAGGCCAGGTACGTCCTGATATGCGACAGCGACGGCGGCGTCATCAACGACCCCGTCCTCACCCGCATGGACGAGAACACCTTCTGGTTCGCCCTCGCCTCCTCCGACGCGCTCCTCTTCGCCCGGGGGCTCAGGAACGCGTACCCGGAGCTCGATGTCACCATCCGGGAAGCCGATGTCGCGCCCCTCCAGCTCCAGGGCCCCAAATCGAAGGACCTCATGGTCGACCTGGTCGGGGAGGAGATCCTCACGCTGAAGTACTACTGGTGGCAACACGCCGAGATCGCCGGGATCCCCGTGGTCATCACCCGGACCGGCTGGACCTCCGAGGTCGGCTACGAGGTCTACCTCCTCGACACGGCCCGGGGCGTCGACCTCTGGGACCACATCATGGACGTGGGACAGCGGCACGGGATCCGGCCCACGGGGCCGTCGGACATCCGCCGGATCGAGGGCGGCATCCTCAACTGGGGCGCCGACATGACGTACGAGAACAACCCCCTCGAGATCGGCCTCGAACGGCTCATCGGCTGGGACCTCTCCGACGACGACTCCATCTCCCTCGCCGCGCTCCGCGGGATCCGGGAGGCCGGCGTGACCCGGCGCCTCGTGGGCGTCGAGCTCGACGGGGACCCCTTCCCCGAGCTGAACAACGTGAAGTGGCCCATCACGGACGGGAGCGGGGAGGGCGGCCCCGTTGGCGAGGCCGATGTCGCCGGGGACGGTGCCGGGGGCGGCGCGGGTGGCCGCGACAAGGGCGCTCGCGCGGATCGTCGCCTCGGGAAGGTCACCTCGGCGATCCACTCGCCCCGGCTCGGCAAGAACATCGGGTTCGCCTGGCTGCCCGTCGAGCGCACGGAGACGGGCACCTCCGTGGCCGTCGAGACCGAGTGGGGCACGCGTACCGCGACGGTGGTGGACATGCCCTTCGTCGACCCGGAGAAGCGGATCCCGGTGTCCTGAGACGCACGGCAGGACGCGACCCCGACACGCATCGGCCCCCGGCTTCCGTCGGGGGCCGACGGTTCGATGGAGAGCACGACGAGCGAGAGCGGCGCGATGTCTGGACATCGGGGATCCGGAGCGAGGTCGAGGCCGGGCTCGACACCGCGATCGCCACCGTCGACCTGCGGGCCCGGCTCGAAGGCCGGACCGATGCCGCTGCGACGGCGAGTATCATCGCCTCCCACCGGGCTGATGTCCGGGCCGCGGCCCGGGCCGTGGTCGACGCCATGCCGGCCGGCGCGAGCATGGACGCCGACGTACTGGTCCCGGTCGTCGTAGCCGGTCTCGATGACCGCGTCATTGGCGAGGAGCTCGCCGCTCTGAATGGTGGTGCACCCGGCGTTCCTGCCGGCATCATGGGGGGCCTCCTGTGTGGGGCAGGTACGCGGGGTCTCGGGCTGGAACGGGCAGGGCCGACGCGATTGCGCTCGTTCCGCGCCGTCGCCATGCTTCCTCCCCCGTCGGGCTCGCCGACCGAGAACGGCCCGACCCCACGTGAACCGGAGCGGACCATGGATCTGGATCTGCTGGTTAACCTGCCCCCGTGGGACTGGCCCCAGGAGGCCGGGGACGTGCTGCTGGGGGTCCTCCGGGATCCGGGCGCGACGCCGGATCGCCTCGCCGCTGCGGAGCTCGCGGGGAACCTGGTCGTGATGAACGACGAGCTCGCGGGCGTCCTGCTGAGCCTCCTGCTCGACGGCTCCGAACCCGAGGATCTGCGCGGAGCGGCGGCGATCGCACTCGGGCCCGTCCTCGAGATCGGGGACATCGATGGCTTCGTCGAAGGGGATCCGTACTCGGACGTGCCGATCACCGAAGCCACGTTCGACGCGATCCGGCGCGGGCTCCACGAGGTCTATCGCGACAGCGCGGTCCCGAAGCTGGTACGCCGTCGCGCCCTCGAAGCCGCGGTGCGCGCTCCCGAGGACTGGCAGGCCGCGGCCATCCGCGCCGCGTACCACGACGGCGACCCGAAGTGGCGGCTCACGGCCGTGTTCTGCATGCGCTTCCTGCCCGGGTTCGACGACGAGGTCGTCGAGGCGCTCCGGACCGGCGACGACATCCTGCGATACGAGGCGCTCATTGCCGCGGGCGAGCACTGCATCCTGGACGCGTGGCCCCACGTGGTCGAGGTCGTCCGCCGCGAGCGAACCGACCGGGACCTGCTGTTCGCCGCGATCGGGGCGGCACCGCTCATCCGCCCGTCCGAAGCCGAGGACGTGCTGGCGGAGCTGGCCCAGCTCGACGACCCGGAGATCGACGAGGTCGTGGCCGATGCCCTGGCGATGGCGGGCCTCGGCATCCTGGACGACGAAGAGACGGGCTTCTGAGGGTGACGGAGCCCGGGATCGCTCCCAGGTCCGCCCTCGATGTGAGGCCGCCTGCCGGGACCCGCGCCCGGAGCGCCAGGCGCCAGTCAGTCGGCGCAACCTGACGCTGCAACGACGAGCGCCACAGGGCGGAAGCCCTCGTGGCGCTTGATGATTCTCGTGTCCGCGAGCAGTAGCAGGGGGGGGACTCGAACCCCC
>CAYMLW010000211.1:0-7365 GCA_964391035.1 uncultured Gemmatimonadaceae bacterium
GGGGACGGGGCGGGGCCGGCGGACGGGAGGCGGGGGTCGGATCGGGGTCCCGGGCCCTGGCGAGATCGACCTCGGGGGAGCCGGTGATGAGGCGGGTGCCGCGCTGGTAGGTGAACCATGCCCAGGCCCACTGGATCATGACGAGGACGCGGTTGCGGAACCCGATGAGGTTGAAGATGTGGACGAAGACCCAGACCAGCCACGCGAGGTAGCCACCGAAGCGGAGCCTACCGAAGTCGGCGACGGCGGCGTGGCGGCCGATGGTGGCGAGGTTGCCGAGGTCGCGGTATCGGAAGGCGGAGCGGTGGCGGTCCTGGATGTCGCCGCGGATCATTTTCGCCACATGGCGTCCGGACTGGATGGCGACCTGGGCGACGCCGGGGAGGGGCTGGCCGTCCTGCTCGAAGTGGGCGAGGTCGCCGATGACGAAGACATCGGGGTGTCCGGGCAGGGAGCAGTCGTGCTCGACGCGGACGCGTCCGGCGGGATCGAGGGGGGCGTCGAGAGCCCGGGCGAGGGGGGACGCAGCGATGCCGGCGGCCCAGTAGACGTTGTCGGTGGCGATGGTCTCGTCGCCGGTGTGGACGCCGTCCTCGTCGATGCCGGTGACGAGGGCGTCGGTGCGGACCTCGACGCCCAGGCGCTCGAGCTGGGCCCGTGCGGAGGCGGAGAGGTCGGGCGGGTAGGGCGGGAGGACGCGGTCGGCGCCCTCGAGCAGGATGATCCGGGCCGCGGTGGTGTCGATGAAGCGGAAGTCCCTGGGGATGGACTGCCGGGCGATCTCGGCCATGGCGCCGGCGAGCTCGACGCCGGTGGGGCCGGCGCCCACGATGACGAAGGTGAGGAGTCGCTGGCGGGCATCCGGGTCGCCTTCCCGCTCCGCGGCCTCGAAGGCCAGGAGGAACCGGCGTCGGATCTCGAGGGCGTCGTCGACGGTCTTGAGTCCGGGCGCCCGGTGGGCCCACTGGTCGTTGCCGAAGTAGTGGTGGGTGACGCCGGTCGCGACCACGAGGTAGTCGTAGGGGACCCGTCCGTCCCGGAGCTCGACGACGCGGTTCCCGGTATCGATTCCGGTGGCCTCCGCGAGCCAGACCTCGATGTTCTTCTGGCGCTTGAGGATCGCCCGGATCGGGCTGGCCACATCGGCGGGCGAGAGGGAGGCCGTCGCCACCTGGTAGAGCAGCGGCTGGAAGAGGTGGTAGTTGCGGCGGTCGATGAGCGTGATGTCCACATCGGCGCCCCGGAGTGCGCGGGCGCAGTACAGGCCGCCGAAGCCGCCGCCCAGGATCACGACACGGGGTCGGCTCACGACTCGCCGCCGTCGAGCTCCGGCTCATCCCCGCGCACGAGCTCGGCCTGGAAGCGCAGGCGGGGCCGTGGGATCAGGACGTCCCAGGCCTCGGCGGGCGCCTCCCGGTTCTCGGCCACGAGGTGGCGACAGACGGCGGCGTGCTCGAGGATGGCGTCCACGTCGAGGCCCAGATAGGAGGGTCGGCGGGGCTCGAGCAGCGGTCGCGCCTTGCCGAGTTGCGCGGCGAGCCCGTGTCGATTGCCGCGCTGTACGTGGACGAACGCGCTGGCATAGAGGATCAGCGCGTGGTAGAACTCGCTGCCCGACTCGCGCCACGGGCCTTCGAGCGCCTCGTGGCTCTCCCAGTACTGCGTGCGGTTGAAGAGGTCGAGGAACGCGGCGTAGCGCGGGTCGATATCCGCGGGGCCGGACGGGACCGTACCGGAACTCATGTGCGCGTGCGGCTCCCCTGGCTCATGGGGTCTGACCCGGTGTGGCCCGGGAGTCCGAGCTCGGCGAGCGTGTCGGCGGCGTCGAACAGGACCAGGCCGGCCACGAACCGACGGAGGCCGGTGGCGGTACGCTCGATCAGAAGCCGCCGCCTCCACCGCCGCCGCTGCCGCCCCCCACGCTCCCGCCACCACCGGAGCCGGAGCTCGAGGGAGACGACGCCATGGTGGAGCCGGCCGCGCTGGCCAGCGTGCCCATGTCGCTGGCGAATACGGAGGTGTGGAAGGCGCCGTGGCTGCCGTGGTACCAGTCGGGCGGCTCGCTCACCAGGTCCTCGAACGCCTTCGCCCACTTCTCCTCGCAGCGGAAGGCCATGGCGAAGGGCAGGTATTTCTCGAACTGGTCGGGCGACTGGATCATGCGCTTGTAGCGAGGCGACTCCACCTGTTCGAGGAACCGCTTGAATCCGAGGGCGGCCTCCCGGGCCCGGGCCCCCTCCCGCGTGCGAGCAGGCATCAGGAAGGCGAAGACGGCGAGGATCACGGCGCTCCCCACGCCCCCGAACAGGACCGCGAAGGCGTAGGCCAGACTGGTGGGCGTGGCCATGCCGAATCCCACGACCGAGGTGGCGGCCAGGAGGCCTGCGCCGCCGGCCAGCACGCCCCAGAGCGTCCGCACCCGGTCGGGGCGCCGCAGGTAGTGGCCCCTGGCCACGAGGGCATCGAGGATCGCCTCCTTGATCTTCGGGATGGTCTTGTAGAACTGGTTCTGGAGATCGGACAGGCGCACGCTGTCCACGGCGCCGTCAGGCGCGGATTCCGAGGCTGGCTCCCCGGCCACCGACTCGAGAACGTTGTCCAGGAACGAGCCCTCCGCCGCCAGCGAGCCCAGCACCTCCCGGCCCCGGGCCCCCTCGAACAGGCCGTTCAGGAACCGTCGTTCATGCTCCGCGAGGCCAGCCCAGTCCGAGTGGGGCCGGACCAGGTGGAATGCATAGTCCTTGCCGAATTTGAGGAACCCCTTCTTCTCCCGCTCCTCGATCACGATGTAGCCGCGTACCGCCAGGTCCACGAGCGTCGAGACGATGTCGTGCATGTGGGGCGTATGATCGACCAGCGTGCCCACCTCCGCGGGGCTGAGGTCCTCGGGCGGCTCCCAGCGCACCGTAATGGCCCGGGACCTCGGGTCACGACCCCGCTGGCTCCACGCCCGGTACCCGCCCCAGAAGGCCAGGAACGGCAGGAGGAGAGGCAGCCATGCCAGCCAGGTCGCCTGGCCGAGGTCGTCGAGGGTGGCCGACGGAGGCTCTTCGCCCGATGGCCCGAGCTGCACCGGCGCCGACCGCTCCACGCCCGCCGGTATGGCCACGTGACCCGCCGGCCACGCTACCGCCACCGTCAGCCCCTCGCCCGGGTCCAGCCGCTCACCGCTCCGCGCCGTCACCGCTCCGGCGGTCTCCTCCACCGGGACCTGGCTGGCCGAGGCCGACCGACCCACGTACGCCGCCGCCTGGAGCGGCGTGGCGCCGGGCGGCAGGACGACCCGGGCCGTCGCCTCCCGGATCGGGACCTCCCAGTTCGTCCCCGTGGCCTGCCAGTAGAGCTCGTCGTAGGGCTGGTCGAGGCCGGCCGAGTCCGGAGCGAAGTAGCGGATCGCGCCGCTCACACGGTACCGGAGCTCGACGTGCGCGGTGCGATCCCGGGCGTCATGGACCCAGACCCGGACCTCCACCTGGCTGCTGCTCCGGTCCACCTCGTAGCGGAGGGCGAGGCCGTGCTCGTCGGCGGCGCCCAGGATCTCGATGTCGAGACTCTCACGCCGTCCCGCGGCCGTGGTGTGTCCCCGCTCCAGGATGCGTATGATCCCGTTCCACTGGCCGGTGAAGGTCGGGATCAGCGTCTCCGTGATCAGGAGGTCGCCGGACGGCTGGACCGCGATCTCGGAGTGGAGCTCCTCGAAGACCAGCGACCTCTGGGCCGCTGCGGGCCCGGCCAGGGCGCTGCCGGCGAGAGCGACACCGACCAGGGCGAGCCCGACGGCCGCGACGCGATGTCGCATCAGAACTCGACCCGGGGCGCTTCCCGCTCCTCGGGAGCGTCGACCTCGAAGAACTCCCTGGTGCCGATGCCGGCCGCGCCCGCCACCAGGTTGGACGGGAACTGCTGGACCCGCGTGTTCAGCTCGCGCACGGTGGCGTTGTAGTAGCGGCGGGCGTTCTGGAGGGCGTCCTCGACGGCGCTGAGGGAGTGCTGGAGCTCCTGGAACGGCTCTGCCGCCCGCAGCTGCGGATACGCCTCGGCCAGGGCGAAGAGGCGCCCGAGGGCCTGGGTCAGCATGTTCTCCGCGCCCGCCCGTTCCTGCGGCGAGGCGTCCCGCGCATCCACGGCCTGGCTGCGCGCCCGGGTCACGGACTCGAGGGTCTCCTTCTCGTGACCCGCATACCCTTTGGCCGTCTCGACCAGGTTCGGGATGAGGTCGTGCCTCCGCTTGAGCTGGACGTCGATATCCGACCAGGCCGTCTCGCTCTCGACGCGCAGCGCGACCAGCCGGTTGTAGATGACGACGCCGGCCGCGGCGATCGAGAGGAACAACAGCAGGAAGATCCCGGCGATCAGAATGAACCCCAGCGCGACAGCTCCCATGGTGCGTCTCCAGCCGCTTGGTTCGAGGTGAGGGTACCCCTGAAGGTACGCGAGTCGGCGCCCGAATCGTCAACGGGCCGCCCTGCTCCTGGATCAGCCGGCCGAATCCACGACGGTCAGTGTGGGCGCCAGGCTCTGCATGCGGGCCAGTTCCGCCTCGGCGGCGATGTAGCCGAAGGCCGGCCAGTAGCCGGTGCCGAGAACGTCCTCGAAGCGGGCCCGGGCCCGGAGCGGGTCGCCGCGGACCTGGTACCACGTGCCGAGGCCGTAGCCGTACGTCGCTACCTGGAGGGCTTCGTCCCCGTCCCGCCCACGCCGGCGGTCCCAACCGGCCTCGCGGAGCAGCGAATCCGGCGGCAGGACGCCCTTGTAGAGGAGGAGCCGACGGTGGTAGGCCTGGTTCTCGAGGATGTCCATCTCGGGCTCCACGAACTCGATCGCCGCCCGGGCGTCGTCCTCGCGGTCCAGCCGCATGAGGGCCATCCAGAGCCAGTCCGCCATGGCCACCCGCATGTCGTCGTTCGGCGACAGCCGCAGCCCCGTCCGGAACGCGTGGGCGGCGCCCCGGTAGTCCGCCACCACGTAGCGTGCCAGCCCCAGGTGGTACCAGATGTTGGTCTGGAGCGTGCTCCGGGGGACGCCGGCCGCGTTCGGCTGGCCGTCCGGCTCTACCCGGTCCTCCTGCCCGCTGACCAGGCGCGCCGCGTACTCCAGGTCCTCGATCGCCCGGTCGAACTTCCGGACCGTTATGTAGCGGTGGCCCCGGTGCCGGTAGAATCGGGCATCGTCGGGGAAGCGCTCGATGCCCGTGGTGAACGCGTCGATGGCGTCCCGGTAGAGCCCGGCGTAGGCCAACCGACGACCCAGCCAGATCAGGGCATCGGCGTCCTCCGGGTTCGCCGCCACCGCAGCCTCCGCGGAGTCGACCCGGGCGAGGAGCGTCTCGATGTCCTCGGGGTCCTGCTCGAGCGCGTACAACGGCTCGCCGAGCAGCGAGACCGCCTGGGGAGACGACGCCAGGGCCGACCGCAGGCTGTCGTCCGGTTCGCTCGCCGGACGATCGCCGCAGCCGGCCACCGCGAGGAGAAGGGACAGGGGAACAACCAGCAGACCGCGCATACCGGCAAGATTGCAGCGGAGCCTTCCGCGCGCCAGCCCCGATCCGCGAGGGAGTTTGCCGCACGGCGGACCACACGGGTATCATCTCCTCCACGCCACCCGTTCCAGACCATACACACGGAGACCGCCATGCCCCGATCCGCCCGGGCCGCCCTGTCGCTGCTCGCCGGCCTCCTGGCCAACGCCTGCGCGACCGCTGGCGCCCCACCCTCGGCCCTCGCCGCCCAGCAGCGCGCGCCCACACCGGTCACTATCGACACCGTCTTCCACTCCCTCGACGCCCGCCCGATCGGTCCTCCCGGCACGTCCGGCCGCGTCGCGGCCCTCGCCGTCTCCCCCAGGGACGAGCGGGAGATCTGGGTCGGCTCCGCGACGGGCGGCCTCTGGAAGTCCGTCGACGCCGGCTTCACCTGGGCACCGGTCATGGACGCAATCCCGGTCAACTCCGTCGGCGCCATCGGAATCGCCGCTTCGGCACCCCACATCGTGTACGTCGGCACCGGCGAGGCGAATGCGCGGAACAGCATGGGCGTCGGTCGGGGCGTGTGGAAGACGAGAGATGGCGGCCGGACGTGGTCGTTCCTCGGGCTCGAGGACACGGAGCACATCGAGGCGATCCTGGTGCACCCGTACGACCCGGACGTGGTCTGGCTGACGGCCCTGGGCCCGGCGTGGAGCGATGGCACGGAGCGGGGCGTATTCAAGTCCGTTGATGGCGGAACCAGTTGGCGGAACGTGCTTTACGTCGATGAGAGGACCGGCGCGTTCGAGCTCGCGATGGACCCGAGCAATCCGGAGCACCTGCTGGCTTCGACCTGGGAGTTCCGGCGCTGGCCGTGGTTCTTCGAGAGCGGCGGGTCGGGGAGCGGGCTGTGGCAGAGCTGGGACGGGGGCGAGAGCTGGGAGCGGCTGACGTCGGATGACGGGCTTCCGGAGGGGGAGCTGGGCCGGATCGGGCTGGCGTACGCGACCAACGATGCCAACGTGGCCTACGCGCTGGTGGAGGCGGAGCGGAGCGCGCTGCTGCGGACCGAGGACGGCGGCATCAGCTGGACAGCGGTCAACACGGACCGGGACGTGAACGACCGGCCGTTCTACTACAGCCGGATCCACGTCGACCCGACGAACGAGAACCGGGTGTACCGTGTGAGCGGCGACCTGACCATGAGCGAGGACGGGGGGCGGACGTTCGAGAACATCGCGCCGTGGTCGAGCGTGCATGTCGATCACCATGCCTTGTGGGCCTCCGACGACGGGCACACGATCATCTCGGGCAACGACGGCGGGGTGTACATCAGCCACAGCCGTGGCGACGCGTGGTGGTTCGTGGAGAACCTGCCACTGGCGCAGTTCTACCACCTCAGCGTGGACAACGAGGTCCCGTTCAATGTCTATGGCGGACTGCAGGACAACGGATCGTGGCGCGGTCCGAGCCAGGTGTGGGAGACGCCGTCGTTCGCGGGCGCGAACATCATGGCGCACCACTGGGAGGAGCTCGGCTTCGGCGACGGCTTCGCCGCATTGATCGACCCGGGCGATCCGACCTTCGGGTACAGCATGAGCCAGGGCGGGAACCTGCAGCGGTTCGATCTCGCCACCTCCGGCGGACAGGGGATCCGCCCACCGTCGCCCGACTCGGCGACGGAGCTCCGGTTCAACTGGAACGCGGGCATCGCCCTGGACCCGTTCGACCCGGCCGTGGTCTACTACGGCAGCCAGTTCGTGCATCGGAGTCCGGACCGGGGCGAGACGTGGGAGATCATCAGCCCGGACCTCACGACGGACGATCCGGAGAAGCAGCGGCAGGGTGAGTCGGGCGGGCTGACGCTGGACGTCACGGCGGCGGAGAACCACACCACGATC
>CAYMLW010000212.1:0-7345 GCA_964391035.1 uncultured Gemmatimonadaceae bacterium
CGCCACGGTCACGCTGTCTCCGGTGTGCACGCCCATGGGATCGATGTTCTCGATCGAGCAGACCACCACCACGTTGTCGGCGGCGTCCCGCATCATCTCGAGCTCGTACTCCTTCCACCCGATGACGCTGCGGTCGATCAGCACCTCGTGGATGGGCGACAGGTCGAGCCCCCGCTGGACAGCGTCCCGGAACTCCTCCCGGTTGTACGCGATCCCGCCGCCGGTGCCGCCGAGGGTGAAGGACGGCCGGATGATGGCCGGGTAGCCGGTGTCGTCGACGATCTCGAGGGCGTCGTCCATGCTCCGGGCGAATCCGCCGTGGGGCACGGCCAGCCCGATCCGGGCCATGGCCTTCGCGAACTCCTCCCGGTCCTCCGCCATCCGGATGGCCCGGGCATCGGCGCCCACCAGCTCCACGTCCCACCGATCGAGCACGCCCCGGTCGTACAGCTCGAGGGCCACATTCAGCGCCGTCTGGCCACCCATGGTCGGCAGTAGCGCGTCGGGTCGCTCCCGCTCGATGATCCGCTCCACCCATTCCGGCGTGATGGGCTCGATGTAGGTCCGATCGGCCAGGTCCGGGTCCGTCATGATCGTGGCGGGGTTGCTGTTCACCAGCACCACCCGGTAGCCCTCCTCCCGCAACGCCCGGACCGCCTGCGTGCCGGAATAGTCGAACTCGCAGGCCTGCCCGATCACGATGGGGCCGGAGCCGAGGAGCAGGATCGTCTTCAGGTCATCGCGACGCGGCACGGCCTACCCCTCCCCACCCTTCGCCTTCTCCTTACGGAGCGCCGTGACGACCAGCAGGATCAGGCCGCCCCATACGAAGCCGCCGATCAGGACCAGGGTGAGGATCGCGGATTGATTCATGTGGCTGCTGCGTTCGGGGCTTCGGAACCGACTGCCGCCTGCCGCGGCACGGGCGGGACGCGGGCGAGGGTGCGTGCCGGCGGTCCGCGTCGGTGCGGAAAGTGGACCGCTCCCCGTCGCACGGCAAGGCCGAGGGCAGACTGACTCTTGCGCTCGCGGCCCTCGGAGTGGACCCTTATGTCCCCACGAGGCCGGTGCCGGAATCGACGGGACGTCAGGCTGCCGGGCTCGATCCAGGGAACGGGTGGCTGGATATAGATGGGAACAGTTGCAGGTGGAAGAACGAGCGGTGGAGGAACCCCGGTGCATGGCGCCTATCCGGCCGTCGAGGAGCGGCTCGGCACTCTGATCATCGAAGGGCAGCGGCAGGAAGTGTGGGTCCGATCGACGCCCGACGCGGACGGCACCTGGCACAATGCCCTCCTGTTCCGACGCGACGGCAAGCTCTCGGCCCCGGGACCCGTCTCGGCCGGCGTGGACTGGCACGTGCCCCCGGGCATCGCCCTACGCCGGGCCCAGAGCCTGGGAGAGCGCGAGCAGATCCAGCTCTTCCACCGGGCTCAGCGGCCCAAGCCGCCGCTCTTCTAGGAGCCGCCCACCGGGTCTGCCGGCCTCCGATCGTTCAGCAGGCCCGGCTCCCCGAGGTCGTTCATCGGCGACGACGCCTCGCCCTCCACCATCAGACCTGGGTTCTCCAGAGGCGCCTTCGTATAGCCCCGATCATCGCTGGTCACCGGGTCGCCACAAGCGGCGACAACGACGAGCAGCGCCACCGCGATGCTGGTCCGCTTCATCTCCATTCTCCTCCATCGGGCTCGGAACGGCCCGGAAGCTAGGGGATCGCCCCGGACCGCGCCAGCCGGACGGCCGCAACGCACCCCCTTCTCCCCCACCATCCATTGTTTCCCGACCTTGACTTTCCGTCATATACGCGCTCTTATTGTTCGATATTGAATCCGACAGACCCGGTACACCCGTAGTATCAGAGGAGAATCATGGCCGAGGCCAACCCCAAGGTCATGGAAGTCGTCGAGGCTGCGCTGAAGAAGAACCCCGACATTTCCAATCCCGAGCTGCTCGAAAAGGCCAAGAAGGTCGATCCCGACGTCACGAAGCTGACGGCCCGTCAGTTCAATGCGACGTACCCGCTGCAGGTCAAGCGGGCGATGAAGCCCCGCAAGGAGAAGCCGAAGTCCACGAAGGCGGCGCCGAGTCGCCGTCGCACAGCCCAGAGCGCCGACAATCGGGACCGCGTGCGGACCGAGCTCCTGGCACTGGCCAGGGACGTGGCCAATGCCCAGGGCAAGGGCGATGTCGTGGACGTCATCGCCGGCATCGACCGCTATGTGGACCGCGTGATCAAAGTGGCGACCTAGGCCTCTACGCCGTTCGCCCCGCCGGCGGCGCCACCGGCTCCACCCCATGCACCGTCTCCGGCAGCAGAGACCGGAGACGCTCGCCGTGGACCACCATGCAATCATTGAGCTACCGGCACCGAGGGATCCAGCCGGGGCCGGGCGTGGTTGCCGAGAACGAGGAATGAGGCCGAGGGACCCGGCGGGCGACATGCCATGGCAGATCGAGCTGGATGCCGAGGCCGTCATGGCGCGCTTCGAGTGGGCCCGGCGGCAGGGGCGTCCCTCCTACCACTGGCCCGAGGTCACGCCGGCTTCCTGGCGCCTCGCGCTCCGGGAGATCGAACGCGTCACCCGGGCCGCCCTGGCCGAGGAGCGATGCCCGATCCCGGCCGGGGACCCGGATGGAACCCGGACCCTCGGCGTTGCGGCATACACCGCCGGCATGGGCCCGCTGCTCGGGTACTGGCTCGAGCACGACCGGCTCTCCGCCGATCCGCTGACCAGACGGCTCTTCGAGTTGCACCTGGCCCACGGCCGAGCCCGGGCCGACCGGCTCCAGGTCGAGCTCGAACGCGCGGCCGGCGCGCTCCAGGCCATCGGGATCGAGCCGCTGGTCGTGAAGTCTGCCCACACGGCCCGGGCGTACTTCCCCGAGCCCGGCACGCGCCCCGCAATGGACGTCGACATGGCGGTTCGGCCGGCCGATTTCCAGGCGGCCGAGGCGGCGCTCCTGGGCGCCGGCTACACGGTCGGCGCTCGGGAACGGAGGCCGGAGAAGACGACGTTGCTCGCGCCGGCGTCGTCGCGGGTCCCCCGGTCCCTCGAGCTCCTCCACGCCGACAGCCAGTACGCGATCGACCTGCACGCCTCCCTGGAGCGCAACTTCTTCGGCGTGCGGACCGTGCGACCGACGCGGCTGGACGAGAGCACCGGCCGCCCGGCGCCCGAGCTCGGCGCCCCGGTCCGCGTTCTCCAGCAGCCCGAGCGACTCCTCTACCACGCCCTCCACGCATCGGAAGGGCTGTACAACCTGACCCTGGTCCGTATCGTGGAGCTGGTGCTGATGATCCGCCGGGACCGAGCGACGGGCGCGTTCGAGTGGGCCGAGGCCGAGGCGGCGCTGCGGGACCGGGACCTCGACCGCTTCTGCTATCCCGCCCTCGCCCTGGCCGAGCGACTGGCCCCGGGCACCGTCGATCCGGCGATTCTGCGGAGGGTCACTGACGCGGCTACCGCGCGGATGCGGCGCATCGTCTCCGGGCTCGCGCCCGCCGACGCCCAACGGCTGGAATCGGTCTCGCTGGCGGAGAGCTTCATGTGGTGCGAGACGCAGGGGGACTACCTCCGTCGCCTGGTCCACATGCTCGCCCCCGCTCCGGCCGGCCGCTCGCTCCGCCGGTTGACCCGCCAGTACAGGGAGCGGTTCTACCGGATCCTGCGACGGACCGTCTCCCTGGGTTCCCGGCGTGGTTCCTGACTCCCGGTCATCCCGGCACGACGACGCCCAACCTTCCGGCCGCGCCGCCTATCCGCCCGACCCCGGCGCGCCGGCCCCGAGCCGTCGCAGCAGCAGGAGCGCGGCGACGCTCGCCACCAGGGCGATGCCGCCCGCCACTCCGAACAGCCCGCTGAAGGACGACGCCTGCAGCAGGTAGCCCCCGACCGTCGCCCCCAGCAGCCCGCTGCCTTCCACCGCCAGATTGCGCCAGCTCGAGAGCGCCCCCTGCCGCGACTCCGCCACCCGCTCCAGCAGCACCTGATCGACGAGCGGATTGACGGCCGGGAGCACGAACGCCTGGACCATGTAGAAGCCGATGGCCGTGACGAGACCCCCCGCGAGACCCAGCGCCCAGATGGCGGGCGGGAAGAGGAACATCCAGAGGATCAGCATCCGCCGGGGCCCCACCCGCGCCGCGCTCTCGCCGCTGGCGAACACGGCCGCCGCCGTCAGGATCTGGCCGACGCTGAGGATGACGCCGATCCGGTCGATGGACAGGGCGTGCTCCCGCTGGAAGTAGATGTTGAAGAAGGGCAGGGCGAGAGCACCGGCCGTCCAGAAGACGCCGACCACCAGGATGATGAGGCCCAGGTGGGGCGGAATGGCGAGTCGGCCGAGCCCTCGCAGCCACGCCGGCGCCGGGCCGCCCTCCCCGTGGTGCCCCAGCGAGACGTCCGGGCCCACGTGGGAGTCCCCGCCCTCGCCCACGCGGCCCCTCGCTCTCCGCAGCGCCAGCGGCGCGACAGCCGCGGCCACCAGCGTCGCTCCGGCGCCGAGGAGCAGCGCGACGCGGTGGGCCTCGAGCCGACCGCCGCCCAGGACCGGCATCAGCCAGGCGCTGATCGCCCCGGCGGCCGCAGTCCAGCCGGCGCCGGAGCCGACCAGCACCGCGGTGTTCCAGGAGAAGGCGCGGGCCCGGATGCCGGGGCCCGCGAGTCGCATGATGGCGGGGCCCATGGCGACCCGGAAGCCCGCGGCCCCGGCCCCCGCGACGGCTGCGGCCAGGTAGACGGGCACGGGGTCCTCGACCAGGGCGCCGGCGGCGAGGCCGGCGCAGGCCACGAACGCGGCGCCGAGGTAGGCCCGGAGGACGCCGAACCGGTCAACCAGAATGCCGGCGGGGATCAGGGCGAGCACGCCTCCGGCCGAGAGGGCCGCCGCCGCCACGCCCATGACCCCCTCCCCGTGTCCCAGACCCTGGAGGTAGAAGTTGTAGAGGAAGGCGTGGAAGTAGAGTCCGGCCGCGAAGAGCGTGTTCGCCAGGAAGAAGAGCAGGACCCCCGACCATTCCCCGCTCCGGGAACGGATGCCGCCACCGCCCGGATTCTGTTCTTCGGTATCAGGTTGCACGCGGTATCCGTTTGTTGTCATAGTGGGACCCGTCGGGTACCAGGATCCGATGATGATGCGGGTCCCCCCACCGGCGAGGCTGCCTGCCCAACCTACTCCGCCCCTCTGCTGGAGGCACGATGAACACACGTTCCGCGTCCGATCGCGACCCCCCGACCCGCCACCGTGCCCGCCCGCGACCCGCGAGGGCCGTGGCGAGCATCGCCGCCTGCCTGCTCTGCCTCGCCCCGGCCCTCGTCCGACCCGCTTCGGCCCAGGAGGAGCGGCCCGACACGGCCCAGGCCCGCGACTCCACGGCGATCCCTATCGACCCGGTCATGGTGACGGTCAGCCGACTGCCGCTCCGACCCAGCCGCACCGGCTTCGCGGTGAGCGTGATCCCGGAAACCGTCCTCGAGGCGGAGCGTCCCCCGTACGCCATGGAGGCGCTGCGCGAGGTCCCCGGTGCCTTCATCGACGAGGCGACCGGCCCGGGCGGCCCGTCGATCATCCGGCTGCGGGGCGGCGAGGAGGTCTTCACCCAGATCCTGATGGACGGCGTCCAGGTCAACGAGAACGGCGGCTTCTTCGATTTCCAGGGGGTCACGCTGACGAACGTGGGCCGGATCGAGGTCGCCCGCGGACCGCAGAGCGCGCTGTACGGCTCGTCCGCGGTGAGCGGCGTGGTCCAGTTCATCACGCCGCGCGGAACGGCGGGCCCGCTCCAGCTCGGCGGGGCCCTCGAGGGCGGCGGTGGGATCGACGCCGGCGGGAGCTTCCGCGGCAATGCGGTGGCCCGCGGCGGAACGGCCGAACTGCTCTACTCGGCCGGCGCCGGGCTGGCGTACAACCGGGGGATCTATGACGAGCCGCACGACACCTGGACCCGCGACGGCTCCCTCCGGATCGATGCGTACCCCGCCGATCGGTTCAGCGTGACCGGCATCGCCCGATTCATCGGTGTCGAGTCGGGCCATCCCGTCCGGGACGCCGGCGTGACCCGGGTCCCGCTGGACCCCAATGCCCGGCTTCAGCGCGACCGCTACGTGGTGACCGGTCGCGCCCGCTTCGACGCCTCGACCCTCTGGACCCACGGCCTGGATGTCTCCGCCTTCCGCCAGGACTTCCGGTACATCGACGAGCGCGACCACATCGAGCAGCCGGACGACTTCTTCGTGGTCGACGCGGACCTGACGGCCACGAGCGACCTCCTGCGCACCACGGTCGAGTACCTCGGGAGCTACGCCACGGCCCCGGATCCCGCGGAGGCCCGCTTCGCCGCCGCCTTCGGCGCGTCCTGGGAGCGCGAGGACCTCTTCACCACCCTGGCCGGCGACTTCGGCGACAACGAGGCCGAATTCGACCGCTCCAGCCTGGCCACCTTCGCCGACCTCCGGGGCCGCCCGCACCCGCGTCTCGACTTCATGATCGGGGCCCGGGCCGAGCGCTACGAGGGCCTCAGCACCGAGATCACGCCCCGGGGCAGCGTGGTGCTTCACGTCGTCCCGGACCGGCTCAGGCTGCGAGGCGCCGCCGGCCGGGCGTACAAGGTGCCGAACCTCCGGCAGCAGTTCCAGGACGATCCGTTCATCGCGCCGAACCCCGACCTCGAGGCGGAGACCAGCGTGAGCTGGGAGGCCGGCGTGGACCTCGAGCTGGGCCGCCTGGCCCTGAGCCTCACCGGCTTCCACCAGGACTACGAGAACCTGATCCGGACCGTGCCCGGCAGCGGGGACCGCCTCCAGAACCGCAACGTCGGCGAGAGCCGGGCCCGGGGCGTCGAGAGCAGCGTCCGGTACCGGTTCGGCCCCGATGTGGTGTCCGGCCTCCAGGTCACCAGGACATGGACCGAGGTCGTGGACAACACCGGGCTCCCGCCCGAGCAATACCCGGAGGGAGGCAGCCTGCCGTTCCGTCCGGAGCTCATGGGCAGCGCGTACCTCCATGCCCGGGTGCTCCCCGACCTCGAGCTGATGACCCGGGCCACGTACCTGGACCGGCAGATCGTGCTCAGCGAGCGGTTCAGCGGCCGCCGCGTCGCCATCGACGGATACCTGCGAGTCGACGGCACGGTGAACTACCACCTGGGGGCCGGACGCGCCGTCTACCTGCGCGTGTCGAACCTGCTGGACACGGACTACCAGACGGCCTTCGACCGGCCGGGGATCCCGCTGACCGCGGTGCTGGGCGTGTCCCTCGAGCCGTAGGCGGCCGGGGCGGCTGGACGCTAGTACTACTGTGTCATAAACTGGCTGACCGACTGCCATTCGCCCCGCAGGTGGGGCAG
>CAYMLW010000213.1:0-3038 GCA_964391035.1 uncultured Gemmatimonadaceae bacterium
CGACTCGCGACCCCGGCCGCTGGCCTCCTGTCCTCCCGGCTCCTACAATCCTCCCCACCAACGGACAACACACCCGGAGACGACCCGCCCATGCCCGTCCATCGCTTCCTGCCGCCCCTCCTCGCGCTGCTCCTCGTCCCCGTCGGGGCCGCGGCCCAGCTCGGACCGGGCGACGGCGACTACGACCCCGCGATCCCGATGCCGGCCGCGGTCATCGGCCACGAGCTCGGCGACCGCTTCACGCCCCATGACCGGATCATTCGATACCTCGAGGCGGTAGCCGACGCCAGCCACCGCGTCCGGCTGGACACCGTGGGCATGAGCTTCGAAGGGCGCGAGGTCCTGCTGGCGGTCGTGACCTCCGAGGCCAACCAGGCCCGGCTCGACGAGATCCGCGCGAACGCCCGGCGCCTCGCCGATCCCCGGGGCGTTCCCGCCCCGGAGCTGGACCGGGCCGTCGCCATCACGCCGGCCATCGTCTGGCTCGGCTACACGATCCACGGCAACGAGGCCAGCGGCGTCGAGGCCGCCCTGGCCACGCTGTACGAGCTGGCGGCCGGGAGGGATCACGAGACGCGGATGCTGCTCGACAGCACCGTCGTCCTGATCGATCCCGTCCAGAACCCGGACGGGCACGAGCGCCACGTCCAGGACGTGATGCGGGACCGGGGCGCCTTCGGCCCCGACCCCTACCCCGGCGCCATGGTCCACGACGCGCCCTGGCCCGGCGCCCGCACCAGCCACTACCTCTTCGACCTGAACAGGGACTGGTTCCTCCACAGCCACCCCGAAACCGTCGGCCGCACCCACGCGTTCCTCGAGTGGGCGCCCCACGTGGCCGTCGATCTGCACGAGATGGGCTCGAACTCGACCTACTTCTTCGCGCCCCCCATGGAGCCGCTGAACCCGAACGTCGAGGCCGCCATCCCCGGGTGGTGGGACATCTTCGCCCGGGGCAATGCCGCCGCCATGGCCGAGTACGGCTGGGGCTTCTACACCGGCGAGAGCTTCGACGAGTTCTACCCGGGCTACGGCGTCTCCTGGCCCGTCCTCACCGGCGCCATCGGGATGACCTACGAACAGGCGTCCAGCGGCGGCGGCGCCATCCGCAGGGACGACGGCACGGTCCTGACCCTGGAAGAGGCCGCCGCCCACCATCACACCACGAGCGTGGCGACGATCCGCACGGCCGCCACCCGGCGCGCCGATCGCGTCCGGAGCTACCTGGACTTCCGGCGCTCCGCCGTGACCGATAGCCGCGGCGCGGAGCTCCGCACCGTCATCCTCGAGCCCGACGCCCAGGGCCGGGCCGCCGCCCTGGTCGACGTGCTCCTCAGCAACGAGATCGAGGTCGGCCGGCTCCCCGCCAGTCGTCGGGTCCGGGCCACCGCGTACGGTGAGACCGACCGCCGGACCGTCGAGCTGCCCGCCGGCGCATGAGTCATCGACCTCGCCCAGCCCCAGGCCCGCCTGGCACGGGCCATCCTCGAGCCCGATGCCGAGCTGCCACAGGACTTCATCGAGGAGGAGCTGGCCGCCCGCCGCGAGGGCCGCAGCGACCGGTTCTACGACGTCACCGCCTGGTCGCTTCCCTACACCTTCCGGGTCGACGCCTGGTGGACCGGCGAGGCCCCCGATGCCGAGCCGGTCGACGGTGTCTTCGTCTCCGGCCGGGCACGCAGCGCGGCCGTCGCTGCCGGGGTCACCGCCGCCGCCGGGGCCACCAGCGCCACCGCCGGCAACGCGGCGGACCCGGACGCCAACGCCGCCCCGCTCCTCGACCGTGCCCGCTTTGCCTACGCCTTCGAGGCCGGCCCCGAGGCGTCGTACCGGCTCCTGGGCTCGCTCCTGGCCGACAGCATCCGCGTCCGCCACGCACCCCGCCCCTTCCGCATCGGCGACGCCGATTTCCCCGACGGCGGCTTTGTGGTCCCGGTCCACCGCAACCGCGATGTCGATATCGGCGGCTCAGACCTGCACGCCGTGATGCGCGCCCGCGCCGCCGAGACCGGCGCCCGGGTCCGGGCCCTCGACACCGCCCTGGCCGACGAGGGCACCGACCTCGGCAGCAACAGCGTCGAGGTCATCCCGCCGGCCCGCGTCGCGCTGGTCGGCGGCGACGGCATCTCGCCCTACTCCTTCGGCGCCGCCTGGTTCGCGTTCGACCAGCGGCTCCGTCTCCCCGTCACCCGCGTCGCCCTCGACCGCCTCGCCGGCGCCCTCGACCACTTCGACGTGGTCGTGCTCCCATCCATGTGGGGCGGCGGCCTGGACAGCCGGAACGGCGAGCGGCTGCACGACTGGGTCCGGGATGGCGGCGTCCTGGTCACCCTAGACGGCGCGACCCGCTGGTTGACTTCCGACGACGGATTCGCCCGCCTCGAGGTGCTCCGCGACACCGTCCGGGACGAGGCCGGCCGGCGGGTCCACACCTCCGTCCCCGGCGCCATCGTCCGGGCCGTGGGCGACACCCTCTCGCCCCTCCTGGCCGGCGTGACGGACCGGGAGCTGCCCGTCATGCTCTCCGGCGATCGCGTCTACCAGGCCCCCGAGGACGTCCGCCCCGGCGAGGTCGTCCTGCGCTACGCCGATGCCGATCGCCTCCGCCTCGCCGGCTACCTCTGGCCCGAGGTGCCCGACCGGGTGGCCGGCTCGCCGGCCCTCTGGACCGAGCGGGTCGGCGCGGGCCGAATCGTCGCCTTCACCGGCGACCCGAACTTCCGCATGCTCTGGCGCGGGCTCCTGCCCCTGTTCGCGAATGCGGTCATGCTGAGTGGGAGCTTCTAGGATGCACGGCCGCTCGTCGCTTCGCTCCTCGCTGTTCGGACGCTCCGGCCTTCGGCCTCCGCTGGTCGGCCGCTGCGGCGCTACGCGCCTTGCTCGTCGGTCGGTCGAGCCTCCGGCCCTCCCTGTTCGGCCACCCCACTCCACCCCCGGCGACCGGAGCCAAGCGACGCCCGGCGAGCGCCAGCGAGCCCAGATTGCGAGCGCCAGCGAGCGCCCGAACAGCGAGCGCCAGCGAGCGCCCGAACAGCGAG
>CAYMLW010000213.1:3138-5160 GCA_964391035.1 uncultured Gemmatimonadaceae bacterium
GCGCCAGCGAGCGCCCGAACAGCGAGCGCCAGCGAGCGCCCGAACAGCGAGCGCCCGAACAGCGAGCGCCAGCGAGCGCCCGAACAGCGAGCGCCAGCGAGCGTCCGAACAGCGAGCGCCAGCGAGCGTCCGAAAAGCGAGGCCGAAGGCCGAGCGCCCGAACCCCCGAATCACCCTGACATGCCCATGATGCGTCCCGTACCGATCGCCGTCCTCGCGCTGGCCGCCCTCTTCCTCCCCGGCCATCTCCCCGCCCAGCACGCCCTCGGCGGCGCCGGCCCCTACGACACCGCCATCCCGACGCCCGCGTCGGTGCTGGGCTACGAGCTGGGCGAAGCGTTCACGCCGCACCACCAGCTCGTCCGGTACCTGACCGTGCTGGCCGAGGCCAGTGACCGGGTCCGGCTCGATACCGTCGCCATCACGTACGAGGGCCGGCCCGTGCTCCTGGCCACCGCGACGAGCGCGGCCAACCAGTCCCGACTCGACGAGCTGCGGGCGGGCGCGCTGCGGCTCGCGGATCCCCGCGGCGCCACGGCGGACGAGCTCGAGGGCCTCGTGGCCAACCAGCCGACCGTCGTCTGGCTCGGCTACACCGTCCACGGGAACGAGGCGAGCGGCGTGGAAGCCGCCATGGGCACCCTCTACCAGCTGGCCGCGGGGCAGGACCCGGAGACGCTGGAGATCCTGGAGAACGTCATCACCCTCGTCGACCCGGTCCAGAACCCGGACGGGCACGAGCGGCACGTGGCCCAGGTGGCATGGGACCGGGGGCGGTTCGGACCGGATCCACACCCGCGGGCCGTGGTCCATACCGAGGACTGGCACGGCGCCCGCACGAACCACTACCTCTTCGATCTCAATCGGGACTGGGTCGTCCACGCGCATCCCGAGACCCGGGGCCGGATGATGGCGTTCCGGAGCTGGTACCCCCACGTGGCCGTCGACCTGCACGAGATGGGCTCGAGCTCGACGTACTTCTTCGCGCCGCCCATGCAGCCGGTCCACGCCAACGTGCACCCCCTGGTCCGGGAGGGCTGGCAGGCCTTCGGTCGGGCCAATGCCGCCGCCTTCGCCGAGCGCGGCTGGGGCTTCTTCACCCGCGAGAGCTTCGACGAGTTCTTCCCGGGCTACGGCCCCTCCTGGCCGCTCCATTCCGGGGCCGTCGGCATGACCTACGAGCAGGCGTCCAGCAACGGCGGGGTCATCCGGCGCGAGGACGGCTCACTCCTCACCCTCGCCGAGGCCGCCCGCCACCACTACACCGCCAGCCGCGCCACGCTGCGCACCGCCGCCCGGGACCGGGCGCGCCGGGTCGCCGACTTCCTGACCTTCCGCCAGGACGCCGTCCGCAACACCCTCGGCGGGATGCGCACCATCATCATCGGCCAGGACGGCCAGGGTCGGGCCGACTCCCTCGCCGCACTCCTCCTCCGCCACGACATCGAGGTGGGCCGCACCGACGCCGAGCGTCGGGTCCGGGCCACCGCGTTCGCCGGCGACGACGCCACGGCCACCATCCCGGCCGGCTCCTACGTCGTCGACCTGGCCCAGCCCCAGGGCGTCCTCGCCCGGACGCTCCTCGAGCCCGACCCCGTTCTCGATCCAAACTTCCTCCGCGAGGAGCGAGAGCGACGGGAGGCCGGCCTCGGCGACCGCTTCTACGACATGACCGGCTGGAGCCTGCCCTTCCTCTTCCGTGTACCCGCGTGGCACACCACCCGGACGGTTCCGGCCTCGCCGGTGCCGGAGCTCGAGCGGTGGACGCCGGGCATCGGGTCGTCGATGGCCGTGAGGCCGGCCACGGACGGGCCGGGCGCGGTGGGCGCGGTGGGCGCGGCCGACGCCGTGGCCGCTGCGGCTGCCCCCGCGACCACGATGGCTACCGGGCCCGCCGGCATCCCGCTGCCGGACCGGGCCGGGTACGCCTACGTCTTCGCGCCCGGGAGCGAGGCCTCTCTGCGCATGCTGGCCGGGCTCCTGGCCGACGGGCTGCGCCGGCCGGGTCACGAAGTCGTCCAC
>CAYMLW010000213.1:5170-7310 GCA_964391035.1 uncultured Gemmatimonadaceae bacterium
GAGGCGTTCCAATCGCCCAGTCGGTGTCATCGAACTGCTCGCGGGAAGCCACTACCCTTCCGGACCGCCGACGCCGAGTTCCCCGACGGCGCGTTCGTCGTGCCGGTCCACCGCAACCGGAGCGAAGCGGAGGTCGCCGAAGGCAGCCGAAGCGACGAGGGTGGCGCGTCCCTCCACGAGAGGGTCCGGGCCCACGCGGCCGCGACCGGCGCCCGGGTCATCGCCGTGCATACGGCGCTGGCCGAGGACGGGACGGATCTCGGCAGCAACACGGTCCGGCCGATCCCCGTGCCCCGGGTCGCCCTGGCCGGCGGCGACGGCATCAGCAGCTACTCGTACGGCGCGGCCTGGTACGCGTTCGACCACCGACTGCACTTCCCGGCCACCCGGATCGAGCTCGATGACCTGACCGGTGCCCTCGACGACTTCAATGTCGTGGTCCTCCCCTCCGGCTGGAGCCCCGGCTCCGCATTCGGCGACCGGGGGCTGGAAGCGCTCCGGTCCTGGATCGAGGCGGGCGGCACGCTCGTCACCCTCGGCGGCGCCACCCGCTGGCTGGCGTCCGAGGACGGCTTCGCCCGCCTCGAGGCCCGGTCCCTCGCGGACCCGGTGGAAGGGCAGGACGAGACGGAGCCGTCGCTGCGGGCATCCGTGCCCGGCGTGGTCGTGCGGGCCGCGGTCGACACCCTGTCCCCGCTCGTGGCCGGGATCCGGGACACCGAGATCCCGGTGGTCGTCTCCGGCGGTACCGTCTTCGACGCGCCGGAGGACGCGCGTCCGGGTGAGGCGGTGGTCCACTACGTCGACGCGGACCGGCTGCGGCTGGCCGGCCACCTCTGGCCCGAGATCCCGGCCCGGCTCGCGGGCGCGACGTACCTGTGGACGGAGGAGGTCGGCCAGGGCCGCATCATCGCCTTCGCCGGCGACCCGAACGAGCGGGACATGCTGCGTGGACTGCTTCCACTGTTCGCCCACGCGGTCTTCCTCGGCGGCAGCTTCTAGAATCCGAAGCTCTCGACGATCCTCAGCCTGTTCTTCAGCGCCCTGACCTTCGCGCTCTGGTCTCCCAGGGGCTCGTCCAGGACATGGTCATCGGGCTGACCCTATCATGGCCCGGCCAGCAGCCGCTGGTCGAGACCGCGTTCCGGCAGCGGGTCCTGGCACACATGAGATCGATGGACGAGCAGTACGCCGACTGGATGGTCCCGATCACCTACCGGACCTGAGGGACCGGCCCAGCCCGCAGGGAGCGGCCGCGGGGCCCGTCACGGCACCTCGGCGCCGGTCTCCCGCAGCTCTTCCGCCCGCCGCAGCGCCTCGGCCTCGAGCACGTCCCGCATGGTGGGACAGACATCGAGGACGGTCTCCAGGTCGTCACGACTGAGCTCGTAGAGCACCGCGTCGGTCGCGGTGGTCACCGTCGCCGTGCGCGGCTCCTGGAAGAGCACGGCCATCTCGCCGAAGAAGTCGCCCGCCAGGAGCGTGGCCACGGGGTGCGCGTCCTCGTCCCCGACCCGGACCGTGACCCGGACCACGCCGCGTCCGATCAGGTACATGGCGTGCCCCACCGCGCCCTGCCGCACCACCACCTCCCCCGCCAGGAAGGTCCGGGGCCGGAGCAACGCGACGATCTGCTCGAACTCGCGCTCCGGCAGCCCCTCGAAGAACGGCACCTTGGCCAGCAGTTCGCGGGGCGTGGGCCGGAGCTCGGCGATGGGCTTGCGCTTCAGCTCCCGTAGCTCCCGGTACAGCTGGTCCTGAAGGACGAATACGTCCCGGTCCGACAGCGCATCGAGCTCGGCCAGCTCCCCGATGGCCTTCTCTTCGCCCTTCAGACACAGGCGCAGCGCCACCAGCTCCTGCACCTTCGCCGCGTACTCGGGGAACTGGTCGCCGATCTGGTCGAGCTGGGCCTGCGCCTCCTCGCCCCAGCCCTCGTACAGCGCCTTCGTCGTCTCGACCACGCCCGGCTGGAACGCGCCCCGCTCCCCGACCCGTTCGAGCCGGAGCACCACCCGCGAGCAGGTGATGACCCGGGCCCAGTTGTTCTCGTAGCGCTCGGCGATCCGGTTGAGCCGGTACCCCTGCGCGATCCGGCCCGCCGGGGCCAGCGCGTCGAGGGCCCGGAAGACGAGCCGCC
>CAYMLW010000214.1:0-7291 GCA_964391035.1 uncultured Gemmatimonadaceae bacterium
GGTGGAGATCCGGTCGTTCGGGTACCGGGCGGGGGAGCATCGGGTGGAGGTGGCCGCGGGCGAGGCGGTGCGGCTGGAGGTGGAGCTGGAGCGTGCGGCGATCGTCCATGACCCGATCGTGGTGACGGGGACGATGAAGGAGGCGCGGGTGAGGGCGTCGCCCGTGAAGGTGGAAGTGGTGTCGGGTCGCCTGCTGCAGCGGAGCGCGTCGTCGAGTCTGATGGAGTCGATCGGGCACGTGAACGGGCTGTACGAGCAGGTGGACTGCGCGGTCTGCTACACGAACAGCATCCGGATCAACGGGATGGAGGGTCCGTACACGGCGGTGCTGATCGACGGCATGCCGATCATGGGGGCGCTGGCGAGCGTGTACGGGCTGAACGGGATCGACCCGTCGTTGATCGAGCAGCTCGAGATCCTGAAGGGCCCGCAGTCGACGCTGTACGGGACGGAGGCCATGGGTGGGGTGGTCAACGTGATCACGAAGGATCCGCGCTTCGCTCCGGTATGGTCGGCGGACGCGTCGCATGGGAGCACGGGGGAGACGAGAGCGAGCTTCGCGCTGGCGCCGGACGGCGAGTCGGCGAGCGGGCTGGTCAGCGGGAGCCTGCATCACGGCGACCGGTTCCTGGACGAGAACGGCGACGGCTTCAGCGACCAGCCGCTGCTCACGCGTCTCTCTCTGTTCGGCCGGGCCGAGCTCCGGCGGTATGGCCGGGAGTCGCTGGGGGTCATGGCGAAGCTGTACCGGGAGGAGCGGTTCGGCGGGGTCGAGTCGTGGACGGAGTCGGACCGGGGGAGCGGCGAGGTGTACGGCGAGTATATCCGGACGAGCCGGGCGGAGGCCATGGCCCTGTGGCGGATGCCGGTGGAGGGGCTGCGAGCGGAGCTGTCGTACGCGTACCATGACCAGGAGTCGTACTACGGCGATCAGCGGTTCCTGGCGGAGCAGCACATCGGGTTCGGTCAGGTGGTCTGGGATCGCCCGGACGACGGCGCCCACGACTGGCTGGCCGGGCTGACGCTGCGAGCCAGGGGGTACGATGACGACACGCCGGCCACGTCGCGGCCGGAACGTCGTCTGATTCCGGGTGTGTTCGTGCAGGACGAGTGGCGGGCGGCGTACCAGTGGACCCTGCTCGGCGGGCTGCGGGCGGACCACCACGGCGAGCACGGCCTGATCCTGGCGCCGCGGCTGAGCGTGAAGTGGCAGCCGCTGGAATCCACGGTGATCCGGCTGAACGCCGGGACCGGGTTCCGGGTGGTGAACCTGTTCACGGAGGACCACGCGGCGTTGACGGGTGCCCGACGCGTCGTGATCGAGGAAGCGCTGGATCCGGAGCGGTCCCGGAGCGTGGCGACGAACGTGAACCGGGTGATCGAATTCGGCGGCAACCCGATGATGGTGGACCTGGACGTGTTCCACACCCGGTTCGGGAACCGGATCCGGCCGGAATACGACGTGGACCCGGACCTGATCGTCTATCGCAACCTGGACGGCCACTCGGTGAGCCGGGGTGTGGCGCTGTCACTGAACCAGAACTTCCTGGACCTGCCGCTGGTCTACACCGCCGGCGTGACCGTCCAGGACGTGTACGTCGACGAGGGCGCCGGCCCGGAGGACGAGCTGTTCGCCCCGGAGTACAGGGCCGTCTGGTCCGTGGCGTATACGTTTCCCGGCGACGTGACGCTGGACTGGACCGGGAGCTGGATCGGCCCGATGCGGCTGCCGAGCTACCCGGAGCCGTTCACCCGGCCGACCCGGTCGCCGGCCCACGCGGTGCACAACCTCCAGGCCACGTGGGAGACCGGGGGCGGTGTCTCGGTCTATCTCGGCATCAAGAACCTCGGCGACTTCACGCAGGGCAGCCCGCTGGTGGCGCCGGAGGACCCGTTCGGCCAGGCGTTCGACACGAACTACGTCTGGGGCCCGATCGTCGGTCGGCGGCTCGTGGCCGGCGCCCGGGTGTCGGAGGGCCGGTGAGGCCAGGCGGTGCAGCGGGCCTCGCCTCGCGGGCGGCGCCGGGGCGCATGCCGCCGGGGGCGGCCGGGCGTTCGGCGGTCCTGATGGTGCTGCTGGCGGTGATGTGTGCGGCCGGCGCGGCGGCCCAGGCCCCGGACCCCGCCCGTGCGGACTACGACTGGGCGCTCCACGATCTCGCGGGCCGGGAGCTCATGCTCGAGGAGTTCCGGGGTCGGCCGGTGGTTCTGAACGTCTGGGCCACATGGTGCGCCCCGTGCGTCGCGGAGCTGGCGTCGCTGGACCGGCTGGCCCGTTCCCTGGCGGGGAGCGACGTGATCGTGCTGGCGGTGTCGCCGGAATCGCGGTCCACGGTGCGATCGTTCCTCCGTCGTTACGACTACCGACTCGCCGTGGCCGTGGAGGACCAGCGGATGCCCGCCTCCTTCGGGCTCCGGGCTCTCCCGACCACGTACATCCTGGACCGGGACGGTCGGATCGTGTTCGAGCACCGGGGCGCGGCCGACTGGGATCGGGACGTCGTCCGGCGGTTCCTGCTCCACCTCTAGCAGGTCGCTGAAGGATGGAGGCGAGCCGTATTGCGAGCGCCGAGAAGTGATCGACGTCACGGCCCGGGCGGTGAATCGTTACATCAAGGACACGCTGCACACGCGATACGCGTCGAAGGAGCTCCGGACGTTCGGGGGTACGGTGCGGGCAGCCACGATCCTGGCGGACCTCGGCCCGGTCGCGGACGCGACCCGGGCGCACGAGAACACGCCGGTGGAGCACTATCCGAGGAGGCGGGCCTGATGCGGTTCCTGGAGCAGTCTGGCTGAGCCGCCGGAACGGGGAGCGCCGGTGGCGCGTATTATCAGACATGTCCGACCGACGACACACCGACCCCGACCAGCGTTACCGCAGGGCCTTGCGGTGGGGTCTCGTCATCTCGGCCACGGTCCACGGGCTGCTGTTCCTCACGTTCAGCGACTCGACCCTGCCGCTGTCGCCGTTCTCCGCCGCCGGTGAGCGTCGCGGTGATTTCCGGGCGGCGCTGGGTGGAGGCGTCGAGGCTCTGGAGGCGGTTACGCTGCGGTCGCCGGAAGCCGTTCCGGCGCCGCCGGAGCCGGTCCCCGAGCCCGAGCCCGATCTGGAGCCGGAGCCCGAGGAGCCGGAGCCGCCGATCGAGGAGGAGGAGATCACCCTGCCCACGGTTCTGCTGGCGGAGGCGATGGCGGCCCCCACACCGGGCGCCCTCGATGCGCCCGGGCTGGAGCGGGGCGAAGGCGAAGGGGATGGGGGCACGGAGCTGGAGGGCCGGTTCCGGGTCGTGCCACCTCGGCCTCGCGGCCTCATCCTGCCGCCCGGGGACCGGCCGGAGGAGGTGCGGGGCAACGAGGTCGAGGTCTGGGTCTTCGTGGCCGCGGACGGCCGGGTCGTCCCCGACTCGACGCGCCTGAACCCGCCGACGGGCAACCGACGGTTCGACCGCCGCCTGCGGGAGCACGCCGCCGGGTGGGTGTTCGAGGCGGCGCGGAAGGAGGGTCGCGCCGTCGCCGAGTGGTTCCGCTACACCGTCATCATGTAGCGGGACCGACTCCCCTGGCACGCAACAGGCACGCAACGTGTTGCGGGGCGATACTGCCGTCCGCATCGTGCGGGGGCCTTGATTCATCGTCGGTACGCACCGGGGGGACCGATTACCGATCACCAAGCCGTCGCCGCGGCCATCTCGCTGAACCCCACCGCCCATCGTCTGGGCGTCTCTGGCGGCAGCCTGATCGCTCGTCCGAACGCGCGCCCGGCCCTGCTCTCCTGGCTCGAGGAGGAGGGCACCCTCATCGACGCCGCGGCAGCCCACCCGGAGGCGGAGACGCTGCACGGCCGGGGCCGGGTCTTCAGCGTGCCCGCGCCGGTGGGCAGGGGGAAGTGGGTGGTCCGGCACTACCGTCGCGGTGGGGCCATGGCCCGTCTGCTGGGCGACCGCTACCTGCGGCTCGGGACACCGCGTCCCGTCCGCGAGTTCCTGCTGGGACGGGCTCTGGACGAGCTGGACATCCCGACGCCCGCCCACGTCGGCGTGGCGGTCTATCCCCAGGGGCCGTGGTATCGGGGCGATCTGGTCACGGAGCGGGTGCCGAACTCCATCGACCTCGCGGCCGTGCTGTTCCCGGATGCGGCGGCCAGGCCGTGTGGTGACCGGCCGATCATCGAGCCCGCCGGGGCCATGGCCGCCACGGGTCGACTGATCCGCCTGCTCCACGACCGGGGCATGGTGCACCCCGACCTGCACCTCAAGAACATCGTCCTGACCGGCCACCCTCCGCGGGCCCTGGTCGTCGACCTCGACAAGGCCAGGATCCGCTCGCGTGTGAACGACCGCTCCCGGCGGCGCATGCTCGACCGGTTCTGGCGCTCGGCCAGGAAATGGGAGGGGCGGGCCGGATCGAAGCTGGCCGACGGGCTGCGGCGGGCCTTCGAGCGGGGGTACGACGAAGGGTGAGAGCCGGAGCGACGGGACGGGCCTGCGGGACATGAGCGGTCCTCCGTTCCCGGGCGGTCCGCCGGACCGGATCTGCGTCGTGATGCTCAGCGCCCTCGGCGACGCGGTACACGTGCTGCCGGTGGTGAACGCCCTGAAGCGGGCCTGGCCGGGCACGCGCATCACGTGGGTGATCCAGCCCGTTCCGTTCGAGCTGGTCCGGGGACACGACGCGGTCGACCGGTTCGTGGTCTTCCACCGTCGCCGGGGGCCTCTGGCCTGGCGCCCGTTCCTGGAGACGGGACGCCGGCTCCGGGACCGGCGCTTCGACCTCGCCCTGTCGCTCCAGGTTTACGCCAAGGCCGGGATCCTGACGGCCCTCACCCGGGCGGACGTCAAGCTCGGGTTCGACCGCGCGCGCGCGAGAGACCTCAACTGGCTGGTCACGACCGAGCAGATCCCGGCCCGGCCCGTCCGGCACGTCCAGGATCAGTACCTGGAGTTCCTGGAGCACCTCGGGTTGGAGCCGGAGCCGATCGAGTGGCGGGTCCCGCTGACCGATCCCGGCTCCCGCAGGCTTCCCGTGCTCGACCGTCTCGACCGCCCGGCATGCGCCCTGGTCGTGGGGACGAGCCGGCCGGAGAAGAACTGGACGGCCGCCGGCTATGCCCGGGTCGCCGAGGCGGTGGAGTCCGACTTCGGGATGCGCCCGATGATTGTCGGCGGCCCGTCGCCGGCGGAGCGGAGGATGGCCGCGGACGTCCGTGCGGCCTCGTCCGCGGATGTGCTCGATGCCCTGGGCGACGACGTCCGCGGGCTGGCGACGCTGCTGGCCGCGGCGTCGCTCGTGATCAGCCCCGACACCGGCCCCCTCCATCTGGCCCGTGCCCTGGACACCCCGGTCGTGGGGCTGTTCGGCTATACCAACCCCAAGCGCTACGGCCCGTACCGGAAGTACGAGGACCTCGTGGTGGATGGCTACGCCCGCCATCCGGACGAGGAGTACGGTCCCGGCACGGACGTGCGCCCGAGGGGGATGTCCCGGGTGACGGTCGACGGGGTGCTCGAGAAGGTGGACCGTGCGCGCCGGCGCTATCTCGCGCGGTCGGGAGCGACGCGGTAGCTTCCGCCCATGGCGAACGGACGGCAGATCCTGTGGGTCGACGACGAAGTACAGCTCCTCGAGCCGCACCTCCTCTTCCTGCAGCAGCGCGGCTACGAGGTCGACACGGCCACCAACGGTGACGACGCCCTGGAGCTGCTCGAAGGGACGTCGTACGACCTCATCCTGCTCGACGAGCAGATGCCTGGCCGGAGCGGCCTGGACCTGCTCCGGCTCCTGCGCCGTGACGAACCGCATCTGAAGGTGGTCATGGTCACGAAGTCGGAGGAAGACCATACCATGCAGGAGGCCATCGGCCGACGCGTCGACGACTACCTCGTCAAGCCGGCCTCGCCCCGCCAGGTCCTCTCCGTGATCACCCGCCTCCTCGAGGGTTCGCAGCTCCGACAGCAGCGGGCGGCCCAGGACTTCGCCGGCCGGTTCGTCGAGCTGAGCGCCGACAAGGACCGGGCCGAGAGCTGGAAGGACTACTTCCGGATCTTCTCCGAGCTCGTGGACTGGGACCTCCGGCTCGAGGAGGCCGGCGAGGAGGGACTACTGGATTCGGTGCGGTCGCTGCGGACCGACCTGCGTCGCGAGTTCGGCGTCCACATCAAGCGGGAGTACGGCCGCTGGCTGCGCACCGACTCCGACCAGCGGCCGCCGCTCAGCACGGATATCATCCGGCGGTGGCTCGTGCCGGGCCTCGATGACCGGCCGGTCATGTTCGTCATCATCGACTGCATGCGCCTCGACCAGTGGCGTCTGCTGCGACCGCTGCTGACCGAGAGCTTCGACATGGAGGAGGAGCTCTACGCCAGCATCCTGCCCACCGCCACGCCGTACTCCAGGAACGCCATCTTCAGCGGCAAGTTCCCGGACGATGTCGCCCGGGAGCGGCCGGGCTGGTGGGAGCAGGAAGAGGGCAGCTTGAACGCGTTCGAGGACGAGCTCTTCCGCGACCAGCTCGTGCGCCTCGTGGGTCGTGAAGTGCCGGTCCACTACGAGAAGATCTTCAGCGATGAGGGCGCCGATGACCTCGCCGCCCGCGTCCGCCACGCGCTCCGGTCGCCCGGCGTGGTATCCCTGGTCTTCAACTTCGTCGACCTCCTCACCCACGGCCGGAGCGAGTCGAGCCTGCTCATGGAGGTGGCGCCCGATGTCTCCGGGCTGCGCGCGTTGACCCGGCAGTGGTTCGAGCGGTCCGCCGCGCTCCGGATCCTGCGCGACGCCGCCGCCGAGGGCGTTCGGGTCATCCTCACCTCAGACCACGGCTCCATCCTCTGCCAGCGACCCGTCACCGTGTACGCCCGGCGCGACGCGACCTCCAACCTCCGCTACAAGTTCGGCCAGGACCTCCGGGCCGAGCAGCCCCAGGCGGTCCTGGCCGTCAACGACGAATCCGAGCTCCGGTTCCCCACCGGCCGCCTTTCCACCAACTACCTCGTCGCACTCGAGGACTATTTCTTCGTCTACCCGACGAAGCTCCGGGAATACCAGGCCCGCTACCGGGGCTCCTTCCTCCACGGCGGCGCATCGCCCGAGGAGATGATCCTGCCCATCGTGACGATGACGCCGCGGTAGGCTGACGGCAGACGGTCGGCCCCCGGCCTCCCACGGCTGGTTGGCCGTACGGCCCACGATGACCCCGGACATCCGGCGGGTGGGGGAGCTCCGGGCGGAGGGGTGGCCGGGGCGGTCGGCGAGGAGCACGCGGCGGAGCTTCCCGGAGTGTCGTCAGGTCGAG
>CAYMLW010000215.1:0-7260 GCA_964391035.1 uncultured Gemmatimonadaceae bacterium
CCGTCGGCGAAACCAACCGGAGGTGGGGCTCCAGATCCGAGCCCATCGTCGATTCCCCCAGTCCGGCAGCGATGTAGTCCCCGGCCGTGGCGGTGAACGTGTACGCATCCAGTTCGCCGGCGTACAGGAACCCGCTCTGCGTGGCCCCGTTTGCCAGTTCGCCTCCTTCGTCCCCCTCGGACACCGTCACCCCACCCCCTGACACGGCCAGGCTGATCCGATAGTCGCCAAATGCGTCGTTGTTCCAGTCGTTCGAGGCCGCCACCAGCGTGTAGGTCCCGCTGACCGGAGCGTTGGCCGCTACGAGGGCTCCGCCATCATCCTGATCCCGGCCGAGAAGCACGCCCGTCGGCGAAACCAACCGGAGGTGGGGCTCCAGATCCGAGCCCATCGTCGATTCCCCCAGTCCGGCAGCGATGTAGTCCCCGGCCGTGGCGGTGAACGTGTACGCATCCAGTTCGCCGGCGTATAGGAACCCGCTCTGCGTGGCCCCGTTTGCCAGTTCGCCTCCCTCGTCCCCCTCGGACACGGTCACGCCACCACCCGACACGACCAGGCTGATCCGATAGTCGCCAGCCGCGTCGTGACCAGGATCGTTCGAGGCCGCGACGAGAGTGTACGTGCCGGTCACCGAAGCGACCGCCGACACGAGCGCCCCACCGTCGTCTTGGTCATAGTCCAGGACCACCCCCGTCGGAGAGACCAGCCTCAAATGCGGGTCGAGATCCGACCCCACCGTCGACTCCCCCATCCCCGCCGCGATGTAGTCCCCGGCATTCGCCGTGAACGTCCACTCCTCCTCCTCGCCCGCCTCGAGGAAGCCGGTCTCTGTCGCTCCGTTCGCCAGCGTGCCAACGACCGGGACCGTGCCGGTATCGGCGCGGACCTGTACCTCCACGTCCACCGACTCGCCGAAAGAGGGGTTGCTGATCACCAGGAACGCATGCCTTGGCGCACTCGCGGCCCCTTCCTCCCCGATTCCGAGCGCGAGCTGTACCTCGATTTCATCCGGCCCGGAGTCACGCCCCACGAAGATCGCACTGTCCGAAGGTACCTCGCCGGGCGCCGTGCTCACGTACAGGGCGCCGCTCAACGTGGACGCCTCGCTCCCTTCGGCCGATATCGTAGCCGTGAGAGTGCCGAACTGGTCACCTAGATCGACCTGGAATACCCGGGCGGAAACCTCCGGGAACGGACGTGTCCATGACAGTTGGCCGAATTCGGTCAGAGTTATCGCGTCCTCGGGGACCACCAAAAACGGTGTGTAGGGGGGGAAGTTGTCGCTGTGCGAGCCCCGAGCCCACTCAGAGTAGTCGCCAAACGCGTCGTCGTGCCCGTAAAGGTAAACGCGAGCGAATCCGGAGAACGCCTCGATCCAGCTTCCGCCTCTCGTCTCGACGGCCAGGTCCACTGCCTTCAAACCTGGGTTCGTGAGCGTCAGACCCAGATTGTTTACCTCTTCCCAGATGGCCGGCATGATCGCGATCCCGTACCGAGCAACAAGGTACTGAAAGAACGGGAAGTGGCCGTACTCATAGCTGTCCTCGTCGCCGGTAGTAGCGGTAAGTGGTCGTCTCAAGCCATCGTCGGGAATAACGAACCAACTAAACTCGACTCCATTGGATTGAAGGTCCGGATACAGTACGGTCTCGGCCCAGGTAGCGGTTGATTCGAAAAGCCAGACGGGTTGGAAGAACTCTTGGACATCGGTGGCATATTGGCTTTGGACGGCATGGAACATCTCGTGGATTGTGAACAGTTGTGCCACCTCGCCGTGAGCGAAGCCAAGTCTGTCCGTTTCGTCCATGTCATTGTCCATCCAGGCTACGTCGTCACCCAGCCAACCAGAATGTGAATTGTAGGCTGTGGGCCACAGACCAAATATGAAGGAGACTTTGTCCCAGAAGTCGGGTTCGTCACCGTTAATATCCCCGACGTAAACCTCGAACCTGTCGGGGGTTCGAAACCCCAGGTCCCGGTACCGCACGGCCGCGTTCTCAGCGGCAGCAGAAATGATCTCGATGTAATCCGGGACCCCGTCCGCCGGGACCGTGTCGGAAGGATCTGCCTCAGCGTCAGACAGAGGATGGTGCCTGGTACCTGGGGCGTCCTTCCACCGGACGACCGAAGGGGGCATCTCAAGAAATCTATTGAAGAAGTACTGGCGGATTGGTGCCCATACAGAAAAGTGACTCACCTCGGCCGTCAGTCGCCCACTCCCGACCTCAACCGTCGTCGGCACTTCCACCCAATCCGACCCATCCCAGTACGCGATGCGGAGGTCCTTCTCCACCAGCGTGTCTCCGTCCAACGCTGCCGGGTCGAACGGGAACGAGAGCGTGACTGCCCCCTGCAACGACGATCCGACCACATCGACCTCGATCGCATCGCCATAGACCTGTCCCCCTTGGCTGCTGAGGGAATCCGGAACCGTCTCTGGTACTCGGATCTCGAGCGTGCCGGAGGACGCCACGGCGCCTGGTGCGAGAATCACTTGCGCCCCGGTCGTGACCGTGATGGTGTCTTCGCTGGTCGGCTCGACGGGAGCGCTTACGCCCCGCACGACGCGGTGTCCGACATCCATCGGCTCACCGGCGGCCAGAGCGACGGTGGTCGTGTCTGCTCCCGCCGTGGCGGGAAGCAGCGTATCCGGAAGCGCGAGCGTCACGCGGTAGGGTCCCCACGGGAGCTCGACCTCGTATTGCCCTGTTGCTGATGTCGTATCGTCGACCACGGGCGAGGCCTGACCCTCCGGGAACACGCGCACTCCCACCTCGGGGACCCCCTCTCCCGCGTCCAGGGCGCCATTGCCGTTCCTGTCCCGCAACACGGCCCCATGGACGATCGAACGGGTTCGGTCCAGGTCGATCTGCAGGCCCAGGCTGTCCCCGGGGGCGACCCGGACGGCGGACGTGTCCCACGCTTCGTACGCATCGGTCTCCGCCAGATCCAGAGCATGCTCCGCCGCCCACACGTCGTCGAACCGGAAGCGCCCCGCTGCGTCGGTCGTGTCGGCCAGGGCCTGCGTGCCGCTGAGCGTCACGACCACGCCCGCCGCGGGCGTCTCGGCGCCCCAGAAATCGGATTGGACCGTCCCCGTCAGCACCCCGATCCCGAGCTCGCCGCTCACCACCCTCGTGACCGTGTCGGCCGCCACCTCCAGCGCCTGCTCCCGGGACTCGCTCCCGGGCGTCCAGACGACAGCCGCATGGCCGGCCTCGTCCGTCGTGTCCGCCGCCGCCGAGACCGCGCCTCCGCCCGCCGTGACCTCGAAGCCCACTTCCCGGTCCGGGATCGGGTGGCCGTTCCGATCCCGAAGGGCGATCCGGACCGTGTCCGTAAACGCCTCGCCCGCCACACCCGTCTGGCCCTCGCCCGCCACGACATCGAGCGCCGAGACCGCCTGGACCACCGACACCGCCGCCGTGTCCGCCCCCTCTTCGGCCGTGGCCAGCACCGACACACGTCCCGCTCCCACGGCCTCCAGCACCCCCGCCTCGGTGACCGTGGCCACCGACGTGTCCGTCACCGCCCACTCCACCTCCGCGTCCTCCACTTCGAACCCGTTTCCGTCGTACGCCGACGCCGACAGCCGCACCGTGTCCCCCACGGCGTCAAAGGCCACGCTGTCTGGACTCACCACCACCGCCGCTGCCACCGGGTCCACCCGGAAATGGAACCGGGTCTGCGCGGTATCCACCGTCACCGTCAGGCTCGACTCCCCCTCCGCCCGGCTCCGTACCACGGTCCCGGCGAGCGCCACGACCGTCGTATCGCTCAACTCGAAGGAAGGATCGATCTCCAGAACGGGATTGCCGTACTGGTCAGTCGCGGAGGTCTCCAGCTCCAGGGAGTCCTGGAGCGAGACGAACGTGTACGCCGTGTCTCCCGCGGCCGGCGCCTCCCCACCCCCGAACGACGTGAACTCCAGCACTACCGTTGCCGCCCGGTCCGCCTCCGCCATGGCCGTGAATTCCGCCGGCGAGAGGCCCGCGACGCTCGCCGTCACCCGCTGCTCACCCGCCGCCCCGCCCAGCGTCCAGGTGGCCTCCGCCCGGCCCGTCGACCCCGACGTTGCCGCGGCGGGACTCACCGCCCCACCACCCGACGCCACGGACCACTGCACCGTCACTCCCGACAGCGCCTCCCCCGCCTGGTCCACCACCACCACCACCAAGGGGGAAGCAAGCTCGGTTCCCACCACACCCGTCTGGCCATCCCCCGACCGGACCGACAGCGTCGCCGGCTGGGGACCCGTGTCCTCTGGAGCCGTGCCATCGTCCCCGCAGGCGTACACGAGCACAACCACAAGGACCAGGAACGGCAGAATCAGCTTCCGCATCGAAGCCTCGCTATGCTGTCGGTGGGTCGAACGCTACCGTGGTCGAAGCCGTGGCCCTGAAATTCGCCGCTTGCGCTCGGACCCGTCAGATCTATTCCGCGACAGCCATCAGGGTCACCGTATGTTCCGCCAGCCCTGCACCACGGGGCTCGGCCCCCTGCTCGACGATCTCACCGGTGGAGCATGCCTCAAGGATCGCGTTTGCGGCCTCTTTGGCAGATGCCTGCGGGGCCTGAAGAGTCCTGCTAGCATTCCCGAATCCGATAGCGGATTGGTTCGCGCTCCCGGCCGTCACCCGCATTGTCCGACCGCCGTCCGAATCATCGAAGATCGAGATCGTGATGTGGTCGAAGTAGGTCTTTCCGGTGAGAATGGCCGTTCCGAGCCCCGAGGTCTGTCTCTCCCCGGTGATGAACCCAGCTTCTCGATCTGCATTCGCCACCGCGAACCCGAGTTCGTTGAATGAACGAAGCGCACAAGCATAGGGGTCGCCGTCGTTTGGAGCGGGAGCAAGATAGGATACGGGCGCAGTCGCGCATGCTGCGCAGACAAGAACGGAACTCAAGATGCCCCAGCGCATACGCCTCACTCCTCGTGCAGGTAGATGGTATTGGAACCGACACGTCAACATGCTCCAATCCAAATTACCCTAAGAGCGTGAATTGGCTGTTAACTGCTTGAGCCCATGTCGCTTGCGCGGGCGACGCTCAACGCCACAACCCGCCACAACGACGAAACCCGATTGGACACCTGACCTGGGACCTGCTGGTGATCAACGTGGATAGCATCCAGATCGGATCCCATCACGTGCTGATGGCCGTGGGGGTGGACGCAGACGGCGAGAAGCACGCGCTGGGGCAGCAGCAGCGGGGTGGAACGTGCTCGTGCTCGGTAATCGACCGAAGGACCGGGCGAGCTGGGTGTGCTCGGCGATCCGGGCCCCGCGGATGCTGAACGCCCGGGAAGGCGAGCGAAAGCACGAACAGCTCCCCAGACGTTTCGAAGGCTGAGCAGCCCTCGGCAACCTGCGGGAAGGCGCTGTCGCGTATGTTCTCGCCAACCGTGGTGGCTCCCGTGTTTTGGATACGCATGCCGATCCTTCTCGGTTCAGGTCCGCCGGGTGACCGCCACGGTCTATCGCCTCCCCTCTATCTGGGACCGTCTACTGACGGTCAGGGACAACCTCAACCGCGTTGCGGCTAACGGCAGGTTCCTAAACCCTCACCCGACACTGCCTTAACACTCGATTCACACCCTCTTGTTAGACTGTGCATCCCCGCGTTGCTCAGTCCTCTGTCCGAGGAGGGAGATCATGGAGTGTCCGAACTGCGCGAAAGAGATTTCTCCGGACCGCTTGTTCTGTATCTGGTGCGATACCTACGTGACGAACCCCGAGGCGGGAGAGAAGGCCAGCATCGCCCGACGGTTCCTCGCGGCGTTGATTGATCCCTTCCTCGTCACTGCCGCGCTGTTCCTTCCCGGGATGCTGATCGGCGGGCTCGTAGGAGAGAGCCTCGGCATGGTGCTCGGCGTCGCCGCGTTCCTCGGGGTGCTCTATGTGATGCTCCGGCTGTTCGCACGCGGACAGACGCTCGGCAAGTACCTCCTGAACGAACGGGTGGTCGACAAGCGATCCGGCGGCAACCCGGGGTTCGTCAGAATGCTGATCCGGGAAACGCTGGGGAAGTTCGTCAGTGGGCTGTTCCTTTCGCTCGGTTTCTTCTGGGCGATCTGGGATCCCGACAGCCAGACGTGGCACGACAAGATCGCGGGCACAGTCGTAGTGAGGTGCTCTCCCGAGCACGCGCGCGATGCGGCTGTCCCGGACATGGCCTAGCACAGTGGCCAGCGAACGGCGTGCGCTGCCGCCCGCACTCTCGAACCATCGGCCGACCGGTGGTGGTGTTGCCGAAAGGCCCGTCCGACACACCCGGAGAGGTGAATTGATGGACATGACTACATTCTCCATGCTCCAGGGTGAGGGAGCCATGCTGGCACAGGCCGGCCTCGGCGACGAAACATCCGCCGTCCGTTTTATCACGCCGAATCCGTGTGTCGTCTACGACTGGCAGCCGTCGATCTCCCCGGATGGCCGCAGGGTGATCTTCAGCACGTTCACCCCGAGTGAACCCGAGACCCTCGCCATCATGGACATCACGACCACGACGGCCAAGTGCACGCTTCTCTTCCCCGGAAAATTGGCCCAGTGGGCCCCCAGAGGGGACCGGTGGGTCTTCGCCCGGACGGTCAGCGGGAATGACCAGATCTTCACGTTCGATGAGGGGACCAACCAACTCACCCAGATTACGTTTCTGGCACCACTTCCTCGATGCGACGGAGTGAAAAAGGACAATGATCCGTACCACAATTTCGATGCTGACCGCACTGGCCATCGCGGCTCCCATGGCTGCGACCGCTCAGACAGGACCGTCATTCTCGTTCGGCGCAGGTCTGGCCGTTCCGTACGGAGATTTTGCGGACGACGGTGAGGGTATTGCCGAGCGCGGCGCTGCGGCTCTCGGCTTCTGGGCCGGAGTCGACATGGTATACCCGCTCAAGGCCACTGAGAGTCTCGATGTGATCGGAAGCGCCTCCTGGGCTTCACTGGGCTTTGATCCGTCGATGGAGCCCTTCAGCGAAGGTAATCTTGGCTCATACTCGCTTATCCCGATCATGGCGGGAATCCGGGGTGCCATTCCGTTCAACGACATGCTGTTTACTCCGATGGTTCAGGCAGGAATTGCCTTCCTGAGCGGCCCGAGTGCGAGCGGCTCCATTCGGGGCTATAGCTACGACGTTTCAGTGGACAGCGGCATAGCCTTTGGCTTCGCGGCAGGCGCAGGGCTGATGGTGACCGAGAGGTTCGAAGTGAGCCTTCGCCTTCTTGGCGTAGCCAGGGAACGGGAATGGACCGTTGA
>CAYMLW010000216.1:0-7248 GCA_964391035.1 uncultured Gemmatimonadaceae bacterium
CGCCCGAAACGTTGGAGGCCCGTTCGGCGGAAGCGGCCGTGCCGGCCGATCAAGTATGTACCTCTCGCTCCTCGACCTGGCCCGGGTGGATCTGCTCATGCGGGCGGGCCTGGTGGGCGAGCTCGAGCGCCGTGGCTGGTACCCGGCGCCCTCATCGCCGGCCGCTTCCTCCGCCGCGAGGGCGGCTCCGTACCCGCCGCCGAGGTCGCGGCGGCCGGAGTGACCGGGTCACCCCGGCTGGCGGCTGGCGGCTGGCGGCTGACGGCTGACGGCTGGCGGCTGGCGGCTGGCGGCTACGGCTTCCGGGCTCGCGGCCCATCGGGAGGCTCGTCCGAGTTGCGCTCGGTCGGGGCGGTTCCCACTATCCTGTCGAGGGTCGTCTCCCGGCGCTGATGCTGGCACCGGTTCCCGGGCGGCTCGCTCCATCCTGCACCCCATACCGGAGGCACAACCATGTCGGAGAGCGTCTACAAGGTCATCGAGCTCGTCGGGACCAGCACGGAGTCGTGGGAGAAGGCCGCCGCGGCGGCGGTCCAGCAGGCGGCCAGGAGCCTGACGGATCTGCGCGTCGCCGAGGTCTCCGAGCTCGACATGCAGCTCGAGAATGGCCAGATCCGGGCGTACCGGGCCAAGGTCAAGGTGTCGTTCCGCTACAAGGGCGACTGAAGAGGAGATCTGAGTCCCCGGGGCCCCGTTTCCGGGTTGCCGCCCCACGTCCGACTTCAGCCCCGGCTCCGGCTTTAGCCCCGCCCCTGGTCTGCGGCACGGCTGCGGGGCTTCTGCCCTGCGCTCCCGGGGAGTAGCGCCGGGGCATGGTTCTCGGGAGAGGCGTGGTCCCGTCGGGTGGCCCGGACGGTGTCGAGGTGGCCGGGCCCGGAGAATCCGGGAGCCCGCCGTGAGCCCAGCCCGACCCGGCAGAAGGTGGCCGGGCCCGGAGAATCCGGGAGCCCGCCGCGAACTCGGCCCGACCCGGCCCACTCAGATCTCAGCTCTTAGATCTCAGATCCGAGCGGTTGGGCCCCGGCTTCCGGATGATCCCGCGGTGCTCCTGGCCGACCATGATGAGGTCCAGAGGGTCGTCGAAGCGGAGGTGGCGCACGCATCCGTCGATGGTTCGGGCGGCCTGTGAACGCAGCCAGTTCCACTGCACGAACCCCTCGCCCCGGTCCGCGTTGACCGTGAAGTAGCCGACATTGCACGAGGCGAGGTTCTGGAAGAAGTGGGTGCCCTGGGACGGGGTCACCCGGATGTCCCGGAGCCCGGCCTCGACGATGGCCACGGCACCGGAGATGTCCTCCCACGAGACGGGGATCCCGAGCTCGGGGTGGCTCGAGCCCCAGCGCCCGACACCGACCAGAATGTAGGGCGTCCCCTCGGCCACGAGCTGGTTGTTGAGCTTGCCCACGGCCCGGGCCGTCTCCCGGCTGGCGGAGCGGTCGAAGCACTCGGGGTCGACGAGGATGATGTCGCGTACGTTCTCGAGTCGACCGTTGCCGAGGACCCAGGGGCTCTCGCACACCAGCTCGTCGTTCGAGACCTTGCCGATCTCCAGGTCCTCGAGCTCGCGACTCGGGGCGAGGGGTCGGAGCTGGAGGAAGCCGAACTCCCTCGGTTCGCCGGGTGGGGGCGACAGGTTCACGGCGAACTCGATCTCGACCGGAGTGCTGGTCCCGGCGGCGCCGATCTCGAGGAGCTCGCCGACGATCTCGGCCAGGGGGAAGATCTCGTTCTTCAGGATCGGCGCGAAGGTGACGAGCCGGATCCCGTCCCGGGCCACGCCGTCGTACACGGCGTTGTTCTCGTCAGAGTAGGTGGAGCCGAGTGGGCCGAGGACGCCGTGTCGCTCGGCCTCGTCGAGTCCCAGGCGGATGGTCCGGTCCCTCACCCTCGCGCCGCCCTCCCCCGATCCGAGCTCGAGCGCCCAGAACTCCCGCTGCGCGTTCTTGACCATGTCGTCGACGGAGGAGAACTCGACGATGTGACGGGGATGGGCGGGAGAGAACCTAATGGACCGCTCCCCATCCACGACGGTCCGGCCCAGGCCCAGGGCCACGGCCACGATCCCCTCATCGGCCTTCAGCGGCGGCGTGGGATAGAAGTTGACGGAGCGGGCCACGCCCGCGAAGTCCGGGTAGAAGTAGTTCTCGTGGCGGGACCCGACCATCTTCTGGATCACTACCGCCATCTGCTCTTCCTCGAGCCGGTACGGCGTGGCCCGGAGGAAGGCCTTGGTGTGCTGGGTGAAGGTCGAGGCGTAGACCTTCCTGATGGCGTCCAGGAGCTGTTCGAGCCGGACGTCCAGGTCCGGGTGGTCGTTCGACAGCATCAGCGTCTCGAAGATCCCGGCGAACGGCTGGTGCGGCGAGTCCTCCAGCAGACTCGAGGACCGGACGGCCAGGGGCACGTCCATCATCTCGAGGAACGTCCGTAGCTGGATCCGGACGTCCGGCGGGAAGTCCGAGTTGAGGAACTGCCGGAGCAGCTCGGCGTCGTTATCGGAGCGCAGCGACATGTCCCGCAGGGCGTTCCGCTCCAGGAACCGCTCGAACACCTCGGTGCCGAGCACCACCGCCGGAGGGACCGTGATCCGGATGTCTTCGTAGCGGTCGGCGATGCGGGAGCGGTCGAGGAGCCGGATCGCGAACGCCAGGCCCCGGGCCTTCCCGCCGAGGGAGCCGCCGCCGATCCGGGCGATCCCCATGGTCGGGTCGAAGGTGTCCGGATCGAAGTCGGCCACCGTGCCTCGGTTCCGCTCCCGGCGGAACTCGTCGATGGCCCGGACCATGTCGCGCCGGACGTGCTCCAGCGAAGCGAAGTCCGAGACCTTCCGCCGGCGCAGCTTGCGGGCGGGGTCGAACTCGGCCCGGGCACGGAGCCAGCTCGAGAAGTCGTTGCGGACCCCGTGGTAGGCGATGCTCTCCGCCGGCACCGACCGCAATCGTTCCACCAGCTCCTTGAGGTTGCGGGCCCGGTCGATCTCCTCGCCGGTGGGCAGGCGGAACACGAAGTCGCCGAAGAAGAACTCTTCGACCAGCAGCTCCCGGAGCTGGCCGAGCATGTCCGGCGAGCCCTTGAGCATGAACCGGGCGCCGATCTGGGCGGCCTGTTTCCGGTTCTCCGGGTAGCTCGAATGCAGTACGATCGGCAGGTCTGGGCGCGCTTCCCGGATCCGGGCGGCCAGGCTCGCGCCGGCGTCCGTGGCCCGCTCGCCGCCCCGGGGGAACTCGATGTCGCTGATGACGCCCAGCACGTCTTCCCGATACCGCGTGAAGTACGCCCATGCCTCCTCGTAGTCGCTGGCCAGCAGGATCTTCGGCCGGGCCCGCATCCGCAGCAGCTTCTGCGACAGGTTCAGCCCCTCGGAGATGACCTGCTGGGAGTGCTTCATCACCTCCGTGAAGATCACGGGCAGGAACGAGGAGTAGTAGCGGACATTGTCCTCGACCACGAGCAGGACCGGCACCCCGACCCGCACGTCGTGGTCGACGTTGAGCTTGTCCTCCACGTACTTCACGATGGCCAGCAGGATGCGGGCGTCGCCCTGCCAGAGGAAGGCGCGGTCGATCAGCGACGCGTCGTGGCGGGCCAGGAAGTCCTTGAGCTCACGATGGTCGTAGGCCAGGAGCTCGACCGGCAGCTTGACGCCCTGCTCCCGGAGCCGGTGGGACAGCGTGACCGCGTCCATGTCCCCCATGTCGAGGGCCGTCAGGACCAGGTCGAACCGGTCGGGCTCGCTCGCCAGCTCCAGCGCTTCCGCGCCCGTGGCCACGTGCGTCAGGCGAGGCGCCTGGCTCAGGTTGACGTCCAGGAACTTGGTGAGGAGCAGCTCGTTGAGCTGTCCGTCCTCGGCCATGATGAACGACTCGTAGAAGCTGGACACGAAGAGCACGTTTCGCACCTGCTCCCGCATCAGCTCCTGGAACCCGCCGGATCCGCTGCCGTGCCATTCCGCGTGTTCGAATGGCGCCAGTTCTCTGCCCACCCGCGTCCCCCTCATCATCGCACACGCGAAGGCGCGAGACCCGCCCTCGGGCCCCGCGCCAGTCGCGTGCGCCTTCGCGCCTCAGACCATGCCCTGGTCGAGCATCGCGTCGGCTACCTTCAGGAAGCCCGCAATGTTGGCGCCGTGTACGTAGTTGCCCGGTGCCCCGAACCGCTCGGCTGCAGCCAGACACGTGTCGTGGATCTCCTTCATGATCAGCTGGAGCCGGTTGTCGACCTCGTCCCGCGTCCAGCCGTAGCGCATGCTGTTCTGCGCCATCTCGAGACCGGAGACCGCCACGCCACCGGCATTGGCCGCCTTCCCGGGGCCGTACAGGATTCGGGCATCGACAAGGGCCTCCACGCCCGTCGGCACCGTCGGCATGTTGGCGCCCTCCGAGACCACGTAGACCCCGTTGTTCAGCAGGTTCTGGGCGTCCTTCTCGTTGATCTCGTTCTGCGTAGCGCTCGGGAACGCGCAGTCCGCCTCGTGGTCCCACAGCGGGTCGTGATCCCGGTCCGGGTCCACCGGCGTGTACACCGCGTCCCGGTACTTCCCGACATACTCCTCGATCCGGCCCCGGCGCTTGTTCTTCAGGTCCATCACGAACCCGAGCTTCTCGCTGTCGATGCCCGCCTCGTCGTAGATGTAGCCGCTCGAATCCGACAGCGTCATGACCTTGCCGCCCAGCTCCAGCACCTTCTCCGTCGTGTACTGGGCCACGTTCCCGGAGCCGGAGACCAGACAGGTCTTGCCTTCCAGTGTCTGGTCCTTCGTCTTGAGCATGTTCTGGGCGAAGTAGACGGCGCCGTAGCCGGTGGCCTCCGGCCGGATCAGCGACCCGCCCCAGTTCAGCCCTTTGCCCGTCAGCACGCCCGTGAACTCGTTGGCGATCCGCTTGTACTGGCCGAAGAGGTACCCGACCTCACGGCCGCCCACGCCGATGTCTCCGGCCGGCACGTCCGTGTCCGGGCCGATGTGCCGATAGAGCTCGGTCATGAAGCTCTGGCAGAAGCGCATGACCTCGTTGTCGCTCTTCCCCTTCGGGTCGAAGTCCGAGCCACCCTTGCCGCCGCCCATGGGCAGCGTGGTCAGCGCGTTCTTGAACACCTGCTCGAACGCCAGGAACTTCAGGATCCCCAGGTTCACCGACGGGTGGAACCGCAGGCCGCCCTTGTACGGCCCGATGGCGCTGTTCATCTCGATCCGGAACCCCCGGTTGATCTGGGGATTGCCCTGGTCGTCCACCCACGGCACCCGGAACAGGATCACCCGTTCCGGCTCGATGATCCGCTCCAGTATCTTCGCCGACTGGTACTCCGGGTGCCGGTCCAGGACCAGCTCGATGGACTCCGCCACCTCCTGGACCGCCTGGTGGAACTCCGGCTGGGCCGGGTCCTTTGCCGATACGTTGGCCATCAACGCCGACACATAGTCCGTCATCGTCGCATTCCTTTCAGGGCCGGGCGCACGACGCCCGCCATGTGTGGTTGTGTGGGAGACCCCTGCGATGGGTGCGTCATCGCCGGATGCGGAGAGAGCCGCGGCGCGGTCGCCAGAAGGGCGACGGGGCCGGCGGACGGCACCGGCGAATCCGTCGTGGCCCGAGGGCCTCGACGTTGTCCTGGTCGCATAATACCGTGTGCAGGTCGACCGGGGTCTGTCGTGCGCGGGCGTCACGGCCCACGCAAGAGGCGGTATTGTGCGACCGGGCCGATGCTCACGCAAGAGCCGCCGTGGACGGGCCCGGCCCCACACCCGATCCCACGGGTCAACCGGCCGCAGCGATACCCTCGACCTCGATGGTCGTGCGTGTCGCAATGGCGCGCGGGGCCCGTGGGGCCCACAATAGGAGGCATGAACCGGGACGCGATGCTGTCGGCACTGGGCGAGGACCGCTGGGACTTCATCGTGGTCGGGGGCGGCGCCACGGGTCTGGGTGTGGCGATCGACGCGGCCGCCCGGGGCTATCGCACGCTGCTGCTGGAGCAGGGCGACTTCGCCCAGGGCACGTCGAGCCGGAGCACGAAGCTCGTCCACGGCGGTGTCCGCTACCTCCGGCAGGGGAACGTGGCGCTGGTCATCGACGCGCTGAAGGAGCGGGGGCTGCTGCGGGCCAACGCGCCCCACCTGGTGCGCAACCTGTCCTTCGTGGTGCCGAACTACGAGTGGTGGGAGGGGCCGTTCTACGGGATCGGCCTCAAGATGTACGACCTGTTGGCCGGCAGGCACGGCTTCGGCACGTCGAAGGTCCTGTCCCGGGACCGCACGCTCCAGCTCCTGCCGAACATCGAGCGGGCGGGCCTGTCGGGTGGCGTGATCTACTACGATGGCCAGTTTGACGATGCCCGACTCGCGATCCAGATGGCCCGCACCGCGGCGGGGCAGGGCGCGGTGCTGCTCAACTATGTGCGGGTGACCCGGCTCCTGCACCGGGAGGGGGAGGTGGCCGGAGTGGTGGCCCGGGACCTCGAGTCCGGTGTCGAGCACCGGATCGATGCCCGGGCGGTGGTCAATGCCACCGGGCCGTGGGCGGACGACGTACGGCGGCTGGACGACGCCGGCGCCGCCCCGATCATGCGGCCCAGCCAGGGCGTGCATCTCGTGCTGCCCCGCTCGTTCCTGCCCGGCGAGAGCGCCATCATGGTGCCCCGAACCGACGACGGCCGGGTCCTCTTCGCGATCCCGTGGCAGGATCGGGTCGTGGTCGGCACTACCGACACGCCCATCGACGAACCGCTCCTCGAGCCCGTCCCCTTCGACGACGAGGTGGATTTCCTCCTCGGGCACGCCGGCCGCTACCTGGAGCACGACCCGGTTCGCTCCGATGTCCTCAGCGTCTTTGCCGGGATCCGACCGCTGGTCGCTGGGGAAGGCGACACCGACACCGCCTCCCTTTCCCGGGATCACACCCTCCTCATCTCGGAGTCGGGCCTCGTCACCATTGCCGGCGGCAAGTGGACCACCTACCGGAAGATGGCCGAGGATACCGTCGACCAGGCGGCCACGCTGGCCGGGCTCGAGGACCGGCCCTGCCCCACACGCGAGCTGCACATCCACGGGCACCACCCCCAGGCGAGCCGATTCGGCGACCTCGCCCCCTACGGCTCCGACGCACCGGCGCTCCAGGAGCTGTTCCGGGAGCGGCCGGAGCTCCACGACCCGCTCCATCCGGCCCTCGACATCCGGGCCGGCGAGGTGGTATGGGCCGCCCGGGAGGGATGGATCGTTGGGAAAAGAACATCAAGATGCTTAATGATGAAGCT
>CAYMLW010000217.1:0-7226 GCA_964391035.1 uncultured Gemmatimonadaceae bacterium
GAGATCATGATCGAGGACGCCGGCTTCGACGACAACGAGGCGATCATCCCGGACATCGAGAAGATCAAGGGCTCGGGCGAGCACCTCCTCGAGCTGATCAACGAGGTGCTGGACCTGTCGAAGATCGAGGCGGGCAAGGTCGAGCTCTACATCGAGGAGTTCGACGCCGACGCCATGATCGAGAGCGTGGTGGGGACCATCGAGTCGGTGGCCGACCAGAACGGCAACGATCTGGTGGTGGAGACCGAGCCCCTGGGCGTCCTCAGCTCCGATGTCGTGAAGATCCGCCAGATGCTCCTGAACCTGCTGAGCAACGCCTGCAAGTTCACGGAGAACGGCCGGGTGCGGCTGACGGCCCACCGGGAGCAGGAGGGGGACGGCGAGTGGGTCGTCTTCGAGGTCGCCGATACGGGGATCGGCATGTCCGGAGAGCAGCTGGCGAGGATCTTCCGACCGTTCACCCAGGCCGACTCGTCCACCACCCGGAAGTACGGCGGCACCGGCCTCGGGCTGGCCATCAGCGGCCGCTACGCGGAGATGCTCGGCGGCGAGATCGCCATGGAGAGCGAGCCCGGTGTCGGCACCACCGCCACACTCCGACTGCCCGTGACCGCCGCGCCCGATCCGGCTCCCGACGACGGCGCCCCCGCGGACCACACCGCGGCCCCGACCCCCGCGCCGACCCCGGGCTCCGGGACGGGACGCACCGTCCTGATCGTCGAGAACGACGAGGCCACCCGCGACATGCTGCGCAAGCTCCTCGAACGCCAGGACTGGACGGTGGTCGAGGCCGTGGACGGCCGGAAGGCGCTGGAGCACGTCGACCGGGCCCGTCCGACCCTCGTCCTCCTCGACCTGATGATGCCCCACATGGACGGATTCACCTTCCTCGAGCGGCTCCGGGCCCGGGACGGCGGCGCGACCCTGCCCGTGGTGGTCCTCACGGCCAAGGAGCTGACCCGGGACGAGACCCGCGAGTTCGGCGATCAGGTCAGGGCCGTCCTCGAGAAGGGCAGCTACAGCCAGGACGAGCTCTTCGATGCCGTGCGCCGCGCGGCGGAGAGCCCCACCCCCGCCCCCGCCGACGGAGCCGGGGCGCCATGAAGGTCCTGATCGTCGAGGAGAACGAGCTGAACCGGGAGGTCCTGGGCCGCCGGCTCAAGCGCCGGGGCTTCGAGCTGTCTTTCGCCGAGCACGGCGCGGCGGCCCTCGAGGCCGTCGCCGCCGACCCGCCGGAGCTGATCCTCATGGACCTCAGCATGCCCGTCATGGACGGCTGGGAGGCCACGCGTCGCCTGAAGGCCGACCCGGCCACCGCGTCCATCCCCGTCATCGCCATCACGGCCCACGCCATGGAAGGCGACCGGCAGCGGGCCATGGAGGCCGGCTGCGACGACTTCGAGACCAAGCCCGTCAAGCTCGACCGGCTCCTCGAGAAGATGGCCGTCTTCCTGGGCGAGATCCCTCCCCCCGACCCCACACGCCGATGACCGACGGCCCCACCTTCGCCGAGGCTCGCCTCGAGGACCTGGCCGAGCTCCTCGCCTTCGTCGACGCCGAGTGCGAGCGCATCGACGCGCCCGACGCCGCCGCCTTCGCCCTCCGCCTGGCCGCCGAGGAGGCCTTCACCAACATCGTCCGGCACGGCTACACCAGGGGACCGGGTCCCGTCCGGTCCACCCTGGACCACGACCACCGGGCCATCACCCTCACCCTCATCGACGAGTCGCCGCCCTTCGACCCCCACGACTCGCCGGCGCCGGACCTCGAAGCCGCTCTCGAGGACCGACAGGAGGGCGGCCTCGGCTGGCACCTGGTCCTCCAGCTCATGGACGAGGTCCACTACCGGGCCGCCACGCCCCGGGGCAACGTGCTCCGACTCATCAAGCATCTGGGAGACGACCATGGAGATTGAGACCGAAGATCGCGGCGCCACACGGGTGGTCGGCATCACCGGCAGCGTCGACGGGCTGACCGCCGACACGCTCCTCGACACGCTCCGCGGCCACGTCAGGGCCGGGCACAGCCGCCTCGTGGCCGACCTGAGCGGCGTCGACTACACCAGCAGCGCCGGGCTCCGGGCGCTCCTCGCCACCGTCAAGGAGGCCCGCAGGGCCGGCGGCGACCTCCGCCTGGCCCGGGTCCAGCCCAACGTGGCCCACGTCCTCGAGCTGAGCGGGTTCACCACCATCCTCAAGGTCTACGACACCGTCGACGACGCCGTATCGAGCTTCGGCGACTCCGTCGAGGCCTGAACGGACCGGGACCGATGAGCGCGACCACGAACCGGAACAAGCGCGTCGCCCTGGTGATCGGGGCCGGGAGCGTGAAGTGCGCGGCCGCGCTGGGCATGTGGAAGGTACTCGCCCGCGAGGGGATCGACACCCACATGGTGGTGGGCTGCAGCGGAGGCAGCCTCTACGCCGGCGTCATGGGGCTGGGCTACGACATCGAGGAGTGCGAGCGGCTGACCCGCGAGCTGTGGACCCGGGAGGTCACACGGCGGAAGGACCACGGCTCCATGCTCCGCGCCCTCTTCCCGAAGCTCCTGGGCTTCAAGGGCTTCTTCGGCATGGTCCACGGCGACCGGCTGCTCCGGGCCCTCGAGTCGCCCTTCGGCGGGCGTACCTTCGACGAGGCCACCATCCCGCTCCACATCGTGGCCACCGACCTGGCCAACGGCGAGCGTGTGGTCCTGAACCAGGGCAGCGTCCGGGACGCGATCCGGGCCAGCGTGGCCATCCCCTACATCTGGGAGCCGTGGCGAGTGGGCGACCGCTGGCTCCTCGACGGCTGCCTCTCGGATCCGCTCCCCGTCGACGTGGCCATCCAGGAGGGCGCCGACATCATCCTGGCCATGGGCTTCCAGAGCCCCTATCCCCGACGCGTCCGCTCCGCCACACGCTACGCCTTCCAGGTCAACAGCATCTACACCAACAACCTGCTCCGGGCGAACTACTCCTTCCACAGCCTGGCCCACCACGCCGAGATCGTCACGGTCGTGCCCCGGTTCGAGCGGCGGATCGGACTCTTCGACACCCACGAGATCCCCTACGTCATCGAGCGGGGCGAGCGCGCCACCGAGGCCCACCTCGACTACCTTCACCGCGCCCTCGAGGAAGCACATGCCTGAGGGCTCCAGCACCCCACCACCGGGGCACGCCCGGACCGCCGCCCACGCCGCAGGAGCCGACTCCGGCGACGGATCGGGCCCGGAGCCCGGCCACGTCCTCGTGGTCGACGACACCACCGTCAACCGGGAGATGCTCGTCCGCCGGCTGACCCGGCGAGGCCACACCATCGCCGAGGCCGTCAATGGCCGGGAGGCCCTCGACCGCCTCGCCGAGGAGGACTTCGACCTCGTCCTCCTCGACATCATGATGCCCGGGATGAACGGGTACGAGGTCCTCGAGCGCATGCGCGGTCACGACGACCTCCGCCACATCCCGGTCATCCTCATCTCCGCCCTCGATGATACCGAGAGCGTGGTCGAGGGGATCCAGAAGGGCGCCGACGACCACCTGCCCAAACCCTTCAACACCCAGATCCTCCACGCCCGCGTCGAGACCTGCCTGGCCAAGAAGCGGCTCCACGACCGGGAGAAGCTCTACGCCCGCGCCCTCGCCCGGGAGATCGACATCGCGCGGGAGATCCAGGCCGGGTTCCTGCCCGACACCCTACCCGCGCCCCCCGGCTGGGAGCTCGCCGCACGGTTCCGCCCCGCCCGCACCGTGGCCGGTGACTTCTACGACGCCTTCTCCCTCGATGACGGCCGCGTGGGCGTGGTCGTCGCCGACGTCTGCGGCAAGGGCGTCGGGGCCGCCCTGTTCATGGCCCTCTTCCGGACCCTCCTCCGGTCCCTCGCCGACCGATTCCTCTCCGCTCATGGCGACACCGACGACGAGGCTCGCCGACTCCTCGCCGCCGTCAACGACTACATTGCCACCAACCACGACGGCGCCCACATGTTCGCCACCATCTTCCTCGCCGTCCTCGACCCCGCCACCGGCGAGCTGGTCTACGTCAACGGCGGTCACGACGCCCCCCTCCTCACTGGCCCCGACGGCATCGCGGGCCAGCTCGACCCCACGGGCCCCGCCGTCGGCATGCTCCCCGGCCTCGAGTACGAGAGCGCCCGCACCGACATCGCCCCCGGCCAGACCCTCCTGGTCTACACCGATGGGGTCATCGACGCCCGGACCCCCGACGGCCACGCCTTCTCCCTCGACCGCCTCCGCGACCTCCTCGACCGACCCGCCGACTCGGCCGCCGCCACCCTAGACCGCATCGACGACGCCCTCCGCTCCCACACCGGCGACACCGAGCCCTTCGACGACATCACGCTCCTCGCTGTCCGCCGCCACGGCTAGCCGACCAGTCCGGCCGGGCCTCACCATCGGGCGCGGAATTCGAGGCCCCTGGCAACCAACCGACCGATCGCCTGCATCCAACGGCCGTAGACCCGATGCCGCGGGCCGAATCGCCATGACAACCGCAACCGCAAGAACGAGCGACGACCCATGATCGAACCACCGACCCGGCTCCGGCGAACGACCCCCATCGGCCGGACAGCCCCGGCCGCCATCGGGCCACTGGCCGTGGCCGTGGCCCTCGCCGCCTGCGGTGGCGGTGGACCCGCCGGCGCCGCCGTCGTCGTCGATACCGTGGCCGGCGTCGAGCGACTGAGCTACGCCGCGGAGCCGGCCGGCGAGCTGGGGTGGACGATCGCCGACACCGTCGCCGTCATCGGTGAGGCCATGGGCCCGGAGGAGTACCACTTCGGCGCCCCCGGCCCCGACGACCTCGCCGGGGACGACGAGGGCGGCGTCCTCGTGGTGGACCGGGACGGGTCCCGCGTCCTGCGCTACGGCCCCGACGGCGCGCACCGGGCCACCTACGGCCGGGAGGGGGCCGGCCCGGGCGAGCTGCGCTTCCCCGCCGGGGTCACGGTGGGTCCCGGCGACACCCTCTGGGTCAACGACCTGGGCAACCGCCGGCTCACCGGCTACCCCCGCGAGGGCGGCGAGCCCCGGACCGTGCCCTACGCCCGGAGCGACATCTTCCCGCGCTCGCGGATCGCCGTCCTCGACGACGGGCTCGTCCAGGTCGTGGGCGCCCTCAGAGGGTCGCCCGGCGAGCCCGTCCCCGAGCCGCTCCTCCGCCTCGATCGCGATCTCCAGCCCCTCGACACCCTCTGGCTCCCGGCACCCGACCAGATCGACATGGTCGAGCTCGACTTCGAAGGCCGCACGATCATCATCGGCGTCCCCCAGACCTTCCACCCCGAGTTCCACTGGCGGCACCTCTCCGATGGCCGCGTGGTCGTGGCCGACTCCGCCGACTACGTCTTCCGCATCATCGACCACGACGGCGCCGTCCGCCGCGTCGTCCGCCGCGAGCCGCCCGCCCGGGCCACCACCGACGCCGATCGCCAGGCCGCCCGGGACGCCATCCTCGGCGAGCTCGGCTTCGCCGTCAGCATCGACGGCAGCGGCCCCGGCGAGGACTCACGACGCCGCATGGCCGAGGCCCGCGCCGAGGCCATGACCTTCAATGACCGCATCCCCCGCATCCTCGAGCTCGTGGTCGACCGCCAGGACCGCATATGGGTCGGCGTCTCCGAGGACTCCGCCGACGCCGTCCAGCGCATCGACATCTACCGCCCCGATGGCACCCTCCTCGGCGAGCTCCGTGACTTCCCCATGCCCGAGACCTTCACCGGCACCGATCGGTTCCTGACCACTCGCCGCGACGAGCTCGACGTCCCCCAGATCGTGGTCCAACGCCTCGAGACACGCCCTTCAACATCAACCCCGGTGAGGAAGGTGGCGGCCCGCCGTCCGGCTTCATGACCGAGCCCGGGACCGACCAGACCCACAACGTGCTGGCCACGGTGCCCGGCGACGACGGCTGCTCGCCCCTCTGGCACGTCAACATCTACCACAACGCCGACTTCGACGCCGTAATGGACCTCGAGTCCGCCCTCGACGCGGAGCTACTGGCCGAAGGCGCCGCCCACGTCAACTGCCCCGTCGTGGACGCGGCCACATGAGGCCCGTCCCCTCCCGGTCGCTGCTGGTGCTCACCCTCGCGGCGAGCGCCAGCGGCCTGGCCGGCCAGTCGGCAACCGACCGCGCGCCCGACCTGGGCGGCTTCGACTCCGAGCTCATCCGGCCCGGCGACACGTGGAGCTAGACCTTCCACGAGGCCGGCACGTTCGGCTACCACTGCACGCCGCACCCCTTCATGACGGGCAGCGTGGTCGTGGAGCCGAAGTAGCAGGGCGGACGGCTTCGGCCTACGCCGGTGGCGTGGATTCCCGGAGGACCTCCCGGAGACGGGCGCGGGCCCGGAAAAGCTGGCTCTTGGACGTGCCCTCGGCCACGCCGAGCTCATCACCGATATCCGCGTGGGTCCAGCCCTCGACATCGTGGAGCCAGAGGACGCGACGCATCCCGTCCGGCAGCGTCGCCACCGCCTCCCGCAGCTCGATCCGGAGCTCCACCGGATCCGGCGACGACCGGTCCTTCGGGTGCCACCACTCCCGGAGCAGCTCGCTCCGTCGCTTCTTCGTTCGTCCTCGTCCCATGACCACGTTCCGTACGATGGTGTGCAGCCACGACGCGAATTCCGCGTCCCCCCTGAACCGCTCCAGACCGCGGAACACCCGCAGCCAGCTCTCCTGGCACAGGTCATCCACCAGGTCCGGGTCCGACACCCAACGTTCCACCAGACGACGGACGCGGCCGGAATGGCGGTCGTAGAGCGCCAGGAACGCCGTGTCGTCTCCCTGCTTGGCGGCTGTGGTGAGAGCGCTGTCCATCCGGGCGGTCAGGGTCCCGAGTCGTCCATCCCGACGGAATCCGGGCCCGCCGGGTTTCACCCTTGCCTGGCGCACCGCCCGTACCGGCCCCGCACTCCGGGCCGTTATCCGTTGCACCACAACCCGTTAACCCGATCCGCGACGCCGGACCGGCCGGGCCGAATGTGTCCGGTACCGAACACCCCTCTCTGGGAACCGGACACCGCCGGAGGGGATACGCAGGGGGCTGTCGGCCGGCGGCTCGGAAGGGCTTTTCTTGGGTCGGGAACGGGAACAGCCGGACGTGGCACTCGAGAGCGACACGCTGCCCGAGGCATCCCACGGGCCCTGGCACGGGTACGATTCGTGTCGCAGGCCCGGATCGCAGGCCCGGATCGCAGGCCCGGATCGCAGGCCGCTGTGG
>CAYMLW010000218.1:0-7223 GCA_964391035.1 uncultured Gemmatimonadaceae bacterium
GCCAGCCGCTGGGGATCGTGGCGATCGTGTTCGCGGCGTTGGCGAAGGGCGCGGCGGACGCGGGCAACTATGCCGAGGCGGAGGAAAAGGCGAACAAGGCGAAGCTGTTTTGCTGGATCGCGTTTGGGTTGGGGTTGGTCCTGTGGCTGGGGTATTTCGGATTCGTCGTGCTGATGGCGGCGGCGGGAGCGTGAGCGCGTCGAGCACGGCCACGGCCGGGGACGGTCGCGCCAGCGTGACATGGACGCTGGGGACCACCGCGGGCGGAGACCACTCCGTCGGCGCCGGCGTGAGCGGCGTCTCGCCGGTCACCTTCACGGCCACCGCGGAGCCCGGCGAGCTGGCCGCGGTCGAGGCGGTCCCGGCGTCGGCCGAGCTCGATGCCATCGGCGACACCGCCATCATCGTCGCCGCGGCGGTGGATGAATACGGCAACCCGCTGGAGGACATCGACGTCGCTTTCCGCTCTCTCGACGAGGCGGTGGCCACGGTGGATGCGGAGGGCGTCGTGACCGCCGAGTCGAACGGCACCGCCGGGATCGTGGCCGAGGCCGGGGCGGCGGCCGATACGACCACGGTGACGGTCGAGCAGGTCGCCGCGTCGGTCCGGGTCGAGCCGCGGGACACCGCCCTCGCCGCCCTGGGCGACAGCGTGTCACTGACGGCCACCGTGCTGGACGCGAACGACACGCCGATCGAAGAGCCCGGCGTGACCTGGTCGTCGACCGACGAGGCGGTGGCGACGGTGTCGGAAGAGGGCGTAGTGACGGCCGAGGGCAACGGCACCGCCGGGATCGTGGCCGCGGCCGACGAGGCGGCCGACACGGCCACGGTGACCGTGGCGCAGGCCGCGGCGTCCCTCACCATCGAGCCCGAGGACACGACCCTCACCGCCCTGGGCGACAGCGTCTCCCTGACGGTTACGGTCCGGGACCCGAACGACGAGTTGGTGGAGAACCCCGACGTGGCGTGGTCGTCGAGCGACGAGGCGGTGGCGACGGTGTCGGATGCGGGTGTGGTCATGGCCGAGGGCAACGGCTCCGCCGAGATCGTGGCCGCGGCGAACGGGGTGGCCGACACGGCCACCGTGACCGTCGAGCAGGCCGTGGCGTCGGTCGAGGTCGAGCCGGAGGACACTACCCTCACCGCCCTGGGCGACAGCGTCTCGCTGACGGCCGCGGTCCGGGACGCCAACGGCGTGGAGCTCGAGGCCGCGGACGTGACCTGGTCGTCGAGCGACGAGGCCGTGGCAACCGTGGACGCGGATGGCCTGGTGACCGCTCAGTCGAACGGCACCGCCGGGATCGTGGCCGAGGCGGATGGCGCGGCCGACACGGCCACCGTGACCGTGGAGCAGGTCGCGGCGTCCATCGACCTGGCCCCGGACGCCGTCGTGCTGACCGCCACCGGGGACTCAGTCCCGCTGACGCCGACGGTCCGGGATGCCAACGCCGTCGTGCTCGAGGAGCCGGGTGTGACCTGGTCGTCGAGCGACGAGGCCGTGGCGACGGTGTCGGCCGACGGGGTCGTCACCGCGCAGGGCGAGGGTGAGGCCGAGATCCGGGTCGAGACCGGCGAGGTGAGCGCGACGCTGGTCGTGACGGTTCAGACCGGGCAGGGCGTGGCCCGGGACTGGGTCGGCGGCGCGGAGGGCGACCCCGTCGCGTGGGAGAATCCGCTCAACTGGGCGCCGGCGGGCGCGCCGAACGGGCAGGACACGGCGCGCATCGGCGGAGACGCCGCCGACACGCCGGTCCTGCTCGACGACGCGGAGGTCGACCGGGTCGAGGTCGAATCCGGCGCGACGCTGGACCTGAACGGGCACACCCTGACCGCAAACGCCCTGGTCGTCGACGGCACGATCAAGGGAGGCGGCGCCGTCGTGCTCGAGGGCGACGACGCGACCGTGCAGGGCGAGGTCCCCGCGCTCCGCGTGGTCGGCACCGCGAGACTCACCGGGACGACAACGGCGGTGGGAGGGCTCACCATCGCCGGAGGATCCCTCGACCTGGATGGATTCGCCCTCACGGTGCGCAAACGATGACGCGCGGCCCCGTTGGAAATCGTCCGCAGCAGCCCGCGCCCGGGAGCCGCCGGGGCGTGGAGCCAACCGCACATCCGAACCCAACATGCCCAAGATGACCTACCCTCTTCGCTGCCTGTATCCTGCCCTGGCCTTGACCGTCGGGCTGCTGACCATTCTCGCCGGGCCGGCCGCCGCTCAGACGCCCCTTCTCGAGGTCGAGGACGACGCCGGCGAGACGCTCTTCCGGGTCGACGACCACGGTGGGCTGCTCGCGCCCCTCGTCGCCGACGACGTGGCCGTCGTGATTCCGGTCGAAGGCCCCGGCACCCGGCTCATGTGGCACCCGACCCAGGCGGCCTTCAGGGCGGGCTTCGTGGACGGCACGCAGTGGGACGCCGGCGACATCGGTGTCGGCTCCGTCGCGATGGGGCGAAACACCATTGCGAGCGGGGAGTACGCGTTCGCGGCGGGATCGGAGACCGAGGCCAGTGGCACGAAGGCCGTCGCGATGGGAGAGAACGCCACTGCGGGCGGCCATGCCTCCTTTGCCATGGGGATCTTCGCCACCGCCTCGGGCGCTCAGGCGGTTGCCGTGGGCTTCGGCGTGGAGGCCAGCGGCGCCTCCAGCGTGGCACTCGGCCGGTTCCTCGAGGCGAGCGGGGAGACTGCCACGGCGCTGGGCATCGGGACCGTCGCCCGGGCCGACCACTCGACGACGATGGGCCAGGGTACGGCAGCGGAAGCGTTCGCCTCGGTGGCGCTCGGTCGGTGGAATGTCGTTGCCGGAGATCAGGAAGACCCTGTCGACACCGATCCGCTGTTGGTGGCCGGAAACGGCACGTCGGATGGCGATCGCTCGAACGCCCTCACCCTCCTCCAGAACGGCGACCTCACCATCGCAGGCACGCTCACGGAGAGCTCCGACATCCGGCTCAAGACCGGGATCCGGCCGGTGACCGGCGCCCTCGATGGCGTGCGACGCCTCACGCCGATCCGGTACCGGTACCGCCCCGGGACCGGCCACCCGTCGGATCCGCAGATCGGGCTCAGCGCCCAGGAGGTGCGCGCGGTCTTCCCGGAGCTGGTCAGCGAGGACTCCGAGGGCTACCTGTCCGTGGCCTACACGGACCTCGCGGCGGTGCTGGTAGGCGCCGTGAACGAACAGCAGGAGGCGATCGACCGACTCCGAGCGGAGAATGACCGGCTCCGGGCGGAGAACGCCGCGCTGCGGGCGGACGACGCCGCGCTGCGCGGGGACGACGCCGCGCTGCGCGGGGAGCTCGTGAAGGTGCGCGAAGAGCTGAGGGCCATCCGGCGACTGATCGAATCCCGCCACCGGTGATGGCGCCGCCCCCGATCGGTCGGCCACGCTCCGCGATCCCCTAGCCCGGCGAACCCGTGGCCCGGAGAACGACGTGACCGCAGTCGTCGCGTCCGTCGCGTCGTCGCGGTGAATCGGGGTTGCCATCGCGTCGTCGCGATGGATTCGTGGTTGCCCTCGCGTCGTCGCGGTGTCGCGCCCAGCAGGCACCGTCAGCCCGCCACGTCCTCGGCGGCCTCTCGAATCAGCTCCCAGGCCCCCGCCACGTGCGTTTCCGTCGTCCGCAGGTTGCCGATGGCCAACCGGATCGCGTACCGGCCCCGGACCCTGGTGTGGGAGAGGAAGACCTCGCCGCTCCGGTTGACCCGGGCCAGGATCGCCTCGTTGAGAGCGTCCAGATTCCGGTCCTCTGCCGCCCCATCGTCCGGACTCGGGTCGCCCGCCCCGGGCCGGTAGCGGAACGCGACCACCGAGAACGGCACGGGCGCCAGGACCTCGAAGTCCGGGTGCTCGCGGACCCGGCCGGCGAACAGGTCGGCGAGGCGGACGTGTTCGCGGAGGGCATCGGCGATCTGGCGGCGGCCGAAGTAGCGGAGCACGAACCAGAGCTTGAGGGCCCGGAACCGGCGGCCGAGCGACACGCCGTAGTCCATCAGGTTCGTGACCTCCCCCGCGTCCGTCTTCAGGTACTCGGGCGTGAGGCTGAACGCCTGCCGCATGGTCTCGGGGTGGCGGGTGTACGCGGCCGAACAGTCGATGGGCGTGAACAGCCACTTGTGCGGGTTCACGACCAGGGAATCGGCCCGATCGGCGCCGTCCAGCACGTGCCGCAGCTCGGGCACCACCGCGGCGCTGCCACCGTAGGCCGCGTCGACGTGGAGCCAGAGGCCCTCGCGCTCACACAGGTCCGCGATGGCGGGCACCGGGTCCACCGCCGTCACACCCGTGGTTCCCACGGTGGCGACGACGGCGAGCGGCCGGTGTCCCCGGGCCCGGTCCTCGCGTATCGCCTCCGCCAGCGCTTCCGCTGACATGCGGAACGCCTGGTCCGTCGGGATGTGGACCACGTTCTCGGCGCCGAGCCCCAGCGTGATGACGGCCTTGTCGACGCTGGAGTGGGCCTCCTCGGAGGTGTACACGCGGAGCGGCGGCACGTCGTCGCGCCCCGCCATGCCCCGGGCCCGGATGTCGAGCCCCACCGCCTCCCGGGCCGCGGCGAGGGCGTAGAGGGTGCTGGAGGACGCGGTGTCGTTGATGACGCCGTGGAAGGTGTCGGGCAGGCCGATCATCTGCCGGAGCCAGCCGAGGGTGACCTCCTCGAGCTCCGTCTGGGCCGGACCGCTCTTCCAGAGCATGGCATTGACGTTCAGGGCGGCGGCGAGGGCCTCGCCCAGGATCCCGGGCGCCGAGGCGGTGATGCCGAAGTAGGCGAAGAAGCCGGGATGGTTCCAGTGCGTGGTCGCCGGGACGATGAGCCGGTCGTAGTCGTCGAGGATCCGGTCGAACGGCTCGGGGTCCTCCGGCGCTGCGGCGGGCAGCCGATCACGGAGCACGCCGGGTAGGATGTCGGGCAGCACGTCCACGTTCTCCGGATGAGCCAGGTACTCGGCGATCCGGTCGATGACCGCCCGCCCGTGCTCGCGGAAGGCGGCCGGCTCCATGTCTGTCACATGCTCATGCGGTCGGTTCATGGCATCTCCGGATCGGGGCCGCACCGTCTCGTCGGCGGACCCCAGTACTTTACGGGAGCCCCTCCACACCCCACTTTTCACGGCGGATCGTCACGATCGTCACACCACAGAACGCGGGAGTCGAGATGGCGGACACACCGAGACCCGAGACCCAACAGCCCGCCGGGCCCGCTCCGAAGAAGAAGGGTCGGGGCTTCCTGTGGGCCCTGCTGGCCGTGGTCGTTGCCTTCGGCGCCGGGTACCTCTGGCAGTACTTCGAAGCCCAGGACATCCGCGACCGGCTCGCCGCCGTCGAGCAGGAGCTGGCCGTCGAGCACTTCCGCGTCCGTCTCGGCCAGGCCACCATGGCCGCACAGGCCGGCGAGTTCGAGGCCGCACGCCTCCAGATGAGCGACCTCTTCAACTCCCTCCAGGACCAGATGGGCACCCTGCCCGCAGGAGTCGAAGAAGTGGCGCGCGACTTCCTGGCCCGACGCGACGACATCATCACCGGCCTGAGTCGCTCGAACCCGGCCTACGCCGATGTCCTCTACGGCATGCAGGAGCGCCTCGCCGCCGCGGTCCAGCGGGGCGCTGGCGCCGCCGCACCGCCGCCGGAGCCCGCCGTCGAGGAGACCTTTCCCCAGCCGGAGGCCGGAACCGAACAGCCGGAGCCGGACTCACCCTAGAGCGTCTCCAGCACGGCCGCACTGGCCCGATACCCCTCGGCCAGGAAGTAGTCGACCGCGTCGAAATCGAAGGTCGAGTAGCCGGAGACATCGGGCCGGATGTGGAGCACGGGAGGACCCAGCCAGCTGTCCTCGACCACGCGCCGACGGGCGTAGGCCATGATGTCCAGCACCCGGTGCTGGATCGCCACGATGCCCTTGTCGATCGTGTCCTTCGCGTCCTTGACCCGTCCGGCCGACGCGTGCACCGCCAGGATGAGGTCCGCCCGGCGGTCCGCCGCCCGCGTGATCGGCACCGTGTCCATCACGCCGCCATCCACGAGATGCATCCCGTCCAGGGCCAGCGGGGGGTAGAACACCGGCAGCGCCGAGGACGCGTACACGGCATCCGCCAGCGGCACATCCCGGCGGCCTCCCTCACCAAACCACACCGCCCGGCCGCTCTCCAGATCCACCGCGTTCACCGCCAACGGGAGCGTCAGCTCCGCCCAGTCCCCCACCGGGAGCACCCGCCGGATGTAGTCCCGCAGCGCATCACCGCGAAAGATCGACTTCTGACGGATCCCCATGGGCAGGAGCGCCCATCGGTTGATGTCGACGATGTCGCTCCTCGTCAGGGCTCGGGCCCGATCCTCCAGCATGTCCGGCGTCGCTCCGCCGGCGATGCTCGCCGCCACCAGCGACCCGATGCTCGTCCCGATCACCTCGGCGACCTCCACGCCCGCCTCCACGATCGCCCGCCACGCCCCCGCGTGCGCCGTGCCCTTCACACCTCCGCCACCCAGGACCAGGATGATCCGCTTCATACCCGCCAAACTACGGTCGCGGGCCCGGGTTGGGAATGCGACGCCTGCTCCGCTCACACCCGGTGGCGCCCGACCCGATCACCGGCCCCGGGAGACGGCCCGGGACACGGGACTGGCGCACCTCGCCCGTAGCGGCGAGGTTGGGATTGTGACATAAGTCACGAATCCCGTTCCGGGGATGTGATGCGGGGTGTGGCCCCTTGCATCGGCGGTCGGGATGGGGTATTGTTGAGACTGAGAATCATTATTGGTAATCGACGCCCACCGGCTCGCCCCAGAGGACGCTCGGTGTCTTGGCCCGGGGACGGAGTGTCCGGAACGCCTTGACGGGGTGCGGGTACGGATGCGCGGCGAATGCGGAGCGCGAACCTGAAACGAGCGATACATGGCGATCCTGAAGATCGAGGACCTGCACGCGCGGGTCGCGGGCGACGAGGGTGTGGAGATCCTGCGTGGGGTGACGTTGGAGGTCGAGGCTGGGAAGATCCACGCGATCATGGGCCCGAACGGTTCGGGGAAGAGCACGCTGGCGAAGGTGCTGGCGGGACATCCGGCGTACGAGGTCACACGGGGCTCGGTGAGGTTCGGCGGTCGGGACCTTCTCGAGATGGAGGCGGATGAGCGGGCGCGGGCGGGCGTGTTCCTGGCGTTCCAGTACCCGGTGGAGATTCCCGGTGTGTCGATCGCGAACTTCCTGCGAACGGCGGTGCA
>CAYMLW010000219.1:0-6067 GCA_964391035.1 uncultured Gemmatimonadaceae bacterium
CCGGCTCGTTCCTGGCGGACGCGGTGAGCGATGACGGCGAGCTGAGCCACAGCGGGCTGTTCACGCTCCTGGAGCCCGGCCAGGACTACTACATCCACTCGAGCGGGCTCTGGATCGGGCTGCGGGCGCCGCTCCGGGACGACGAGGCGCTGGCGGTGGCGTACCTGAGCGAGACGGGGACGCCGGTGGGGGACCCGGAGGCCGAGGCGACGCCGCCGGGCGAGACCCCGGAGCTGCGGCTGGTCCGCGGCCCCGTCACCGTCCACCAGCCCGGCCAGCCCACGTGGCTGTGGGAGATGCACCAGGTCTACCGGCTGGACAGCTCGGCCCGGGTGGACCCGGCGACGCTCGACCTCACGATCTCCCTCGGCCACGAGGCGGGCGGGGTGACGTTCAAGGAGCGGGCCGGCGCGCCGATCTCGCTCCTCCGCCTCTTCGGGCTGGACGACGACGCGCCGGCCGACCGCATCGACGAGGCCCACCTCTTCCGGCCGGGCGCCGAGTTCGCGGGGCCGGGCCCGTCGGCGATCCGGGGCACGTTCATCGTGTTCCCGACCGTGGAGCCGTTCGCGGACCCACCGCCGGTGCCGAGCGAGGGGCTGAGCGCGGTCGAGTCGCGGCTGGTGCTGGGCGCCGACGCGAATCCGGCGATCTACCGGGAGCCGGACCCGGTGGTGCGGGGGAGCAGCAGCCGGTTCCGTCTCAACATCCAGTACCGGGTCCGGCTCGAGGGGCTGTTGAGCAGCTTCAACCTGGGCGCGTTCGGGATCCGGCCGGGGAGCGAGCGGATCACCGTGGACGATCGGCTGCTCGTACGCGGCGTGGACTATGTGGTCGACTACGAGCTGGGGCTGGTCACGCTGCTGGACCCGCAGGCCACGCTGGGCGGGAACCCGGACGCGGAGATCCGGGCGAGCTGGGAGCAGGAGTCGCTCTTCGACGTGACGCCCACCACCGTGTTCGGGCTGAACGCGGCCACACCGCTCGGGGCGTACGGCGACATCAACGTGATGGGGATGTACCAGTCCGAGCAGGCCGTGGTGCGCCGGCCCCGGCTCGGGAGCGCGCCCGGCGCCGTGCTGCTGGGCGGCGCGAGCGGTCGGCTGGCGTTCCAGGCGGACTGGCTGAGCCGGTTCATGGACGCCATCCCGGGGCTCGACGTGGACTCCATTGCCCGGCTCGACGTGGTCGGCGAGCTGGCGGTGTCGTCGCCGGAGCCGAACCGCCAGGGCGCGACGTACCTGGACGACTTCGAGGCCACCGACGAGCTGCCGCTGATCCTCGACCACTCGGAGTGGCAGCTCGGGAGCGCGCCCCAGGACGGGGCCGCGGTGCCGATGAACGCCTGGCCCATGGACCGGGAGAACGCGGCCGACCTGGTCTGGCAGGACCGCTACCGGGTGGGCGACGAGGAGGTCGGGTTCCTCACGCCGAACGAGATCGACCAGCAGATCGCCGTGGCCGGCACGCGGCTGGCCGAGCCGGTCCTGTACCTCACCCTCGGCGGGCGCGGGGCCGAGGCGCCCCAGTGGCGGTCGCTGACCACGGTCCTGTCGACCACGGGCCAGGACCTGTCCCGGTCGGAGTACCTGGAGTTCTACGCCGCCCCGCTCAGCGGGCCCACCGAGGGGATGACGCTGATCGTGGACATCGGGACGGTGAGCGAGGACGCGTTCTACGTGGACTCGGCCGGCAACCTGAATGGCGTGTCCCGGTTCGGCGAGCCGTGGGGCCAGGGCATCCTGGACGCCGAGGCCGAGCTGGCTCGCCGCGAGGTCTGGGGACCCGACCAGGACGCCCGGGGACTGTGGGACCAGACGTGTGTGGCCGAGCGGTTCGCCGCCGTGCCCCTCGGCGACGACCGGGCCAATTGCACCGTCCGCAATGGCCGGCCGGACTCGGAGGACCTGAACGCGAACGGCGTGCTGGACGCGCAGGACGGGCCGTCGTACCGCTACGTGATCCCCCTGGGCCCGGGCTCGCCGTACATCGTCCGGGGGCAGGCGGGGACGGCCACGGCGTTCCGACTCTTCCGGATCCCGCTCCGGGGCCCGGCCGCGGTGCCGCTGAACGGCGCGACCGAGGCCACCTGGCGGTTCATCAAGCACCTGCGGATCACGGCGGTGAAGCCGGCGGAGGGTCAGGGCACGCTGGGGCTGGCCCGGGTCCGGATCACCGGCTCACGCTGGACCAAGCGGGACCTCTCGGGGATCCTGTCGGGCCGGTCCGGGGACGTGCCCGGCACCGGGTCGATCGCCGGCCGGGTCCGGGTCGGGCCGGTCGGCCGTCTCACCGAGGGGCAGGACTACTCCTCGCCGCCGGGGATCGCCGACGAGGTCCAGGACCCGAAGACCACGGTGGGCGCCACGGGCGTGGAGTTCAACGAGAAGTCGCTGCGTCTGAGCTGGGAGCAGGTCCCCGGGAACGAGCGGGCCGAGGTCTACTTCCGGTACCCGCAACAGCCGCGGAACTTCCTGGAGTACCGGCAGATCCGGTTCTGGGCCATCGCCCGGGATGGGGACTGGGGGCTGCTGGGCTCCAACGAGCTGCTCTTCAAGCTGGGCACGGACCCGCGCAACTTCTACGTCTACCGGACCTGGCTGAACCCGGTGGCCGGGGCCCGGGTCAGCCCCGAGGACTGGCGGCCCGAGCACGTGATCGAGGTGGAGGAGTGGCTCGAGCTGAAAGCGGAAGCGGAGCGTCGGCTGGTCGAGGAGAGGGGCCCGCTGGTCCTCTGGAGCGCCGACGGCCGCTACGGCATCGTGCTCGAGGACCGGGCCCGGGCGCCGAACCTGGCGGCCGTCCGGGAGCTGGGACTGGCGGTGTACAATACCGGGGGGCAGGCCTCGGACGGCGAGGTGTGGATCAACGACCTGCGGCTGGACGCCGGGTCGTCGGACCTGGGGTACGCGGGTCGGGTGGACATCGACCTGAACGCCGGCGGCGTGGTCACGGCGAACGTGTCGGTGGGTGGCCGGGGCGGACGGTTCCGTCAGCTCGAGGGGATGCCGACGTACGAGACGGTGGCCGACATGGCGGTCAATGCCACGGCCGAGCTGGGCCGGTTCGTCCCCGCCTGGGGCATCGCGGCGCCGGTGACCGTGACCTACCTGCGGACGGACAACGACCCGGTCTTCCTGCGGGGCACGGACATCCGGGCCGAGCGGCTGCCGGGGCTGCGGGAGAGCGGGATGAGCCGTCGGCGGGTGGGCGTCACGCTGCGGAAGACCACGCCTTCCAAGAACCCGCTGGTCTCGGCGCTGGTGGACGGGACGGTGATCCGGGCGGGCCACGTCCGCTCGACCGACGGGACGGTGACCACGGCCAGCGAGCTGGACGGGTTCGACGGCGAGATCGTGGTGGACCGGCGGGTGGCCGAGGTCAGCGTGCCCATCGTGCCCGACTTCGTCGAGTCGCTGCTGCGGTGGCTGGCGCCGGGTCGGGTCGAGGAGAGCGCCTTCTTCGACCGGGTCGCGGACGCGCGGCTGCGGCTGACGCCCGAGCGGATCGGGCTCTCGGCCAGCTACCTGAGCCAGCAGGCCCGGGTGTGGCGCTACGATCGGGTCCTCGAGTCGCCCCGGGACCTGGACGTCCAGGCCATCGAATCGCCGCGGCGGCTCCTCGAGAGCGGCGCCCGGCTCTCGCTCCGGCCCCTCGAGTCGCTGACCGCCCGGATCGGCGTCCGCAGCGGACGGGATGTCCTGGAGCCGGAGCGCGCCACCCCCCTGGCCCTCGAGCAGCAGGCGCTGCGTCGCGCCCGGCACCAGGTGGCCGGGGTGCCACTGGGCTGGGAACGCGACCGGACCATCACCAGCGACATCGCGTTCCGCCCGGTCATCGCCGACTGGCTCCGACCCTCCGTGGCATGGACCAGCCGGTTCCGGCAGCGGCGGGACCCGTCGCATATCGCCGTGCTGGCCACGGCGGACACCGCGGTGGCGGACCTCGAGCGGACGTTCAACACGGACCGGCGCTTCACCCGGGGCGTCATGGTGGACGTGGCCAGTGCGCTCCGGGCGGCCGTCGCGCCGCCGGGGGGCGACCCGGAGGGCTGGCTGGCCCGGGGCGCGCTGGCGGCGGTGTCGCCGATCAAGCCCGTCGAGCTGACGTGGACCGACGAGCTGGGCTCGCGCTTCGATCGGGAGCTGGGCGCGCCCGGGCTCGGCTACCAGCTCGGCATGGGCGAGATCGACGGGTTCCGCGTGGTCGACGATGACACCGCGACCTTCGCCCTGCGCCGCGACGGGCTACGGGTCCGGTCCGGCTTCCGGCTCGGCGCGTCGGCGTCGCTGGACGTGGCGTTCAACGAGGTGGACAGCCGCGTCTTCGACCTGCGGGCGGGGCCCCGGACCCAGGAGGAGCGGTCGTGGCCCGACGTCCGCTTCTCCTGGACGGACGGCCCGGTGCCCGACTGGGCCGGCGGGTTCCTGGACACGTGGTCGCTGTCGACCGGCTATGTCCGGACGTTCCGGGCGCTCCGGCTGGGCGACGCCTTCGTCCGGGTCCGGAGCCAGCTGGAGGAGACCGTGCCGCTGGAGCTGCGCCTCGAGTTCGCCGGCCTGTCCGTCTCCTGGATCGCTTCCGTCACCGCGGGCGAGGGCGAGGACCCGACGGGCTTCACGCGGCAGCACGCCATGACGCAGGCGGTGGCGGTGAGCGGCCGGATGGCGTCGCCGGCCCCGCTCCGTAGCCACATCCCGGAGCCGCTCCGGATCTCCTTCAGCTACGACTACCAGGAGCAGGTCCAGAGCCGCGTGATCGCGTCCCGACTCGGGATCGAGGACTTCACCCCGTTCATCGACCACGTGAACCGGCGGGTGAACCTCACCATCTCATCGCTGGTCTCCCGGATGGACGTCGGGCTCCAGGCCAGCTACGTGGACCGACGCAGCTTCATCGGCACCCGGGCCGGCTCCAGCCAGTTCCAGCTCGGGCTCTTCGGCCAGTTCACCATGAATGCGGGCACATGAATCGAACGCTGGCGGTCTCCGGCTTACCGGCGGTCCTCACCCTCCTGGTGGCCACGGCATCCGTCGCGTGCTCGGATATCGAGGATCGAGATCGAGATCGGGGGCCGGGACCGGCCGTGTCCGCGGAGGGGGACTCGGTTCCGGGCGCGGCGTGGGCCGGGCCCGCCGGGACGGCGTCTCCGGGTCCGGCGGGTGGGTATCGCGGCGGGGCCAGCTCCGGCTCCGACACGGCGGGTGCGCGGGAGGGCCGGCGTGCGGAGCCGCCCGTATTCCCCGCCGACGCCGCGTTCGCGCTGCTGGAGCGGCAGGTGGCGTTCGGGCCGCGGGTGCCGGGGACGGCGGGCCACGCGGCGCAGCTGGCGTGGATGCTGTCGTACCTGCGGGAGCGGGCGGACACGGTGTGGGTGCAGGAGTTCCGGCACGACGTCCCGGGCCGGGCCACGCTCGAGCTGACCAACGTCTTCGCCCAGTTCCGCCCTCGCGTGCCCGACCGGATCCTCCTGGTGGCCCACTGGGACACGCGGCCCACGGCGGACATGGAGCCGGACCCGGACGCCCGGGACCGGCCGATCCCCGGGGCCAATGACGGGGCCAGCGGCACCGCTGTCCTGTTGCAGCTTGCGGATGTCCTGTCCCGCCATTCTCCGCCCATCGGCGTGGACCTACTGTTGGTGGACGGAGAGGACTATGCGCCGAGCCACATGTACCTGGGCGCGGCCCACTTCGCCGCCCATGTCCCACCGGGCTACGAGCCGCTCTACGGCATCGTGGTGGACATGGTGGCGGACCGGGACCCGCGGTTCCCGCAGGAAGCCTACTCCCGGCAGTACGCGCCGGAGGTGGTGGACCGGGTCTGGCGCACGGCCGAACGGCTGGGCCACCGGGAGCACTTCCCGCCCATCCATGGCCGGGCCATCACCGACGACCACGTCCCCCTCAACCAGGCCGGCATCCGGACGATCGACATCATCGACTTCGACTACGGCCCCGGCAACGCGTACTGGCACACCCACGACGACGACCTCCCGAACGTCGGGCCGGAGGGGCTGGGGGTGGTGGGGGAGGTGCTGGTGGCGGGGGTCTGGCAGGGCGGGTGA
>CAYMLW010000219.1:6077-7209 GCA_964391035.1 uncultured Gemmatimonadaceae bacterium
GGGGCCGCCGTCTCTGATCCTCCACGCGGACATGGGGGTGGTTCGCGGCAGGGATGATCGCCGGGTTCCCCTTACCCTCGCCGCTCATCCCCCGGGACCGGGGGACTGGGGGTGGTGATGGGGAGGATCACGAGCTTTCGGGAGCTGGACGTGTATCAGGAGGCGTTCCGGCTCGCCATGGAGATCTTCCGGCTTACGCGGACGCTCCCTTCCGAGGAGCGGTTCGAGCTGGTGCCACAGATCCGGCGGTCCTCGCGCTCGGCGTGTGCCAATACCGCCGAGGCCTGGCGCAGGCGTCGCTACCCGGCGGCGTTCATCGCGAAGCTGAACGACGTGGAGACCGAGGCCGCCGAGACCCGTGTACACCTCGATTTCGCGCTTGCGTGCGGCTATCTGGAGCGGGAGTGGTACCGGGAGCTCGACCTTGCCTATGACGCGTTGATCGGTCGGGTCGTCCGGATGATCGACAGCGCCGATTCCTGGACCATCGGCCGATCGGAGTCCGGGCAGGAAGTCCATGCGGGGAGCTCAGAATGACGCCTCGCCCCCATGTCCCCCACGTCGCTGCCACGAGCAGGCTGCGGTTGTCCCGGCAGCCTGATTCCGCCGGGCAAGTCCCCCATGTCATTGGGGGGTGGAGTGGGAGGGTGGGATGAAGCTGACCAAGGACGAGTCCCGCGCCCTCACCTTCATTGCCGCGCTCCTCTTCCTCAGCGCCGCCGTCCGGTTCGCCACCCTGCCCGAGCCGATGGAGCCGCCGGTCAATGCGGGATTCGACCTGGACGCCCACATCGCCGCCACCGAGGAAGCGGTGGCGGAGGAGGAGCGTCGCGGCCGGCCGCTGGGGCCGGGGGAGCGGATCGATCCGAACACGGCCCCGGCCGCCGAGCTGGACCGCCTGCCGGGCGTGGGGCCGGCGCTGGCGGAGCGGATCGTGGCCGCCCGCCCGGACGGCCGGTTCCGCAGCGCCGACGACCTGACCCGGGTCACCGGCATCGGCTCCCGGACCGTCGCTCGCCTCGCCAAGCACCTCGCCCTGCCCCGGGCCTCCCGCCCCGCCACCCGCCTCGCCCCGCCCCGGGCCTCCCGCCCCGCCACCCCCGACATGGGGGAACCCCGCCGCCGTGCCTTC
>CAYMLW010000220.1:0-7205 GCA_964391035.1 uncultured Gemmatimonadaceae bacterium
TCGCCACCGCAAGAGGGCGTCGGCTGCGCCGCCGCAAGAGGGCGTTGGCTTCGCCGCCGCAAGGAGGGCGTCGGCTGGGCCGCCGCAAGAGGGCTCGCTACGCTTGCACCCGTGCGGGTTCAGATCCCGGCTTTTCCCTGCACTCTTGCGAGGTGCAGCCGAGCCCTCTTGCGAGGCCGCAGGTCGAGCCCTCTTTCGAGGCGAAGCCGAGTCATCTTGCGAGGCGCAGCCGAGCCCTCTTGCGAGACCGCAGGTCGAGCCCTCTTGCGCGACTCCGTCGCGCCCTCTTGCGAGGTCCGATTTCGGGCCTCGCCTCAGAACGAAAAGCTCGCGCTCCCCACCAGCCACTCCGACCCGGTGTCGAAGGCCACTTCGTTCGCGTCGATGGTCTTCGGGGGGACGCTCCGTCGGATCGCCTCGATCCAGTGTTCCCGGTCGATGAACAGGAAGTCGGACAGCGCGCCCAGCAGGATCGTGCTGGCCAGCTTCGGGTTGCCCAGCTCTTCGGCCAGCTGCAGCGCCGGGTAGACCAGCACGGTGACATCCCGTGCGGCCGACCGATCGGTGACCTCCCCCGGGTAGGCGGCGAACTTCAGTGCCTCGATGGACGGGGCGATCTTCTGGTCGTTGATGATCGCCATACCGCCAGCGCGGACCAGGCCGAGGTGCCGGGCGGCCTCGAGTCGCTCGAAGGCCACCAGGAAGTCGGCCTCGCCGTCGGGGATCGACGAGGACAGGACCTCGTCGCCGAACCGGACGGTGGTCACCACCGTGCCCCCGCGCTGGGACATGCCGTGGACCTCGGAGGTGACGACCTCGTGGCCCGCCAGCTCCGCGGCCGTGGCCAGCACCCGCGTGGCCAGGACTGAGCCCTGACCGCCCACGCCCGCAAGCACGATGTTCGTGACATCATGCTGGCGCTTCGCCGTGGCCTCGCTCATCGCGCCACCCCCTTCCGCTTCAGGTAGCCGGCCGTGATCTCCGCGGCCCGGCGCCCCGTGGCGATGGCCTGGGTCACGGTGCCCTGGTTGAAGGCCGCGTCGCCGCAAGCGAAGACGTTCGGCCGCGATGTCGCGCCGGCGAAATTCACGTCCACGTGGGCGTCGAACGCGATCCCCGAGTCGTCCAGGAAGCCCAGGTCGGACGACTCGCCCGTGGCCAGGATCACCGCGTCGAACGGCTGGACTTCCTCGCTGTCGGGCACGGGTACCGGCCGGCGGCGACCGGACGCATCCGGCTCGCCCTGCTCCATGGCCATGTGCTCCAGCCCCGTCATCCGGCCGTCCTCGCTCGCGATGGCCACCGGATTCCGCTGGAACCGGAAGGCGACGCCCTCTTCCCGGGCCTCCTCCACCTCGTCCGGGATCGCGGGCATCTCTTCCTCCGTCCGGCGGTACAGGATCTCCGCCGAGGCGCCGAGCCGCCGCGCGGCGCGGGCACAGTCGATGGCCGTGTTGCCGCCGCCGATGACCGCCACCTTCCGGCCCACCGCCACCTCGTCGCCGCGGTTGAAACGTCGGAGGAAGTCGAGCCCGTTGTAGACACCGCCCCGGACATCGGCGGCGCCCTCGAGGTCCAGCACCCGCGGGGCATGGTGACCGACGGCCACGACCACCGCATCGTACTCGTCCTCGAGCTCGCGCAGCGTGACCTCCCGGCCGACCCTGACACCGCACCGGAAGTCGACGCCGATGGCCGTCCACCGGCCCAGCTCGGCATCGAGGACGTCACGGCTCAGCCGGAACGGTGGGATGCCGGTCCGGAGCATCCCGCCCGGCGCGTCCTCGGACTCCAGGACCGTCACCCGGAAACCCGCGCGCCGGAGCTGCCAGGCCGCGGACAGTCCCGCCGGGCCCGACCCGATCACGACGACCGACCGACCCAGCTCTTCCTTCGGCGTCAGCATCGACGCGTCCAGCTCCTCCAGCGCCCAGTCGCCCAGGTGCTGCTCGATCGCCCGGACCGAGACCTTCGCCGGGCCGTCCGGGAACCTGTCCACGAGCGCCGGGTGCCGGGCGGCCCAGGTCGCGGCCTGCGGGTACCCGAGGGCATTGACGTCGTGGTCGCACGGGTGGGGACAGACACGGGCGCTCACCGCCGGGAGCGGGTTGGCCCGGAGCACGACGTCGAAGGCGTCCGCGACCCGGCCCTGGTCGACCAGCTCGAGCATCAGCGACACGTCGATCCCTGCATTGCAGTCGGCGCACAGCTGCTGACACTGGGTGCAGCCGTTGCACTGGAGCGAGTTGATCGCCAGCCGGCCATCGGATTCCTCGATGGCCGGACAGCCCAGCCGCGTGCACGCGTGGCAGTCGGTGCACTTCTCCGGGTCGATGACCACGCCATCGCCGAAGGTGATCTTCTCCTTCAGCACGCACGGCTTCTCGGCGATCACCACGGTCGGGTGGTCGGATCGGGCCGCGTCGTCCAGCGTGCGCCAGGCGTCGAGCAGGTCGTACGTATCGAGTGATCGGACGTCCTCCACGCCCACGGCCTTCGCGATGGCCGCGATGTCGATCCGCGGCGCCTCGTGGTGGTCCAGCGTGCACCCGGTGCCCGGGTGCTGCTGGTGCCCGGTCATGGCCGTGGTCCGGTTGTCCAGCACCACCACCGTCCCTGACCCGTGGTTGTAGACCATGTCCATGAGGCCGGTCACGCCGGAGTGGTAGAAGGTCGAGTCGCCGATCACGCTCACCAGCCGCTTCCGGTCCTCCTCAGGCAGCACTTTCTCCATGCCGTGGGCCATCCCGATGGACGCGCCCATGTTCATGGTCGTGTCCATGGCGTCCAGCGGCGGCAGCGCGCCGAGGGTGTAGCAGCCGATGTCGCCGCTCACGATGGCGTCCATTCGCGCCAGGGCATGGAATGCGCCCCGGTGCGCACAGCCCGGGCACAGCGCCGGCGGGCGACCCGGGAGCGGCGCGTGCCCGGTGTCCGACCGATCGCCGGCGCCCGCCACGGGCAGGCTCCGGTCCGACCCGATGGCGTCCCGGAGCATCCGGACACTCAGCTCGCCGTAGCGCGGCCAGGGCCGCTCGGCCAGGGCGATGCCCATGGCGCGGATCCGCTCTTCCAGGTACGGCTCCAGCTCCTCCACCACGTACAGCGTCCGGCCGGGATTCGCCTCCGCGTACGCGCGAATGGCCCGTTCCGGCAGCGGGTACGTCATCCCGAGACGCAGGACCGGCGCCCCCGGGAACGCCTCGCGGACGTACAGGTACGGCATGCCCGCCGTGATGAAGGCGCTGTCGCCTGTGCCCTCCACCACCTCGACCCAGCGCTCCGACTCCTCCCGCAGGCCCGGGATCCGGTGCTCCTCGATCCAGCGGTGCCGGACCCGACCGTGGGCCGGGAGCACGACGTTCTTCTCCCGGTCCTTCCGGTACGGCCTGAGCGGCACATCCCGGCGTGGCTCCGCCCGGACATGGCCGGTGCCGTGGGACAGCCGGGTCGTCGAGCGAAGCAGGACCGGCGTGTCGTACCGTTCCGAGATCTCGAACGCACGGGCCGTGTACGAGCGGGCCTCCTCCGGCGTGGCCGGCTCGAGCAGCGGGATGCGGGCGTGCTTCGCGAACAGGCGGTTGTCCTGCTCGTTCTGCGACGAGTGCATCCCCGGGTCGTCGGCCGTGACCACCACCAGCCCGCCGCTCACGCCCATGTAGGCCACGCTGAACAGCGGGTCCGCCGCGACATTGACGCCCACGTGCTTCATGGTGGCGATCGAGCGGCCGCCCCCGAGGGACCCGCCAACCGCGACCTCGAGCGCCACCTTCTCGTTCGGCGACCACTCCGTGTCGACGCCCTCGTAGCTCGACAGTGCCTCGAGGATCTCCGTGCTCGGCGTCCCCGGGTACCCGGCGCCTACCCGTACGCCCGCCTCCCACGCGCCCCGGGCAATCGCCTCGTTCCCCGACAGGAACAGGCGCTCCGCCCCGCCGTCGCGATTCTCCGATGCTCGATCCGTCTTCGCCTGGATCGTCTGTTCCACTACTGCCACCGCTCCCTCCGTCGCCGGGGCTTCATTTCCGTACGCGGGTCCGGACTGTCGGAAGAAACTTCACGCCGGCCCCGTGGGGCTACAATCGGGAATCCTACGGGACCCGGCGTGGGGAAATCCCGGGCCGGGGAGGCACGGAGGGGACGGAGGCGCGGAGCTTCACTGCACACACAGAGGCACGAAGGAACAGAGGCACGGAGAACGGCGTTGGGTTCGGCCGGGCGGGTCGGGGTTCGCGGCGAGGTTTCCGGTGCCGGGCGAGGCGGGTCCGGCGGGCGGGTCGGGGTTCCCGGCGAGGGTTCCGGTCCCCGGGCGAGGCGGGTCCGGCCGGGCGGGTCGGGGTTCCCGGTGAGGGTCCCGCCACCGGATCACCCGAAATCAGGATCCCGGCTGCGGCGGCGTGTCTCAGGCCCTCGCCGCGGACCCCGCCACACCGCGGCCCCTCCGTATCTCTGTACCTTCGTGCCTCTGTGTGTGCAGTCGAAGCCCCCGGCGATTACCTTGATCTCGAACCCGCGCACCCCCCATCTTTGTGCCTCCCCTCGCCGAAAGGACCCCGTGCCGGCAGCCCTCCTGAGAGTGTTGACAGAGTTGAAGCGCCGCCGCGTATTCGGCTCCATCGCCGCGTACGTGGTGGTCGGCGCGCTGCTCATCGAGCTCTCCGGCGCGATCTTCGAGGCGCTCCTCTTCCCGGAATGGGCCAGCCGGCTGGTCACGGTGCTCCTGATCCTGGGGCTGCCGGTGGTGGCCGTCCTGTCCTGGTTCTTCGACATCTCCACCGAGGGCATCGAGCGGGCGGAGGAGTCGGACCCCGCGGCGAGGGCGTCGGCCCCGACCGGGACACGGGCCGGGCTGGACGCGGCGCTGCAGCGATCCCGGTCGGCGCCGGTCCCGGCGGAGCCGGTGCGTCGTCGTCGGCCCGCGGCGGCCCAGACCGCCACGTCGGAGGCGGAGACACCGGCGGGTGTGGGCTCAACACCGGCGGATTCCGCGCGTGTGCGGGAGGCCGCGCTCGGGCACATCCGCCACGAGCTGCGCACGCCGATCAACGGCATCATCGGCTATTCCGAGATGCTGCTGGAGGACGTCACGGGCGAGGAGCTGGTGGCGGACCTGACGCGGATCCGCGAGGCCGGTCGTCAGCTCCTGGATCGCGTCGACACGCTGCTGCTCCGGGACGCCTCCCCCGACGAGCTGCCCGAGGAGCTGGAGTCGTTCGCCGAGCAGGTGCGGCTCGACCTGCGGACGCCGGTCAGCGCCGTCGTCGGCTATGCGGAGATGCTGCTCGAGTCGTGCGAGGAAGGGGGCCGCGACGAGCTGGTCCCGGACCTGGAGCGGATCCGGACCTCGGCGACCCGGCTGCTGGAGCGCAGCGAGGACATTGTCCGGCTGGCCACGCAGTCGGACGCGGCGGCCGGGCTGGGCGAGAGCGAGGCGCTGACCGAGCAGGTCCTGTCGAAGATCAAGACGGTGTCGGGTGGCGCGCTGCCGGAGGCCGAGGGTCGGTTGCTGGTGGTCGACGACAACGAGACCAACCGGGACCTCATCTCCCGCCAGCTCGCCCGGTTCGGCTACACCGTGGCGACGGCCGTGGACGGCAAGGAGGCCCTCGACCGGCTCCAGCAGGAGGACTTCGATCTCGTCCTGCTGGACGTGATCATGCCCCGGATGGACGGCGTCGAGACGCTGACCCGACTCCGGCAGGAAGACCGGCTGGCCGACACGCCGGTCATCATGCTGTCCTCGCTGAACGAGCTGGACAGCGCCGTCCGGTGCATCGAGATGGGCGCCGCCGACTACATCGCGAAGCCCGTCCAGGCCAGCCTGCTGGAAGCCCGGATCGCCGCCGCCCTGGAGGTCCGTGACCTGCGCAGTCGCGAGCACGCCTACCGTCGGCGCGTCGAGGTGGACGGCGCGCTCATCGAGCGTCTGCTCCAGGGCGCCTTCCCGGGCACCGTTCGGGAGCGGGTCCGGGAGGGTACCGTCGAGATCCGGTACCGCTACCCGCAGGCCACCGTGGTCCGGGCCGTGTACCCGGCCGAGCACCGTCCCTCATCGGGGCCCGACGGGCTCGACCGCATCGAGAGCGTCCAGGCGGTGGCCCGTACGGTGGAGGAGCTGGCGGCGGACCACGGCGTCGAGACGCTCCTCTGGCGGCCCGACGGGTTCGTGGCGGTGTTCGCGAGTGACGACGGCGAGCAGCCGGGCGCCGGGGCCCCGGACCCCGCCGGGGCCGCGTTCGCGCTCCAGGTGCGCGACCGGATCGGCGGCGTGGCCGTCGGGATCCACACCGGGCCGGTGGTCGCCGGCGTGGTGGGGCACATCCGTCCCCGGTTCGAGGTCTGGGGGGAAGGCGTCGACGCGGCGGACGCGTTGGCCGATCATGCCCCTGGTGGCTCGATCCTCGTGACGCCGGCGGTCCGATCGGCCCTGGACGGCGGCTATACCACGGAGGCCCGGGGCGTAAAGGAGATCAGGGGCCGTGGCCAGATGCGGATCTTCACGCTGGTTGCCGCGGACGATGACGAGAGGAAGGTCCCGGCGGGCTGACGCGTCGTCGGGGGCAGCCGCCCCCGGGGCTATCCGATCAGCGCTTCGATCTTGCCGAGCAGGCGCTTGAGCTCGACGGGCTTGGTGTCGAAGTCGTCGCAGCCGGCTTCCCGGGCCTTGTCCTCGTCGCCGGACATGGCATGGGCGGTCAGGGCGATCACCGGGATCGAGGCCGTTGCGGGGTCGTCTTTCAGCGTCCGGGTGGCCGTCCAGCCGTCCATGACCGGCAGGCTCATGTCCATCAGGATGATGGTGGGGTCCTCGCTCCGGGCCAGGGCGACGCCCTGCTCGCCGTCCGTCGCGATCGTCACGGCGTAGCCGCGCTTGATCAGGCGACGGGACAGCATGTCCCGGTTCATCTCGTCGTCCTCCACCAGCAGGATCTTCGCCACGGTTCTCCTTCGTTCAGGGGGTTGGTCTCTTCCGCATGATTTCACGCAAGTCGTGCACGAGCTCCTCGGTGGTCACGTCCTGTTTCCTGACCACGCTCTCGACGTGGCCATTGAGACGCTCCCGGTCCGCCGCGGTGAGGTCCTTGGCTGTGACCACCACCACCGGCACGCCCTGCCACTTCGGGTCCTCCCGCAGCCGGGCGGCCACGGTGAAGCCGTCCATCTCGGGCATGACGAGGTCGAGGAGGATGAGGTCGGGCTCGAGG
>CAYMLW010000221.1:0-7187 GCA_964391035.1 uncultured Gemmatimonadaceae bacterium
CCTGGGCCGTCAGTTGCGCAAGTTGCAGCCGCTCGGCCGCGTCGTCCTGCCGCGCCCTCCTCGAGCCCCGCGGCGGCCATGAACTGGCGGTAGGCCCCGAGCGCGTACTCCTGGAGCGCGTCCACGTCGACGATGGGGTGCTCGAACTCGTGGAACGCGCCGACGGTCTCCACCACGTTCGGCAGGTGCCGCTCGAACGTCGCCAGGACCGTCTCCCGGTGCGACGGCTCGGCCTCCGTCAGCTCCGCGATGAACCCGATGCCGAAGGCCACGTGCCGCCCCTCGTCGCGACGGATCAGCCGGAACCCCTCCTGGAGCCCCGGCAGCCAGCCGCGCCCGCCCAGCGCCTCGCCCGCGCCCCGGTAGCCCGTCCGCGCCAGCATCGCCTCGACGACGCCCATGTAGTGGGTCACGCCCTCGACAAGGACCGCCCGCAGCCGCGACGGGTCCTCCTCGCGACGGATCCGACCCGCCACGTCGTCCAGGTCGTCCACCAGCACCGCCCGGGGCGCCGGCGCCAGGTGACGGTCCGTGTCCGCGTCGCCCAGCACCTCCCGGAAGTAGCGGTCGAAGAAGGCGAAGTGCCGCGCCTCCTCGTACACCTGCGCCGCCAGGTGCAGCTCCATCGCCACCGGCAGACCCGCCCGCGGGATCGCCCCCAGGAACGGCGCAAGCGTCTCCGTCACGCTCTGCTCCCCCTCGAAGAACAGCGAGCAGAGCCGGTGGATCTGCTCGGCGTACCGCTCCTCGCCGTGCTCCGCCCGGATCCGCGCCCAGTCCTCCACGTCCCGCGACAGGTCGATGGCGTCCGGGTCCCACGCCAGCCGTCCGGCGTTGCGGAAGAGACGACGGTAGTCCGCGCCGGCATCCTCGCCACGCGACGCCCTCTCCGCAGGGCTCTCGCCCGCCATTTCAGACGACGGCACGTCCGCCACCCGCTGCTCCGTGCCCGCCTTCGCGCCGGAAGCCGCGGACCCGGCCACCGCGCGCGTTCCCGGTTCGTCGGCTTCGCGGCCGGCCGCCGTCGAGTTCGTCCCCCCGGCTCCGCCGCCGTCCGCCGCCGGGCTCGCTCCCCCGGCTCCATCACCGCCGTCCGGCCATTCCGTCTCCACGGCCCCCGCCGCCCGCGCCAGCGCCCGGGCCGAGGAGGCGTGGAGCGCGAGCCGGGCGAGGGACCCGCGGGCGAGCCGGAGCCGCCGTCGCATGAGGGCCCCCACCGGATCCAGCGCGCCCGCCACCACCGCCCGCCACGCCTCCAGGTCGCCCCGGAGCACGAAGTCGGCGTCCGCGTCGTCGCCGTCGACGATGGCGGCCGAGCGACACTCGCCGCGGTGCAGGTCCAGGCGCACGCCCACCGCCTCCGGCACCCCACGCCCGGGGTCCGCGTCCGTGACCAGGGCGACGGGCCACGTCCACCTCGCGGCGGCGGCCCGGTAGTCGGCGTCGGCGTTGATGGCGTCACGGAGCGCGGCGGCCCAGGCGGGCGTGAAGGCGGCGTGGGGCATGGCTCGGAGGGTCAGGGTTCGCGAGAGAGGGCGGCTGTACTATGGCTCCGCGGTCGGCGCGGGCTCATGGGTGGAGCGGACCGTGTCCAGCAGCGGGTCGGGGTGGCGTTCTGCCACCCGGAGCAGTACACGAGCCGGCCCGTGGGGGCGCCGGCGCCCCTGCTCCCAGTTCTGGAGCGTCCGCACGCTGATCCCCAGCAGCAGCGCAAACTCGTCCTGGGACAGCCCGTAGCTGGACCGCAGCGCGACCACGTCCGGCTCCTCGATCTCGAACCGCCGACTCGGCGCGCGCTCGCCCCGGAGGATCGCGCCACCCTCCCGCACGCTCTCGAGCAGCTCCTCGAACAGCTCCGCTTTCATCCCAGCTCCTCCTCGACCAGGCGACGCAGCCTCTTCAGCTGGTCCCCACTCAGGTCCTCCTGGTCGGCTTTCAGTTAGCTGCACTCGAGCCGGGTGAGTCAACGCACTGCTGAGTCGAACGACGTTCCCGGTCCCTGATGATCCCGGAGAGCGCCCGGAGCGCGTGAATCACCGGCTCGGAGTCGGGGAACATGGGCTTTTCGTTCCGCTATCGACCGGGTGAGACCGCCAGGCCGAGGAACACCATCAGCGCGCGGTTCAGACGGAGGAGGTCCTGGTCCGCCAGACGGCCTACCTGGTGGCCGAGCCTGGACTTCGGGACGGTCGTGATCCTGTCGACCATCAGCCGGCTGGCCGCCTCCAGGCCGTTGGCCTCGTCGGGCGCGATCTCGAGCCGTATCAGGGGTGCTTCCGTGGGGTCGGTCGTGAACACGCAGAGCGTGATCGACGCCGTCGCATCGAACCGGTCGTCCTGGATGATCACAGCCGGGCGAGGCTTGCCGGCGTAGCCCTTTCCGGCGGCGACGGTCCAGACCTCACCCCGTTTCACCGGGCTCACCGGTGATGGCGTCGATGAACGCCTGGTCCTCCCGCGCGTGCTCGCTCCGGGCCACGGCCTGGGACTGCCGGTGCGCCGCCTCCTGGAACTGCGCAGTCCGGACGTCCGGCACCCAGATCTGGATCGGCCGCAGCCCCTGCTCCCGAAGCCGCTGCCGGTGCGCCCGCACCTTGTCTCGCGACCGCTTCCGTTCCGACGACACAGGCCCTCCCGCCCGGTTACATGTTACTGCTTGAAATCTAGCGCACGGGCGGCTGCGAAAGCCATAGCGGAGTGGGCCGGGGTCCTGGCCGAACGCGACGTCTTAGAATCAGAGATCCAGCCCCATCTGCGGGTCCGTCCCCTTCAGCGTGGTCTTCCAGAACTTCTCGGCGAGCGGGTGCTTCGTGTACAGCGCCAACGAATAGAGGTACACGCCCATGCGCCGGTGGCCCGGCGGGGGCCCGCGCGTGTACGTTGAAGCTCCATCAACCCAGGCCGGAGAGAAGCCAGTGAGCGAGGAATCGACCCGGGCGTTCGTCCGTCCCGCCGACCGCGCGCCGAGCGAGCCCGTGGGCGCGGGCGAGGGCGCCAGCCGACAGGTCCTGCTGGGGCCGGACCAGGGCGCCCCCAACTTCGCCATGCGGAAGTTCACGATCGAGGCCGGCGGCGGCATGCCCTTCCACACCAACCAGGTGGAGCACGAGCAGTACGTGCTGCGCGGCCGCGCCCGCATCACCATCGGCGACGACGTCCACCACGTCGGCCCCGACGACACCCTCTTCATCCCCGCCGGCGTCCCCCACGCCTACCAGGTGGAGGAAGGGCCCTTCGAGTTCCTCTGCGTGGTGCCGAACGGGCCGGACGAGATCCGGGTGGTGGATTAGGACGCCGGGTCGTTGGGAGCCGTGGGCACGAACGAGCTGCGCCGCACCCCCGTCCTCGACCTCCCGGACTTCGACGGCGCCGTGCAGGCGGCCTGCGCCCAGAAGGCCGGCGCCGACGCGCTGGTCGCCCGGGAAGAGAAAGGCTCCCTAAGCCGACCGACGGTCCCGGTCCTTGATGATCTCGGCGAGCGCCCGGAGCGCGCGATTCACCGACTCGGAATCGGGGAAGACCGCGGCGACGTCGGGATCGAGCTCGACGATCCTGGCATCCGCGAAACGCTCGGCGTACTTGCCTCGCGTCCCCTCCCGCAGCTGCGACGGGGTGAAATCGTACTCCGCGCGCAGCTCGTCAGAATCCTCTTGCTTGCTCATATGCTCTTCGTTCCCGAGGCGTCATCGAGCGTGCGCTGATCAGGCGAATCGTGTCCCCACGTTCGGTGAGCGCGACGATCAGCAGCCGGCCTGTCCGCGCCCGGCCCAGAAGGAGATACCGCTCCTCTGCATGGTCCGGATCGTCCACGGTGATCGAAAGCGGATCCGCCAGAACGGTCGCGGCCTCCTCGAAGCTCACGCCGTGCTTCCGCAGGTTCGACTCCGCTTTCCCGGCATTCCACTCGATTTGCAGGTCCACTTGCAATGTAGCGCGAGGGAACGGACGCACTCAACGTTGCTCACCCGAAGGATCGATCCGGACCCCGGAGCCGACCATGGCGGAATGAGACGACTGGCCGACGGGATGGGACGCCCTTGGGCCAGCGCTCTTGACTCCGGTTGGTACGCACACCCCGACCTACAGATCCAGCCCCATCCGCGGGTCCGTCCCCTTCAGCGTGGTCGTCCAGAACTTCTCGGCGAGCGGGTGCTTCGTGTACAGCGCCAACGAGTAGAGGTACACGCCCATTCCGGTGACCTTCACCGACACCGTGTCCCGCATTGCTTGATCACGGCCAGAGCCGACGTTTCCACCACCTCGCCGGTCCCGCGGACCCGGGCTCGACCCGCTCCGGAATACAGCCCGATGTAGACCAGGTGCCGCCACTTCGGCGCCATCGCGGTCGCGAAGAGGGCCGCGTAGTAGTTGTGCCGCCTTATCTTCTCGAGCGAGTGCGGCCCGATCTCCGGCAGGTAGTGTCCGTCGGCCCTGCTCGGATCCGCCAGCTCACATCGTGGCGACGGCGCCGTTCGGCATCTCGTTCCACTCCAGCCCGTCGAGCTCCCGCCCCCGGGCCTTGGGCGTCCGCCCACCCCACTGCTTGAAGAAGAACGGAACGTCCGCCGCCAGGCACCGGTCGCGGATCGTACGGACCCATTCCGGATCCACGGGACGACGCTTCGGCCCGCTCTCGCCACCGACGATCACCCAGTCGATCCCGGCCGGGTCGAACTCCAGGGGCCCGATCAGGGGCTCACACGACAGGAATCGTGCGCGCGCGGGCACGTCCCGAAGCTGCTTGATCCGGTAGACGACGTCCTGGTTCTCGATCGACGCCCCCATCCAGACGTGCGGCGGGACGCCGCCGTCGCTGAAAAGGTCCGGATTGCGGCGGACGAAGCGGTGCGCCCGCGCCGGCCGCTTCGTGAGCACCTGGTACACGTGCCAGTCCGCCTCCTGCATCACCTCGAACACTCTCCGGACGAACGGCTCCGGGATGTCCTTGTGGAACAGGTCGCTCATGCTGTTCACGAAGATCTGGCGAGGCTCACGCCAGCCGAGCGGGTCGTCGAGGCGCTCGGGCCACAGCCGGACCGCGAACGGGTCGCGCCGGGTGATGTCGGAATCCACTTCTGGTGCCCGGGCCAGGTAGGTGTCCTTCAGCAGCCGGTTCGCCAGGGTGGCGGCGTAGCAGTTGTCGCACCCCGCGCTCACGCGGGTGCACCCGGTGACGGGGTTCCAGGTGAAATCCGTCCACTCTATGCCGGACTTCTGCCCCATCCGACCTCCTCACGCCGCCAGGGTCCTGCTGAGCGCCGGGGACACTCGCCCACCCGTACCGAGCGACGCTCCAGGTCCTTGATGATCTCCGCGAGCGCCCGGAGCGCGCGAGTCACCGACTCGGAGTCCGGAAACACCGCAGCGACGTCGGGATCGAGCTCGACGATCCTGGTATCTGCGAAGCGCTCCGCGTACCTGCCTCGCGTCCCCTCCCGCAGCTGGGACGCGGTGAAGTCGTACTCCGTGAGTGCCGCCCGGTCCTCCCGGAGCTTCCGGAGCCGCTCGGGGCCATCCGGTCGCTCGTGCAGCGGCGTCGGACCGATCGACCGCTCCGCGACCCGGAACCCGCGCGATCCGATCTCAGTCCGCGGATTCTGTTTGGAAGATCTCGTATACGTCGGGGTCGAACAGGTTCGCGGTTACGATCTCGCCGATCGGGATGACCACCTGGAAGTCGTCTGCATGAGTCAGCAGCTCCGACGAATCCTCGTCCATGAGCTGCTGGTAGACCTCGGCGTAGTCGCGTGTGATCACGAGTTCTCGCGTCTCCGGATGCCGGTACCCGCTCACCATCGGAAGCAGCTTCATGTGCTTTCGGTCGAACGACGCATCCACCGCGCTCGTGACGAACCCGATGTAGACCTTGCCGGAGGCGAGGGATATGGAAAGCTGTTCGGTCTTTCGGAGCGACCGTAGCAGAAGCAGCTCCAGGTCGTCTCCCCATTTCTCGACGGTTCGTAGCGCCTCCTCCTCGCGATCGTGAAGCTGGTTCAGCGGATATTAAGCTGTCGCGCCGCCGAGGAAGGCGAGAAAGGAGGTGCCGGTGTACTCGAATGGTACGAGCGCCCGCCAATGCGCGTAGGTGGCGGGCCCCACGAGTATGGCCAGCCGCGTGACTACGAAAGCGATCAGCAGGAACCAGACACCAGCCAGGGCGGCATGGAGGAGGAGCCGCTCGCCGGAATACCGCCTCGCGTCGAAGCGCGTCCGATTCCACTGAGAGATGAAGACGTACCCTCCGAGGAGCGGCAGGAGGAGTACATTGAAGGGCACGGCCCTACCGCGCGGAATTCCCGCTCGACGAAGACGACTTACGCACCGTCACGACCTTCGCGGTCTTGCGGATCGCTTCCTGGCCCTTGGCGCTACGGAAGATATCGGCCGGCGAGACGCTCGCGACACCGCGATTCGAGATGTGGATCTTGACGGGTTCCGTGCGCTCGGCCATGGCCATCTCTTGCCCCGGGGAAAGTGCATGCGGTGATACACCTACGTGCAATCATGGGTCCGGCACGATGGCAGAGCAATAGCAGGATCGGACAGGCGTTGACTGAGATGAGTCGCCCTTCCAGCCGCCGGTGCGACTGGCCCGTGGAGGGCTTGCCAGTCCAGCGAGACGACGTCGCGGTCGTGGAAGAAGTGGCCGTTGAAGCGGAACAGCTCGTGCAGCCCGAAGTCGCCGCCCACGTCCATGGCCTCCCACAGCCGCTCGACGGCGCCCTCGAAGGCGACGGGCTCCTCGGCCAGCCCCCTCCGCACCGCGGCGGTGAACGGGTCGTCCGGCAGCCCCACGTCCTCGGCGAACATGGTGAACACGCACCGGATCAGGAACCGGGCGACCCGCTCGGTGTCCCCGCCCCCGGCCTCCAGCCGCGACGCCAGCTTCCCGGCGATCTCCTTCGTGACCTCCGCCGCCCGCCGGTTCGGGTCAAGCGACGCCGGCGCCTCCCGGACCGCCCGCAGGAACGCCACGTCGTCCGGCCGCTCGTGCAGCCGAGTGTCCAGCACCAGCAGGAACGGCGGCGGCCCGCCCGGCACGAACGCCGCATACGACGACGCCTGCCCGAACGCCCGTCGCAGCCGCAGCTCCGCGCTCTCGTCGCTCCGCTCGCCCTCGTCCTTCGCCTCCAACTCGTACCCCGACCCCGACGGCCGCGGCCGCTCCACCCCCAGCGCCTCGCACA
>CAYMLW010000222.1:0-7185 GCA_964391035.1 uncultured Gemmatimonadaceae bacterium
TGGACGACGCGGTCCAGGTCGCCCACGTCGATGCCCAGCTCGAGGGTGCTCGTGGATACGATCACGCAGTCGCGCGATTCCGCGAAGGCCTTCTCCGCGGCGTGGCGCTCCTCCCGGCCGAGGGAGCCGTGGGATACGAACGTCTCGACATCTCGGTCCCGCAGGTCGGCCGCCAGCTCCTCGACGCGAGCGCGACTGTCGACGAACACGAGCCGCTTCTCGCCCCTGTGCATCCGCGACAGGACCGTGGCGGCGTTGGTCAGCGACCCGACGTAGTCGACAGTGACTTCAGGCGACTGCTCTCCTTCCGAATCCGGCTCGATGACGACACCCGGCGCGGTACTGGTCCGCGTCAGCCACCCCAGGATCTCCCTGACGTTTCCCACCGTCGCGGACAACCCGATCCGCTGGGGGTCACGGCCTGCAAGACGACGCACGCGCTCGGCTACGGCCAGAAGGTGCCAGCCACGATCATCGCCAGCGAACGCGTGGATCTCGTCCACCACGACCGCGCGCAGGTTCCGGAAGAGCTTCTCATGCTCCGTCTTCCGCGAGATGAGCATGGCCTCAATGGATTCCGGCGTGGTCAACAGAATGTCAGGTGGGTCGTCCCGGATCGCCTCGCGGGCTCCCTCGCGCACATCGCCGTGCCAGAGGCCCGCTCGGCGGGCCACCAGTCCCGCGTAATGCTCAATGCGAGGATGCAGGTTGTTCAGGAGCGCCCGGAGCGGACAGAGGTAGAGCACGGAGAGCGGCTGCCAGTCCTCCTCCAGGATCCGGCTCAGAAGCGGGAAGACCGCCCCTTCTGTCTTCCCCCCCGCCGTGGGCGCCACAAGGAGGGCGTGCTCACCGCCAAGAATGTGGGGGATCGCCTGCTTCTGAAGGGACCGGAGTTCCGTCCACCCCAAGCTGTTGACGACGTGGTGGGCGAGCAGCGGGTGCAGGTTCGTGGTCATCTCGGCTTCCACACTGAGGCCGCCACTGCTCAGTCCACGTCCAGCTCGATCTCATCCACCGATTCTGCACGCCGCGCGTTCCGTTCCACTTCCGTGAGCTCTTCGTCGGTGACCGTGAGCTGGTAATGTGCGCGGGGATCGAAGTCGGGGAACTGATCCACCCGGTCCAGCACGTCGCCGACGAGCTTCTTGAGGAAGACGCGGGGCGCAACGCCGACCTGCTCACCCAGCTCTCCGGTCACCGCGCGCGCCAGTAGCTCGATGTAGTCGTCATCGACGGTGCTCCGGATCCGGTCGGGATCGGACGCGCCATCGGCGTAGATGTCCCGGACGATATGCCCGACCTCCGACAGCGACTCCAGGTCAAATCCTCGCAGCCGGACCTGTGGTGCCCTCGGGTTGTCGAACCTGGGCTCGGTGGCAAAATCGGTGTGGAGGCGCTGGGCGAGGGGAGGCAGGCGACGGATCCCCTGCGGACCGTCGAAGAACCCAGCAGTACCGGTGATGACCAGATAGAGCCCCGGGAAGCGGCCGCCGTCCACCTCATCGATGAGCTGTCGGAGCGCGTTGAGGGCCCGATCACGCACATCGCTGCGAACCCGCTGAAGGGTCTCCACCTCGTCGAGAATGAAGACGAGGCCCGACCGCCCGGCATCGCGAAGCACGGTCAGCAGGCCAGCGAGGAAGCTCAACGCCGCATCGTGGTCGACATCGCCTTTTACGCCCGCCGCCCGTTTGACGGAGGCGGCCACGTGCGGCTGCCCGCCCAGCCACGCGAGAAGTCCCTCGGCCTGTGCGTGGTCACCTTCGGCCACGGCCCGCCTGTAGGACCGTAGCACGGCTGAGAACGCGGGAGCGCGCCGGGTGATATGCTCCAGCCGCCACTCGGCCAGGGCATTCGTCGCTTCCAGCAGCGCCGACTCATCCGTCTCCCGGACCTCGCCCGACGCCAGCACTTCCTCCTCGAGGGTAAAGAACCACCCGTCGATCACCGACCGAAGGGCGCCCCCGTGGGTCTCGGCCGTCGTGAGGCGCTCGACGAGGCGCCGGTATACGGTCTCGAGGTGATGAAGGGGTGTCTCCCCTTCCGAGATCTGAACTTCGCTGGTCGCGAACCCCCGACGACGGGCGTGCTCCGCAAGCCACCGGCTGGTGAAGGTCTTCCCGGACCCGTACTCACCCCGGATCGCCTTGAACCCCGACCCGCCGCGTTGGACCACGTCGAGCTCGTCGTCGAACATCGGGGCGAGGCGCTCGAGCCCGACCGCAAGCGCGTCGAGGCCACGCTCGGGCACGGTTCCGCGACGGAGCGCGTCGATGATCTCTCGGCGTCGATGCGGTGAAATCACGACTCGATCTGGAACTGGGTGACAAGGAGCTCAAGGTTGAGACGGGCCGTTCCATCCGCCTCGATGGTCAGGACGGGGTAGCCGTCGACGTTGAGCATGCGTCGGAGCGCCTCGAGCTTCGTCCGGAGCCTGCTCGGAGACAGCTCCAGAGCATCAGCCAGAACCGCAGGTGGTGCAACGCCGTCGGCGCGGTCCAGGATGGCGAGGAACTGCGCGAGCGACTCATCGTCCAGCGCCTGCCGCCCGGCAGCTTCTCGCTGCTCGGCCAGGGCCGGACTCGACAACAGCTCGGCGATCCAACCCTCCGCCTCCACAGTGGCGGGAACGACGTCCCCCTGTTCGGTGAACAGCATCCCCTGCCCGCTCGGCTCCACAGCCGGTTCCGGCGCCCGCACCCGAGGCCACGAGACGTCCTCAGTGCTCTTCAGACCTCCCTGCCACCACAGGGGCCGGCGCACCGGCAGCGCTTCCCAGCCCTCGATCTCGAACCGCGCCGCCGTAATGACGGTGAGCGGACACAACACTTCCTGAGGTGTCGCGCCACCGTGGTATCCGCGCTTCTCGGCCGGCATGTACCGGACCTTCTCGATCGCAGGAGCCACAATGGTGCCGCCGCCCTTGACCACCCGGGGCCCTGAAATCTCCACTTCGTCTGGCCTTGCCGGCTCCGTCGCGGGCCGCCAGCGCTCGCCGGCCCCGGTGAACGGCATCACGGTTGAGCCGTTCTCCAGTACGTGCCCGTGGTCACTCGCCAGCACCACTGCCCGCCCGGCTTCAGTAGCGGCGTCCAGCAAAGGGCGAAGCGGACGAAGTGCTCGAAGACCTTCAGCCAACCGCAGCTGACTGCCCTTATCCAGGTGATCGTCGACCGCGTTCACTACCACGCCGACGATCCGCTCCGAAGGATCCAGGATGGCGTCCCTCACGTCCGGCGCGATCCGGCCCTCGGACGTCTTCAGGTCTCTCTTGTGGTACAACCGCGGTGTCGTACCGCCCGCAGCGTCCCGCAGCGCCGGGTGATTCTGAAACCCGGAGCGCTCCACGTCCTGACCACCCTCGGCCAGGCGGCCCGACAGCAGCGAGGCGCGACTCACAGCGGTAACCGTAGGAAGCGCTGCCACGACTCGCGGCAGTTCGCGCCCGCCCGGGCCCTGTTCGACCCAACCCATACCCCGTATGTCCGACAGGAGCTTGATCGACTCGGGATAGGACAGGCCGTCCAGCACGAGTAGCAGCGTGGGTACCCGCTTCGCCACTTCTGCCACCACATCCTCGAGCACCCGCTCAACCGGGAGGAGCGCTGCCGAATCATCGGGCAGCACGGTGCTCCAGACAGCCAGGGCCTGCGCGAACGCACGGTCCCGGGCCTCCCGCTCCTGGTCGACGGTGTCAATCAGGTCCGCATACGCCTCGGCGAGCGACGACACCGTCTCCCCGTGTCCGACGGCCTCCCTGGCTGCGTCGCCCCAGGCACCATCAGTCACGAAGTCGTCTGCGAGCGACTCAAGGTCCTCCCCCTCGGCTGTCGGGGTGGCCGTGAGCCGTCGTGCGAGGCGTGTCGCCATCCGCAGCCGCTCCACCCGGTCGGCCTCATCCGGCTTCCGTGCCAGCATGTGGGTGTGGACCATACGGAATGCCGACTCCAGATCCGCCAGGGCCTGGTCGGACCGCTCGTTCACCGCCGTGGCAAGGGCATGACCGGCTCGGATCAGCCGCTCCGTGAAGGACCAGGGCAGAACGTCCGACGCCTGTGACAGATCGATAGCGTCGAGATCGGTAAGGAGGTTCTGCGCCCGATCCAGCCATTCGGCGACGGCCGCCTCGCCTTCCCGTTCGTCGACTGCCCTCACGAGCCGTGTGGCCGCACGACCCCAGGAGCGCGCCACCGCGGCCGGCAGCTTTCGCGCGCCCAGCGGCCCCTCGAACCGCACCCGGGCCGTCAGGAACGCCTGGTCGTCGGCCGTGCCATCGGCCCACAGGGCGTCGGCGATCAGACCGAGGGGGACCACGTCTGCGCCCCGCCCTTCCGAGACTATCCGCAGAACGTGTCCTGCCGCCGGCCCTACATCCTCCACGAACCGTTGTGCGATCCGATCGAGGTGCTGCCCTGCCGGACCGGCGAGAGCGGATCGAGCCTCGTCAGTCTCCCCCCAACGCAGAAGATCCTCCAGCGTGGGGGTCTCCACGCTCAATCGCAGGCCGTGGCGTAGGAATGTGCGCCACGCAGTGCCGAACTCGAGGAATCCGCTGGGCGGAGGCGGGTAGCCCCGCGGTGGCGCAACGTCCACGAGCACGTCGATCAGCCAGCGCACGTCGGCCAGAGCGGGATCCAGTCGGTCGACCCGGAACAGGCCCTTCACGGCTCCCCACGCCGACGGTCGCACCAGACGGTGGCGCCACACCTGGGCCATGACCTCCTGTCCGAGCTCGTGCTCGTCCCGATCCGTCAGAATCACCAGGGTCTCCTCGGCCGGTGCCTCATCGCGGTGCGTAAGGGCATCCCGGACCGCCAGCGGAGAAACACAGGGAGCGATGCGGACCGGGCCCGCATCGGTTTCGAGCACGGTATCCCCGTCCCATTCCGGAGCGGCCGAAATGGCGAGGATCTGCGGGGCACCCGCCTTGTCGGTCGCCTCGCTGACCAGTGCCCGTAGCACCGACTCGCCGACAGAACGCGACATCAGTCCCGGAACTCCCACGTCACCGAGAGCTTGGCGAGCTCGTCCAGCCGTTCCAGAAGCTCCTGCAACACGCCCGCCGCCTCGTCTCTGGTCAGGCCTTCACGACTGCCCTGACCCGGAAGACTCCGTTCAACAGCTGTCCCGTCTCCGTCGCCGTCTTCGCCGTCTTCCCCTTCTTCGCCTCCCGGCGGTTCTGCCCCCGGCCCGGTCCGGGTGGCCGCCTTCTGAAGAAGCCGGGTCGCCTTCGCGTCCTCGCGGTCCAGAACCTCCGCCAGAGCCTGCGAGAACTCGTCGTGCTCCAGAGCCTCGCGAACCGCGTCCTGGATCGCCTCCGCTTCCGTCGACCATTCCTCTGGAAGGTCAGTAATGGTGGCGAAAACGTCCCACCGGGCACGCTTCACCGCGCCCAGCACCTGCGGCGCCGACTTGATCGACCGCCCCAGGGCAGCGGGGCTGGTGGGCGGATCGACATTGGCCAGCTCGACGACCGCGTCCACGTCGTCGGCGGACAGCACGGCATCCAGCAGGTCCCGGGCAGAGCGAGCCGTCCGGAGTCGGTCCGCGTCACTGTCGACACCGATTCGCCCGGCCGCCGACTCGAGCTCTTCCACTAACTCGCGAGCCGCCTCGGCATGGGTCCGCGCAACCTCCTTCACGCTGTCGATCAGCCGTGAGACGTTGGCGGCGTTACGGATAGGGCTGGCGTCCACGCCGAAAACCGATTGCGCATGAGGCCGCGCCGCTTCCCAGTCTTCCTCCGACGGCAGGCGCTGCGTCCGGACCTCTGTCGTGGGTCTGAGCCCATCCACGTCCGGTTCGATCGGCTGTCCGGCCTCCACCAACACACGGTTGTCCATCAGCACGTAGGCGCAGATGACGAAGTTGGCCACCCGGTCATCCAGGCCCATGGGCTTGGGTTCGTCCATCCACCCCTTGAGCCGTTCCACCGTCAGGGTCACGCCCGCGTTCTGCTGCTGCATGCGATGGAAATGGTCGCGCCAGTGGCGGTCGAGAACGATATGGGCCTCGCCCGTCACGGCCACCTTCGATGGACCCATCACCTTCCGTACGGCCTTGCGATCTGGCTGGGGGATGTCCACTCGCTGGTCCCGCTCCCCGACCGCCCGTTCGACGTGCTTCAGGCACGTACGCAGGTCCCCCAGGCGTACTTCGTCCCCTAACTGTGGGTGGGCCGGGTACACGTGGCTCATGACCTGGTCCAGGAGTTGCTCGAACGCGTCGTTCAGGTTGGGCGCCGTGGGAGCCTGGACGTCCAGCGTGGGATCGAGGCAAGGGAACTGGTCACGCAGCGGGAGGTCGGTCCGCACCCACTGCTCATCCGGCGTCTCGATGCCATATGCCTGCCTCAGCACATCGTGCATCTGCGACCGCAGCGAGTCCGCCTGGTTCTTCAGCAGGTGGGCCGCCTGGACCCTGTCCTGCGGAGCCAGATGAGCCGTGAAGCCGTCCAATCGGTCCCCGGCGAGAATATGGTCCAGGACGACCAGTTTGCCGAGTCGCTCCTGCGACGCTTCCGTCAGAAACAGCGGCAGCCACGCCACCGTCGCTGTGGGCTCCATCTGCCCCTGGAGTTCCTGGATCCTGGCGAGGTCGTCAGCGGGACCACGTCCTGCCTCGTCGAACGGGAAGTCGATCATGACCCGGGGCTTCCCGCCCTGAGCCCGGAACTCACTGCTAGGAATGTCCGTCTCATCTCGGACATTCCCGAACCGGATGTCGGCCTTCCGGCGACTCCCCCGCCAGACCCAACTGCGGGTAGCAGCGAACAGGCCGTTTTCGTCGTCGATGTCGAGCGACCTGAAAATCAGCTCGCGGACCTTCGCCCTCCGGGCACCGGTGTTGTCGACGTGCGCTGCCTGATCGAGAATCGACTGCACGTCGACGCCTGTGAGCTGCAGGGAAACCACGGGATCCTGCGGGTCACCCTCGAGCTTGAGCTCGGGAACATCGGGGGCCCATTTCCGGAGGCGCGTGAGAACCGCGGCCTTCTCGTGTCCCGGAACGGGTGTCCGGATCGTCCCGTGGTTGAGATCGGCGAGGCGCCGCACTGTGAGCCCGTGGAGGGGACCGACACCGGGCACCAGCGCAGCCAGCAGCAGCGTCTTCACCAGGCGGTCGTCGGTCCGGAACTGATGGCCATCCGGTAGGTCGCTGACTTCGTCATGCTGAAGTCCATAC
>CAYMLW010000223.1:0-7140 GCA_964391035.1 uncultured Gemmatimonadaceae bacterium
GCTCTCCAGGCCCGGGACCGGGCGGGCCGCAACATCGTGACGCTCGAGGACCCGGTCGAGTACCGGGTGCAGGGGGTCACCCAGGTCCAGGTCCACCCGCGCGCCGGGCTGACCTTCGCCTCGGCGCTCCGAGCCGTGCTCCGCCAGGACCCCGACGTGATCATGGTGGGCGAGATGCGGGACCGGGAGACGGCGGAGGTCGGGCTCGCCGCCGCCATGACCGGACACCTGGTCCTCGCCACGCTCCACACGAACGACGCGGCCAGCGCCGTGGGGCGGCTGGTCGAGATGGGTGCACCGCGCTACCTGGTGGCGGGCGGGCTCATCGGAGTCCTGGCCCAGCGGCTGGTCCGGCGCGCGTGTCCCGACTGCCGCACCTCCGTGCCCGTGACGGGCGACGAGCTCTACGACATGGGCCTGCCGACGCCCGCCCACCTCCCGGCCGCGCCGGGCTGCGATCGCTGTGACGGGACCGGGTACCGGGGCAGGACCGGCATCTTCGAGCTGCTGCGCGTGGACCCCGCCATCCGGCAGCTCATCCTGGAGGATGCGCCCGTGGACCAGGTCCGGGAGGCCGCGGCCGCTGCGGGAACGGTTCCGCTGGCCGTGGACGCATGGCGCCGGGTCGAAGACGGCGTCACGACCCTCGACGAGGTGCGGCCGATCCTCTCGCTGCTGGCCGACGACGCGCCGCTCTGCACGTCCTGCGGCGGGCGCGTCGCCCGGGGGCACCCCTACTGCCCGCACTGCGGCGGCGAGACCTCACGACGCTGCCGCTGCGGGGCCCGGCTCCGGGGCCACTGGCGGTTCTGCGGCGCCTGCGGGGAGCGGGTTCGGCGCCGGGCTACCGCCCCCGATCCGCGATCTGCCGCAGCAGCCGGTTGACGGACGGACCCCGTGCGGGGAACAGGTACCGGTCCGCGATCCGGTTGAGGGCCACCCGGAGCGCCGGAAAGGCGTCCGCGGCGGTCCGGTAGACGCGGTCGAGGCCGTACCGGCCGGCGATGGAGCTGTCGGCGGCCTGGCGGTATCCGCTGGCGCCCACGGCTTCGAAGTAGTCGATACCGGGCGCGCCGCGTCGCTGGACCCGCGTCACCACGTGGTCCGGGAAGATGCCGGTGAGCCAGAGGGCGAAGTTCCCGAGGTGGGCCCGCAGCAGGAACTGTCGGCGCCCGTCGGGGCCGTCCATGGCGGTGATCAGGTCGACGAGGTAGAAGAACCGGTCCGGGTCCCCGTCCTGGATCCGGTACGCCCGGTCCTCGCGGCCGAATTCCACCAGCAGGGCGGCCAGGTAGTCGGCGAGGGTCCGGTCGTCGATGCCGCTCTCGAGGAGCGCGTGCCGGACCAGGACGTAGAAGACGAGTCCGGGCGACACGCCGACGTCCGCGGTCAGGACGGCGTTCAGGGTCCGGGGGTCGTCGAGGAGGGCGTCGAAGCCCTGGTCGCGCAGCCGGTGGTGTGCCCTGGTGCTCCCGCCCGGACCCCCACCCTCGAGGAGCCGGAGGACGGCATTCGCTTCTGCCCGTCCGAAGGATGCGCGCACGTTCGGAAGGATCATGGGACCCCCTTGCCCGCCGTCTGTCTACTTGATCCTACGTTGCCCGGCCGCGTACGTTCCTGTTTTGGAACCCTAGACCCGTCCTCAGGCGCGTGTCAAACCGTTCTCAGCCGTCGCCGCGAACCCCCGTTCCCCCGCCCGGCGCCCGCACCCTCGAGCGCCGGCTCCTGGGCTGGCTCCTGGCGCTGACCGTCGCGCCGGCGCTGATCCTCCTGGCCGTGGGCGGATGGGTGCTGGCCGGGTCGCTGGACCTCACCGGCTCCGTGGGGCCGTGGGAGGAGGTCGCGGAGACGGGTCGCCTGCTGGTGGAGACGGTCGAGCCGGGCGACACCGCCGAGGCCGCCGTCATCGCCCGCCACAGGGAGGCCCTCTCGACGTCGCTCACGCAGGCCCGACGCTGGGAGTTCCTCGGCCAGCGCCTGACCCGGGCCATGCCCTGGCTGGTCCTGGCCGTGGCCCTGGCCCTGGTGACGCTGGCCTATGCCGCCACCCGCCAGCTCGCGCGCCAGCTGGCCCAGCCCATCGAGGACCTGGTGCTGCTGGCCGAGCGCCTCGGTCGGGAGGAGCCGCTGCCCCCCCGGACCGCCCGATCGACCTACGAGGTCCGGGTCCTCGATGAGGCGCTGCGGGAGGCGGCGGCCGAGCTCGAGGAGGCGCGGGACCGGGCGCTGGTCGCCGAGCGGCTGCGTGTGTGGGGCGAGCTCGCCCGACGCGTTGCCCACGAGATGAAGAACCCGCTCACGCCACTCCGCTTCGCGGCCCACCGGCTGAACCGCCTGGACGGTGGCCCGGGGCTGGAAGAGGTGGTCGAGGTGATCGAGCAGGAGGTCGGTCGACTCGAGGAGCTGGCCGCCCAGTTCCGCTCTCTCGGCCGGCCGCCGGAGGGCCCCGCCACGGAGATCGACATGGCGGAGCTCATGACATCGCTCCTGCGGACGGACGCGCCCGGCACCCGGCACACGATCGACGCTCCGGCCGGCCTGCCACCGGTCCAGGGCCACTACGACGCGCTGTTCCGGGCGTTCCGGAACCTCGTCCGGAACGCTGTCGAGGCCACGGAGGCGGAGGCGGAGCCCCGGATCGACATCGCGCTGGAGGCCGTCGAGCACGGCGGTGCCGCGTGGGTGGAGGTTCGGATCCGCGACAACGGACCAGGGTTGCCGCCCGAGGGCGCACAGAGGATCTTCGAGCCGGACTTCACCACCAAGACCCGGGGCACCGGGCTGGGCCTGGCCGTGGTCCGGCAGACCGTGACCGCGGACGGCGGTACGATCGGTGCGCGCAACACCGGGACGGGCGCCGAGCTCGTGGTACGGCTGCCCGTCGCCCAGACTGCCGTCACTGCCGGAAAGGAACCGTCATGAATCGCCTCCAGATCCTCGGAGCGCTGGCCCTCACAGCGGTGGGCTTCGGTGCATGCACCAGCGCGCTCAGCGGGCCGAAGGACATTCCCGTCACGACTATCGCGCTGCGGGCCTCGGACAACGCGTCGGCCGCGGCGGTCGCCGAGGCGTTGGGCGGTGCCGGGGCCCAGGCGGCGCTGGTGGCCGCGCCCCGGGGCCAGGACTGGTTCGAGGCCGTCGCCACGGCCACCGGTCTCACCCTGAGCGGGCCGGGCGACATGGGCGGGCTCGACTTCGCGTTCCTGGCGCCGGAGCCCCTCGGCGATACCACCCTCGCGCTCCCGTACGGCGCAGACAGCCTGGTCATCCACGACGCGCTCTACGAGATCGAGGAGGACCGGCTCCTCGACCTGATCGCGTTCAGGATTATCGACGAGGCCACGGTCCGCGGTGCGATCCGTGCCCTCTTCGAGTACGTGGCGACGGACGTCGACAACGCCGCGGCGTTGGTCATGGCGGTCACGGTGCCGAGCCCGGCGGCGGCGGACAGCGTGGCCCGCATGCTGAGCCCCGCCTACTACGATGCCGTCCGCTGTGAGGTGGGCCCGGCCACGGCGGCGGGCAGCGGCATCCGCCTCTTCTACGGCCCGGACGCTCGCGTCTACTGCGGCGATGCGGTCTCCGGGGAGTGGCCGGTCGGCCACTGGGTCCGGGCGGACCTGATCATGGGACGACGGTGACGTCCGGTGGCCGTCGTGCTGGTGGTCGACGATGAGGCCAATATCCGCCGCATGCTCCGGGGGCTGCTGGAGTCGGAGGGCTACCGGGTGCTGGAAGCGGAGGATGGCGCCGCGGGTGTAGAGAAGGCGGCCACCGAGGACCCCGACACGATCCTCCTGGACCTGGCCATGCCCCGCATGGACGGGCTGACGGCGCTGCGCACGCTCTCGGAGCGGGCGCCCCTCATCCCCGTGGTCATGATGAGCGGGCGCGCCACGCTCCAGGACGCCGTCGAGGCAACCCGCCTGGGCGCCTTCCATTTCCTCGAGAAGCCCCTAGGCCCGGAGGCCGTGCTGGCCACCGCGAGTGGCGCGGTCGAGCTGCGCCGGGCCCGGGACGCGATGGCGGCCCCCGTCACGCCCGACGACATCGTGGGCTCCAGCCACGTGATGGCCGTGGTGCGCGAGCGGATCCGGCAGGTCGCGCCCACCGAGTCGCGGGTCCTCATCACCGGCGAGAGCGGGACCGGGAAGGAGCTGGTGGCCGCGGCGATCCACCATCTCTCTCGCCGGACCCGTGCGCCGTTCGTCCGGGTGAACAGCGCGGCCATCCCCGGCGAGCTGATCGAGTCGGAGATGTTCGGCCACGAGAAGGGCGCCTTCACCGGCGCAACGAGCCGTCGCCGGGGCCGCTTCGAGCAGGCGGACCGGGGCACGCTGTTCCTGGACGAGGTGGCGGACCTGAGCCGTGCGGCCCAGGCCAAGCTTCTCCGGGCGCTGGAGTCCGGCGAGATCCAACGGGTGGGCGGGAGCACCCCGATCCCGGTGAACGTGCGGGTGCTGGCCGCCACGAACCGGGATCTCGAAGAGCAGATCGAGGCCGGCTCGTTCCGGGAGGATCTCTATTACCGGCTGAACGTGCTCCCCATCCGACTGCCGCCGCTCCGGGACCGGATCGAGGACCTGCCGGAGCTGGTCGACCACTTCATGACCCGTCTCCGGTTGGAGCAGGGGCTCGAGCCGCCGGCATTGAGCGACGAGGCCCGGGCCGGGCTCCGTCGCTACCGCTGGCCAGGGAACGTACGGGAGCTGGCCAACATCTGTGAGCGCCTGGCCATCCTGTACCGCGGGGAGTCGGCGGATGCCGCCGCCGTCCGGACGCTGCTGCCGGGGTCCGCTGCCGAGCCGGGCCTCGACGACCTGTCCCTCGGCGAACGCCTCGACCACTTCGAGGCCCGCCAGATCCGCCAGGCCCTCGAGGCCGCGGATGGCAATGTCACCGACGCGGCCCGGCGCCTGAACACGGACCGGGCCAATCTGTATCGACGCATGAAGCGATTGGGGATCGAACGGTGAACCGAACACTACCGGCACTCCTCCTCTGCCTGCTGGCGCTGCCGGCTTCGGCCCAGGAGGAGCGCCCACTGACCGATCAGGCGGCCGCGTCCATCGGGGCGTTCTACAACCGGGCCGAGACCCTCCGACTCACGGGGGACACCCGCATCCCGCGAGGGACCACCGTGGAAGGGGACGTCGCCGCCCTGGGCGGTCCGCTCAGGGTGGCCGGCGTGATCCGCGGCGCGGTGCTGGTCATCAACGGCGACCTCGAGCTCGACCCCGGCGCCCGGATCACGGGGCCCGTGACCGTGGTGGGCGGCCGGATCCGCGGCCGGGCCACCCTCGAGAGCGGGGCGATCCTCTACCGCGAGCCGCTGCGGTTCCGCCGGGGAGATCAGCGGCTCCTGGTGCTCGACACGGACACCGAGAGCTGGCTGACCGCCGGGTGGCGGAGCTGGTTCGGCCGGGTGGAGCTCGTTCTCCTGGCCGACGACGCATACAACCGCGTGGAGGGTCTCCCCGTGGCGTTCGGCCCGCGCCTCCAGTTCGGCCAGACGAATCCGACGACCATCGACCTGCGTGTCATCTATCGAACGGGCAGCGGGCTCCGGATCCATCCCGACGAGCTGGGCCACGATCTGCGCATCGAGCAGTACCTGGGAGGACGGCGGGCCGTGCGGATCGGGGTCGGGAAGCACCGGACCATCGACGCGATCGAGACCAGCGGGCTCTCCGACACGGAGAACTCGCTGGCCACCTTCATCATGCACCGCGACTACCGCGACCACTACGAGCGACGCGGCTGGAGCGCGTACCTGATCTACGGCGGGCGCACCCGGCCCCTCGACCTGGGGCTGGAGTACCGTGACGAGCGGCACGGCTACGTGCCGTCCGCGGAGCCGTGGTCGCTGCTCGACAACGACGAGCCGTGGCGGCGACAGCCCCGCATCGCCGAGGGGGACCTCCAGACCCTGCGCGCGTGGCTGCTCTGGGACACGCGCAACGAGCGGATGGACCCCGCCACCGGGTGGCTGGTCCGGCTCGAAGCGGAGCAGGGCCTCGAGGGGCAGCTGCGGATGCCTGTCATCGGCTCGCCGGACTCGATGCCCGAGTACCGATCCGTCGGGTCGGAGTTCACGGCGCTCCGGGTCGACGTCCGGCGCTACTTCCGGCTGGGCCCGCGCACGCGTGCGGCCGTGCGCGCCACCCTGGCCGGCTCGCCGGACGACGGTGCCCTTCCTCCCCAGCGCCAGCACGTCCTGGGCGGCGAGGGCACCCTCCCGGGGTTCGGCCGGTCCGCTTTCGACTGCGGCGCCCGGCTGCCCGGCACGGGGGAGGCATTCCCCTACTACGGCTGCGATCGTAGCGTGCTGGTCCAGGTCGAGGGCCGGTTCACGCTGTTCGGGACGTCCCGGTTCAGTATCGGCCGGCGCCTCGGTCTCGACTTCGATCTCAGCACCACGCCCGAGGTGGTGGTCTTCGCCGATGGCGGCCGGGCCTGGATCGAGGAGGAGAGTCGAGCGGGTCGTTTCCGGCTCGGGCCGTCGTCCTTCCAGTTCGACGTCGGCGCCGGCCTCAAGCTCGGTCCCCTCGGTGCGTACCTGGCCTTCCCGGTCACCGGCGACAACCGCGTGCTCAATTTCTTCATCCGGCTCGGGCCTCGCCTGTGACCGGCTCCGCCGCCCTCCGGCTGATGGCGGCGCTTCTGCTCGCGGCCGCACCCGCCGCTGCCCAGGCGCCGCTGACCCTCGACGTGGCGGACGGTGCGCCCCGGCTCGAGGTCGGCGGGCGTGTCGATGCCGGGGTTTGCCTCCCGGCGGTTTTCAGGCCCGCCCCAAGAGATGCCATTCTTTCCAATGGGGCGACTCTTGCCGGAGCAGGAGTGCGACCGTGAAGCGCTTCACGCCAGGATTCACCGACGCTTGACGACGCAGAAGGTCCGGTCGGCCGTTTGCGGGTTCGGATCGATCTGCCCAAAAAGGAAATATCAGTCAAACCATGGAGGAAAGCGTATGTTTACCATCGTAAAAAAAGAATCCATGGCCGGCGATACGGTCATCTTAAATGAAATCGAAGCTCCGCGGATTGCTGCCAAGGCCAGGCCCGGCCAGTTTGTGATCCTCAAAGCCAATGAAACCGGCGAGCGGATTCCCCTGACCATATCGGATCTGGACGCGGCGCG
>CAYMLW010000224.1:0-7124 GCA_964391035.1 uncultured Gemmatimonadaceae bacterium
CCTCGGCGCGCTCCTCGCGGGAATCGTCGTCCTGCTCTTCCTCCGCAACCTCCGGGCGGCCACCGCCCTCGACAAAGGGTTCCAGGCCGAAAACCTGATGCTCGCCGCCATGGACCCGAGCCTCCAGGGCTACGACGAGACCCGGACCCGGGAGTTCTACCGCGAGCTCCTCGCCGGCGTCCGTCGCCATCCCGACGTGGTCGCCGCCGGGCTCGGCGAGATGGTGCCCCTGGGCTTCGGCAGCCAGCAGACCGGGATCTCCGTCCCCGGCTACGTGCCCGGCCCCGACGAGGTCATGAGCATCGACTACAACCTGGTCGGTCCCGGCTACTTCCACGCCATGGGCATCGACCGGGTCGCGGGTCGCGTGATCGAAGAGGTCGACGCGGAGAACGCCCAGCCGGTCCTGGTCATCAACGAACGGTTCGCCGAGCGCTTCTGGCCCGGTGAGTCGGCCATAGGGAAGCGGGTATCCGTGGGCTCGACGGAGCGGGAGGTGGTCGGCGTCGTCGAGACCGGGAAGTACCAGCGGCTCGGTGAGGAGCCGCTGTCGTTCATGTACCTGCCCGTCGCCCAGGCGTTCAACGCCGAGCTGACGCTCCACGTCCGGACCGCCGGGCCCCCGGAAGAGATCCTGGATCGGGTCCGCGACGAGGTCGCTCGACTCGATCCGCTGCTCCCCATCTACGACACCCGCACCATGGAGAGCCACCTCGGCATCTCCATGCTCCCGGCCCGGCTCGCCGGGCTGGTCCTCGGCGGGTTCGGGCTCCTCGGCCTCTTCCTCGCCACCATCGGCATCTACGGCGTCATGGCCCACTCCGTGGCCCAGCGCAACCGGGAGATCGGCATACGCGTCGCCCTCGGGGCCGCCCGGGACCAGGTGATCGGCATGGTCGTGAAGCAGGGCATGGTGATCGTCGCCATCGGGGCCGGGATCGGCCTCGTCGGCGCCGTCCTCGCCGCTCGCCTCGTCCAGGGAATGCTCTACACCGCCGACGCCTTCGACCCCGTCACGTTCGTCGGCGTGCCCGTCGTCCTCATCGCCGCGGCCGCCCTCGCCACCTGGCTGCCGGCACGCCGGGCGGCACGGGTGGATCCCGTGACGGCGTTGAAGGCGGAGTGAAACTGTCGATCATCGAGCATCGACGAGCATCGATCATCGAGGGGCCCCGGTGGACCCGCGCTCACCGCTTCGTGGTGGTTTGTCGGTTCATCAGTCCGGTCAGCATCCGGGCAATCCGTTCGAGTCGTTCTTCCCCGGCACGGTACTCCTCGTCGTCGATCGCTGTCAGGTCGACGAGAGCATCGAGAAGCGCCGCGGATTCGTACGTCGATCCCTGCGCATATCGGTAGTGCTGCTCCACCTCGCCAGGTCGTTTCCAGCGTCCGTTCGCTTCCCCGATGTTGGCAGGGACCGACAGCGAGGCCCTGAGGAGCTGGTCGCGCACGACGGCCGGGATCTGGCGGCGTGATCGGACCACGCCGATACACCACCCGAAATGCTCCCGCGCCGCCTTGTACACGTCCATGTCCTTGTACGGAAAGAGAGAGTTCGCAGCCATGTCGAGTTCTCCTGACCTCCGAGTGAGTCTTGAATTCCTCACCTCGACCCGTCCCTGTCCATAGCTGAACCGGACAATCGACGCCCCGATGCTCGATGATCGATGTTCGATGCTCGTTCAGGGTCGGGAGGGAAACGGCGCCCCCGCCAGGTAGAGCACCGCCGCGACCGCCGTCGCCAGGTTGAGGCTCGATACGTCCGGTCGCATGGGGATGGACACCCTCCGGTCGGCCCGCTCCAGCAGGCGCCGCGATACGCCGGTCCGCTCCGACCCGAACACGAGCAGCGCCCCGGCCAGTCCCGGCGCTTCCTTCCGCCCTGCGTCCCCGGTCGAGGGTCCCACCGCCCCCGGTTCCCCGGCGCCCAGGGGCTCCCCTCGTGGATCCAGGACGACGACCGGCCGCTCCGAGCCCATCGCCCGTTCCACTCCGTCCGGCTCGAGGGATGCCACCGGCAGCGCGAACTGGAGTCCGGCGCCGCCGCGGATGGACGAGGGGTGCCAGGGGTCGTGGGGCCCGGTGACCAGCACGCCGGTCGCGCCGGCGGCGGCCGCGACCCGGACCACCGCGCCGATGTTGCCGTGGTGCGTGGGCCGCTCCAGCAGCACGACCGGACCGGGGCGGGGCCCGTCGTCGTCCCTCGCCTCACCCCGCCCGGGACGCGGCGCAGCGAGCAGGCCCGTCGGGTCGACGGTCGGCCGTCGGGCGAGGGCGATCACGCCGGTGGGGTGGGGCGACGGCGCGAGCTCGGCGAAGGCGTCGTCGTCTATGGGGATGGCGAGGTCGGCAATGGCTCCGGCCACGTCCGGGGCCAACGAGCGGGCGAGCCGGTCCAGGGCATGGGGGTCCCGGGTCCAGGCTTCCACGATCTCGCCGCCGAACCGGAGCGCGTGCTTCAGCGCGTGCAGGCCTTCCAGGACCGCCAGTTCCGGGTCCCGACGGGCGGCCCGGCACCGCTCGGCCAGTCCGTCCCGCTCGCCGGCGGGGCTCATCCGTATCTCACCCGCATTTGCCGCCCGGGAGCGCCGCTCATCCGCCGGCGGGACTCACCGGTCGGGGTCCGACAGAGCCTCGTCCGGCACCTGCGGCTCGAGTAGCCGTCCCTTGCGATCCGCCGCCGCCTGGGCCGCCGCCGTGATCAGGAACAGCTCGGATTCGTCCTCGAAGCGGCGGGCGAACAGAGGATGGCCGTCCGCGGTCTCGGAGGCGGGGCGCACCTTCCGCATCCCGAAGGCCTCGATGAAGGCCAGCCCCTCCTCGCTCGTGGCCAGCGCCGCGAAGGCGATGGGGGCGCGCCACGGCAGGTCCCGGTACCACCGCGACATGGACTCGGCCAGCAAATGCGCCGCCATCCCTCGCCCCCGCCATTCCGGCGCCATCAGGAGCCCGGAGAAGTAGTAAACGGTGTGTGAGCTGTTGCACACGGCCGCCAGGTCCTCGCTTCCCAGCTCCCGTTCGCTCCGGGCGCCGACGAGGAAATCGGCCGCCCGGCGGCGGTCGAGGGGCCAGAGCTGGATGCAACCCCGCAGCCGTTCGTCGATCCAGCAGCCCACGTACCCCCGCGGGAACGCGCGCCAGAGCTCGGGGTCCGTGTGCGTCGTCCGGGGAGCCCGGGCGTACACCTCCGCCGCGAGCTCGATCAGCTCGTCGAACGAGCGCCTGCGTGTCAGGTAGTCGAACTGCAGCGTCGGCGGCCGGCCCCGGACGGCGAGCTCCCGGAGATCAGGCACCGAACTCGTACAGCGGCTCGAACCGGGCCGTGAAGTGCCGCAGCACCTCGGCCTGGCGCGTGAACCGGAAGCCCCCGATGGCCTCCCGCCGCTCGAAGACGTTCAGGATCACCTCGATGACGTAGTCGATGTGGCTCTGCGTGTAGACCCGTCGCGGGATCGTCAGCCGCACCAGCTCCATGGGCCCCGCGACCTCCTCGCCCGTCTCCGGGTCCCGCCGACCGAACATGACCGTGCCGATCTCCACCCCCCGGATGCCCCCCTCGACGTACAGCTCCGCCACCAGCGCCTGACCGGGCAGCTCCAGCGGCGGGACGTGGGGCAGGAACGCCGCCGCGTCCACGTACACCGCGTGGCCGCCCGGCGGCTGGACGATGGGCACGCCCTCCCGGGAGATGTGCTCGCCCAGGTATCGGACCGAGGCCAGCCGGTACTCCAGGTAGTCCTCGTCGACCACCTCCTCGAGTCCCACCGCGATCGCCTCCAGGTCACGACCAGCCAGACCGCCGTACGTCGGGAACCCCTCCGTGAGGATCAGCAGGTCCTTCTCCTGCTCCGCCAGCCGGTCGTCGTTCGTCGCCACGAACCCGCCGATGTTCGCCAGACCGTCCTTCTTCGCGCTGAACGTGCACCCGTCGGCGTACGAGAACAGCTCCCGGGCGATCTCCTCCACGCTCCGCCCGCCCTGGCCCTCCTCGTTCCGCTTGATCAGGTACGCGTTCTCCGCGAACCGGCACGCGTCGATGTAGAACGGGATCCCGTGCTCACGGCAGACCTCACTCACCTCCCGGACATTCGCCAGCGACACCGGCTGGCCGCCCCCGCTGTTGTTCGTCACCGTCAGCATGCAGATCGGGATCCGGTCCGCGCCGACCTCCTCGATCAGGCGACGCAGCCCCTCCACGTCCATATCGCCCTTGAACGGCAGCGGCGCCTGACGGTCCCTCGCCCGCGGCGTCGGCAGGTCCACCGCCCGCGCCCCCTGCGCCTCGACGTTCGCTCGGGTCGTGTCGAAGTGCGTGTTGTTCGGGACGACGTCGCCCCGTGTACAGACCGTCGAGAAGAGGATGCGCTCCGCCGCACGACCCTGGTGCGTCGGGATCAGGTGCTTGAAGCCGAACAGCCCCTTGACCCGTTCTTCCAGCCGATAGAACGACCGCGACCCGGCGTACGCCTCGTCCCCCCGCATGATCGCGGCCCACTGCTCCGCGCTCATCGCCGACGTGCCGCTGTCCGTCAGCAGGTCGATCAGCACGTCCTCCGCCTTCAGCAGGAAGACGTTGTAGCCCGCCCCCGCCAGTCGCTCCAGACGCTCCCCACGCGTGGTCATGCGGATCGGCTCGACCGCCTTGATCTTGAACGGCTCGATGATCGTTCTCACACCCGCTCCGGTTCGGGTCCACCCCCGGTGCGATGCTCGGCCTTCCCGCCAGCCGACGCAAGGGGACCGACCGTCGCCGCACCCGGCCCCCTATGCCGCACCTCGACCCCCGACCTCGCGCGCGGCCTCCGACCTCTCGAAACGGCCGGACGGGGAAGGAGCGTCCCGGCCATCCGGAATGAGGCGGCACCGACGCGACGGTCGCACCCCGACGATCCGCTCCTTCAACGCCTCAGTTCAGGTTCACTCCGCAGCCGCCGGGACCGCACCCGCACCCGCCCCCGTCCATCGTGGGCAGCGCGCTGCTCTCCCGGCTTCCGCCCGACACCGCCGCGCGGCCGGGAACGCTCAGCGCCAGCGCCGTCGCTTCACCGCACTCCGGGCACGCCGGGCCCTTCGCCCGGTCGGCCAGGCTCCGCATCTTCTCCGTCCGCTCACCGCACGCGGCGCACTCGTACTCGTAGAGAGGCATGGGTTGGCTCCTGTATTTGAACACTGATTCACTACATAGTTGATGAATACGGCCGCTTCGGGCAAGGCTCGGCCACGGTCGGTCAGGGTCAGCTACGGTCCGGCCACGGTCCGGCCACGGCTCGGCCACGGTCCGGCTCGGCTTGGTCGGTCGAGACCGACCGCACCCCCGCCTTCGACGACGTGCTCCGGGCCCGGACCCGCGGCATGGACCTCTCCTCCCGGTACGGCGCGGAGGAGTTCGTGACCGTCCTGTCGGGGGGCAACGTCTTCGGCGGGATCCAGTTCGCGGAGTCCGTGCGCGCCGGTCTCGCCATCCACGGAGCCGCGGTCCACGGCGTCGGGAGTTGACACGGGGAGGCCGGCTTCCCGAGACTTGTTCTCATGATCGACGAGCCCCGACGCCCCCGGTGCGACCCTGGTGGTGATCCTGATGGCGGTCCTGGGGTCACTGGCCGTTGCCGTGCCTCTACTGGACCGTGGGGCCCCGGGGGCGCCCGCGTTCGTGGAGGTCGACTTGCCGATGGAGTGGGTCGACCACGACCACCGGATCTGCCTGCAGCACGGCGCGATGGCGTGGCTGCCCGGGATCGGTGTTCGGCCTCCGGCCGGGACGCTGCGCCCGGCGGACCGGCTCGGGGCACTGTCCCGCGAGCGACCGAAGCTCGTCCGTCCTTCCTCCCATCACCCCCGCGCCCCACCGCGCCTCTGAGGAGGCGTCGATGCCGGGGCCGCTGGACGCGGCTCAGGCGGGTGGATCACAGCGCGGGAGGCTTGCCTTGAAGGGGAAGACAGGATCTGGAAGTCGTACAGCAGTGCTGCTGGTGCTGCTGGTCGCTGTGCTGCCGGCCGGCGCGGCCGGCCAGGAACCGGACCCCGACTCCACGGCAGCGGAGCTGGAGCGGATCCGGGCGGCGGCCCGGGCGGCCGCGGGCGAGGGGGAGGCGGCCCGGGACACGTCGCCTGAAGACCGGCGGTTCGTGGGCCGACAGCGGAACCAGCAGGCTCTGAACCCGGAGATCACCGTCACGGGTGACCTGTTCGGGTTCGTGGACCTGGACCATCCGGAGGAGAAGAATTTCTCGGCCCGTGCCGTGGAGTTCTCGTTCCAGTCGGCTCTGGATCCCTATTCGCTGGCGAAGGTGTTCCTGGGCTACCATGCCGGCGGCGGGGAGATCGTGCCGTTCGGCGGCCGCGCGGAGCACGACCACGCCGAGGAGGGCGAGCACGCCGAGGAGGGGCACGCCGACGAGGCGGAGCACGAAGCCGGGGACGAGGCCGGCCACGGTCACGGCGGCGAGATCGCCGTGGAGGAGGCCTACGTCCAGTGGCGCGGCCTGCCCGGCGGCCTCAACGTGTCCCTCGGGCGGTTCCGTCAGAGCTTCACGCCGCTGAACCGCTGGCACCCGCACGCGCTCCCGGGGCAGAGCTATCCGCTCCCGATCCTGGCGTTCTTCGGAGAGGAAGGTCTGGCCCAGACGGGCGTCGGGGTTCACTGGCTGGCCCCGTTCAGCGGCCTCGGCACCTGGGAGCTGTGGACGGAGCTCACGACCAGCAGCAACGCCCGGCTGTTCGGCGAGACCCGGTCGCTGTCCGCGATGGGTCGGGTGAACGCGTTCTGGGAGTTGAGTCCGGCCACGTACTTCGAGCTCGGCGGCGCGGCCCTGTTCGGCCCGGACCAGAGCGGCGACGAGGCGTTCGCCACCGCCGTCGCCGTGGCCGATTTCGCGCTGAGCTGGCGTCCTCCCGCCCGGTCGCGGTACCGGGAGGCGACGCTGCGCGGCGGTGTGATGGTGGGCGAGGTGGAGCCGGGCCCGGGTCTCGACGTGGACCACGAGCTGGAGGCCGGTGCGTGGGGCGGGTTCGCCAGCGCGGAGTATCGGCTGGACCGGCGGTGGATCATGGGCGGCCGGGCCGAGTATACCGAGAACCCGCTGCACCCGGAGGACGCGAGCTGGCTGGTGGCGCCGTCGCTCACC
>CAYMLW010000225.1:0-3320 GCA_964391035.1 uncultured Gemmatimonadaceae bacterium
GGAGACCCAGGTCCTGGACGCGCTGCCCCTGGCCGTCCCCGTAGACCGCGGCAACGGTCGGCGGCCGGCGACCACGTTCGATTCCGTCAGCACGGACACCCGCACCCTCGACGGCGGCGCACTGTTCGTCGCACTGCGGGGCGAGAACTTCGACGGCCATGCTTTCCTCGAGCAGGCCTACGCGGCCGGCGCCGAAGCCGCCGTGGTGGAGGAGATCCCCGCGGGCGGGCCGCCGCTGCGCTACTACCGGGTCCCGGACACGCTGACGGCCCTGGGTCGCCTCGGACGCCACCGCCGCCGGTCCGTGGGCGGGCGGGTCGTGGCCATCACCGGCTCCAACGGCAAGACGACGACGAAGGAGATGGCCCGCGCCGTGCTCTCGACCCGCTACGTCACCCACGCCACCGCCGGCAACCTCAACAACCTGATCGGGGTTCCCCTGACGCTGCTGGCCGCACCGGACGACGCGGAGGCCCTGGTGGTCGAGATGGGGATGAACGTGCCGGGCGAGATCGCCCGGCTGGCCGAGATCGCGGAGCCCGACATCGGCGTCGTGACCGCCGTCTCCGAGGGCCACCTCGAGGGTGTCGGGACCCTCGAGGGCGTGCTGCGGGAGAAGACGTCGCTCCTCTCCCGGATCGCGGCGGGCGGGCTCGCCCTCGTGGCCGAGGAACCCCGGTCGCTGCCCGATCGGGCCCGGTCGCTGGCTCGCCGGGTCCAGGTGGCTGGCTGGACGGACCGGGCTGACGAAGCGCTGCGCGCCGATCGGATCGACACGGACGAGGACGGGCTCGTCCGGTTCCGCTGGCACGGCCACGATGTCCGGCTCCCGTTCGGCAGCCGGGTCCATGTGCGCAACGCGCTGATCGCGCTGGGCATCGGGCTGGAGCTGGGCGTCGAGCCCGGCGAGGCGGTGGCGGCGCTGGAGGCCATGGAGCCGCCGAAGCTGCGGGGCCAGGTGCACCGGTACGGCGACCTGACCGTGATCGCGGATTGCTACAACGCGAACCCGGCCAGCACCCTTGCCGCACTCGACGCCCTCACCGGATCGCCTCGGCGGGGTGGTCGGGTGGTTGTGGTCGGGTCGATGCTCGAGCTCGGCGCCCGCAGCGACGTGCTGCACCGGCGAGTGGCCGAGCGGATCGCCGCAGCCGACGTGGACCTGATCGTGGCCGTCGGGCTGTTCGTGCCCGCCTTCGAGGCGCTGGCGGCCGAGGATGCCGACGAGCTGGCGTCTCGCCTCGTGACCGCCCCGGACGCGGCCGCCGCCGTCGATCCCCTGACCGCGCGCCTCACCGGCGACGAGGTCGTGCTGCTGAAGGGGTCCCGTGGGGTCGCCCTCGAGACGCTGCTGCCCGAGCTGGACGGCCGCTTCGGCGAGGGAGAGGAAGACTGACATGCTCCACCACTTCCTCGTCCCGCTCGCGGACCAGCACATCTTCTTCAACCTGTTCCGCTACATCACGTTCCGGGCGGCCGGCGCCATGGCCACCTCGCTGCTGCTCTCCTTCCTCCTCGGGCCGTGGGTCATCGCGAAGCTGCGGGCGCTCCGGGTCGGCCAGGTGGTGCGGGAAGAGGGGCCCCGGGAGCATCTGGCCAAGGCGGGCACGCCGACCATGGGCGGCGTCCTGATCATCCTGGCCACGACCGTGTCGACGCTGTTGTGGGCGGACCTGACGAGCCTGAACACGCTGGTCGCCCTGGTCGTGCTCCTCTGGATGGGCGGCCTCGGCTTCGTGGACGACTACCTCAAGGTCGTGCGGAAGCGGACCGAGGGGCTCGTGGCCCGGTACAAGCTGATCGGCCAGGGGCTGATCGGCCTGCTCGTCGCCCTCGCGCTCCTCGTGCTCCCGATCCTGGAACACCCGGCCCAGACGATGGTGCCCTTCTTCGCAGGATGGCACATCGAGTTCTTCTGGTGGGCGTTCATCCCCTGGGTCATGCTCGTCCTGGCCGGGAGCTCCAATGCCGTCAACCTGACGGACGGGCTCGACGGCCTCGCAGCGGGACTGTCCGCCATCGCCGCCGCCACCTTCGCGGTCTTCGCCTACGTGATCGGCCGCGTGGACACGTCCGCCTACCTCGGCGTGGCGTACATCCCGGGCGCCGGCGACATGGCCATCTTCTGCGTGGCCCTCGCCGGTGCCGCCCTCGGGTTCATGTGGTTCAACGCCCACCCGGCCGACGTGTTCATGGGCGACACAGGGTCCCTCGCCCTGGGTGGGGCCATCGGGGCCGTCGCGATCCTCCTCAAGATGGAGCTCCTGCTCATCGCGGTGGGCGGCGTGTTCGTCCTCGAGGCGGTCTCCGTCATTCTCCAGGTCGGCTGGTTCCGGTGGACGGCCATGCGCACGGGGACGGGTCGCCGCGTCTTCGAGATGGCGCCGCTCCACCACCACTTCGAGCAGAAGGGGTGGGCCGAGAGCAAGGTCATCATCCGGTTCTGGATCCTGGGCGTCCTGTGCGCTCTGGCCGCTTTCAGCACGCTCAAGATCCGGTGATGGCGGCGATGGTGGGCGTGATCGGGCTGGCCCGGAGCGGGCGATCGGCGGCGAAGCTGGCGCTGGCCACGGGCGACGCCGTGTTCGGCAGCGATGCCGGCGACTCGGAGGCGCTCCGGGAGGCGGCGGCGGAGATCCGTCGCCTGGGCGGCGAAGCCGAGACCGGCGGCCACACCGTCGGTCGGCTGGTCGAATGCGACCTCATCGTGGTCAGCCCGGGCGTGCCGCCGGACGCGCCGGTCCTGACCGACCCGCGGCTGGCCGACATCCCGCGGACGAGCGAGCTGGAGCTCGCCTGGCGGCACCTCGACCGCCCGGTCATCGCCGTGACGGGCACCAACGGCAAGACCACGGTCACGGCCTGGGTCGCGCATCTGCTCCGGGAGTCCGGTGTGGACGCCGTCGCGGCCGGGAACATCGGTACGCCGCTCAGCGACATCGCCCTCCGGGACGATCCGCCCGCATGGGTCGTGGTCGAAGCCAGCTCCTACCAGCTCGGGCGGATCGAGGCCTTCCGGCCACGGGTCGGCGTGGTCACCAACCTGGCGCCCGACCACCTGGACCGGTACCCGGACATCGAGAGCTACTACGCCGACAAGGCGCACCTCTTCGACAACGCCGGCCCGGAGGGCGTCTGGGTCCTGAACGGCGACGACCCGGCGGTCCTCGACCTGCCCGGCGACGCCGCCGGCCGCCGGCTCCTGTTCCGCACCGGATCGGTTCCCGCCGACGGGTCCACGGGCGCCCGGCTCGACGGCGACCGGCTGGTCCTCCGGGTCGACGGGCAGGACCACACGCTGGTCGAGGCCGGGGCGCTGC
>CAYMLW010000225.1:3330-7095 GCA_964391035.1 uncultured Gemmatimonadaceae bacterium
TGGCGTCGGCGCTGGAGGCCCACGCGGCGACGGGCGAGGTCGACGGGCTGCGGGCCGGGCTCCGGTCCTTCCCGCCGCTCCCGCACCGCCTCGAGCCCGTGGCCGAGGTCGACGGCGTGCTCTATGTCGATGACTCGAAGGCGACGAACGTGGCCTCCGCCCGGGTCGCCGTGGCGAGCATGACGCGCCCGACCGTGCTCCTGCTGGGCGGCCGCCACAAGGGCGAGGACTACGGTGGGCTGGCGGACGGGCTGTCGACGCGGATCCGGGCCGTCGTGGCCTTCGGCGAGGCGGCCGACCGCGTCGCGAATGCGCTGGAGGGGCGAGTCCCGGTGGTGCGGGCGTCGGGGTCGTTGCGCGCCGTCGTCGAGCGTGCCCGGGAGCTGGCCGAGCCCGGCGACGCGGTCCTGCTGGCCCCGGCATGCGCGAGTTTCGACATGTTCGAGGACTACGAGGCCCGGGGCCGGGAGTTCGCGGGGGTGGTCCGGGAGCTGGCCGGCGGGCCGCGGGCCAGCGGGGAGTCGGAGGCGGGTCGTGGCTAGGGCGATCGCGGTGCTCCGTGGTGCCTCGGACGGCCCGGTGACGGAGAAGGCCGTCCAGGACCCGAGTCGTCTCGGCAGCGGCTGGGAGGGGGGCGCGGTGCTCGTGCTGAGCGCGGCGCTGGTGTCCATCGGGCTGGTCATGGTCTACAGCGCCAGCGCGGTCATGGCTCAGACCGGGGGGCTCGCGCCCCATCATTTCCTGCTCCGGCAGATGTCCGGTGCCCTCCTCGGGCTGGTGGCGATGGTGCTCGCCGCCCAGCTCGATTACCGCCGGCTGCGGCCGCTGTCGTGGCTCCTGCTCGCGGCGGCCGTGGCCATGCTGGTCCTGCTCGTGCTGCCCGACACGACGGCTCTCGCGCCGTCGTCGAACGGGGCCCGGCGGTGGCTCGTCATCGGGTCGGTCAGCATCCAGCCGTCGGAAGTGGCGAAGCTCGCTCTGATCGTGTGGACGGCGGTGCTGGTCGAGAAGAAGCAGGACCGGCTGCGGAGTCTGAGTCGGGGGTTGCTGCCCATGCTCATCGTCTGGGGCGTGGTCATCGGCCTGATCCTTCTGCAGCCCGACCTGTCCACGGCCAGCCTGGTGCTGATGCTCGTGGCGCTCGTGGCATGGGCCGGCGGCGCACGGCCGGCCCATTTCGTGGCCCTCATGCTGGTGGCTCTGCCGTTCCTCTGGTCCGAGGTTCAGCGGCTCGCGTACCGGATGGACCGGATCCGGGCGTTCCTGAATCCGGAGGCCGACATCGCCGACCTGGGCTACCAGGTGAACCAGTCGCTGATCGCGCTGGGGAGCGGCGGCCTGCTCGGGCGGGGGTTCGCCGAGGGGCAGCAGAAGTTCGGGTTCCTGCCGGAGCCCCACAACGACTTCATCATCGCGATTATCGGCGAGGAGTGGGGCTTCATCGGCGTGGCCGTGGTCACGCTCCTGTTCATCGCGTTCGCCCTGGTCGGCTACCGCATCGCCCGCTCCGCCGCCGACCTCTTCGGCTTCCTCCTCGCCGTCGGGATGACGAACCTGATCGTGGTCCAGGCGTTCCTGCACATCGGGGTGAACGTGGCCGTGGTCCCGCCGACTGGGATGACGCTGCCCTTCGTCTCGTACGGCCGATCCAGCCTGATCGTCAGCTTTGCGGCGGCCGGGATCCTGATCAGCGTGGCCCGGGTCAGCGACCGGCGGGACGAGGCGCTGGCCAGGGCCCGGAGTGGGACCCGATGAACGCCCGGGTGATCTTCGCCGGCGGCGGCACCGGCGGGCACCTGTACCCGGCGCTGAACGTGGCGGCGGCCATGCGCGGGCTGCGTACGGACATGGAGACCACGTTCGTGGGCGCCCGCCGGGGCGTGGAGGCCCGGGTGCTGCCGGAGAAGGGCGTGCCGTATCGCCTGCTCCCGTTCCAGCCGATCCATCGGAGCCGGATCTGGCGCAACTGGAAGCTCCCGCTCGCCATGCTGGCGAGCCTGTGGGGGCTGGCCGCGCTGACGGTCCGGACCCGGCCGTCGCTGGTGGTGGGCACCGGCGGCTATGCCAGCGGCCCGGCCTGCGCGTGGGCGCTCCTCACCGGCACCCCCATCGCGCTCCAGGAGCAGAACTCGTTCCCGGGCCTGACCACCCGGTGGCTGAGCCGCTGGGCCCGGCAGGTGCACCTGGGGTTCCCGGAGGCGGAGCGCTACCTGCGGCCCGGCAAGCGGACGGCGGTTCGGGCCCACGGCAACCCCATCGCGCCGCCGGACACGGCCATGGACCGGGCTGAGGCCCGGGCCCACTTCGGCCTCGGCGCGGACGCCACGGTCCTGCTGGTGGTGGGCGGGAGCCAGGGCGCCCGGGCCATCAACCGGGCCCTGACGGGCGCCCTCGAGCGGGTCGCGGCCGGAGCGGCCGAGCGGCCGCCGTCCCTCGAGATCCTGTGGGCCACGGGTCCGAGCCATATCGACGGCACCCGGACCACTCTCGCGCCGCTGGCCCTCGAGTGGGTCCACCCGGTGGGCTACATCCACGAGATGCCGAAGGCGCTGGCGGCGGCGGACATCGCAGTCTCCCGCGCCGGGGCCATGGGCACGGCCGAGCTGCTCGCCTGGGGCATACCGTCGATCCTGGTGCCCCTGCCCACCGCCGCCGCGGACCACCAGACGCACAATGCCCGGGCGCTGGAGGAGTTCGGCGCGGCGGTGGCGCTGCCCGAGTCGGATGCGACGCCCGAGCGGCTCTGGGCGGAGGTCGGCGCGCTGGTGGGCGACGCGGCCAGGCGGGACGCCATGACCCGGCGGGCCCGGGAGCGGGCGCGTCCCGAGGCCGCGAGGCGGATCGCGGAGGACCTGCTCCGGGTGGTGGACCGATGAGCACGCCGCGCCCGACCCGTGCGGCGGAGGCGGATCTGCTCGGACTCGCCATGAAGGGTCCCGTCCACTTCATGGGGATCTGCGGGGCCGGCATGTCGGCGCTGGCCGAGTACGTCGCCCGGGCGGGCGGCCAGGCCACCGGCTGCGACGCAAAGGCGGCCACCGCGCCGCCGGCCCTGCGGGATGCGGGCGTGACCGTGCTGGACGGCCACGACCCGGCGCACGTGGAGGACGCCCGCGCCGTGGTGGTCACCTCGGCCGTGGACGCGTCGCACCCGGAGCTCGAGGCGGCCCGGGAGCGGGGCATTCCCGTACTGAAGCGGGCGGCCGCCCTGGGGGCGCTGGTGAATCGGGGCCGCGTCATCGCTGTCGCCGGGACCCACGGCAAGACCACCACCACGGGCATGATCGCCACCACGCTCGAGGCCGCGGGACTGGACCCCACCGCTTTCGTCGGCGGGCGCATGCCTCGTTGGCAGGGCGGGCTACGGGCCGGCAGCGACCTCTTCGTGGTCGAGGCCGACGAGTACGACCGCTCCTTCCTCTCGCTCCGGCCCCGGGTGGCCGTGGTGACCACGATCGAGCCCGACCACATGGAGATCTACGGCGACCTCGACGGCCTCTACGACGCCTTCGCCGGATTCCTCGCGCCCGTCCCCGACGACGGCCTCATCGCCATCTGCGCGGACGACGATGGCGCCCGCCATCTGGCCCGGCGCCTCGGCCCTGATCGGTTGACCTACGGCACGTCGGAGAACGCGGATCTCCGGGCCGTGGACCTGGACGCGAGGGCGGAGGGGACACGTTTCGACGTGCGTCTGGGAGAGGGACCACGCGCGGCGCGTGGTTTCGCTCACAATTTTCGCATACTCATTTCTTCGACATTGAT
>CAYMLW010000226.1:0-7087 GCA_964391035.1 uncultured Gemmatimonadaceae bacterium
CGCCGCAACGTCCCCGCCCGGGGTGGCAGCGGGGCTTTCGTCTGCCCGATGAGCTCCGACCTCGGTCTGCGCACGCTCGTGGCTGAAGCCGGCCATGAAGCCGGCCATGAAGCCCTCCTCCCCCGCACCGGGCGAGAGGCAGGAATCGGGGGGATGTGGAACGCCTTCGCGGGATCGTTCCAGGATGCCCCCGCCCATGGGGTCCGGTCAAGGAGCGGAGAGCCCGTGCGACCCCCCTCGCCATCCCGGGGCCGGCCATGACGGTCCGGGTAACGCCCGGCGGGCAGGTGGCGGGGCGAAGATCGTTCCGTCCCCGGCGACCCCGACATAAATTGGGAACACGGAGCGTCGTTTCCCCCGACGGCCTTCCCCTACGCCTATTTCTCTCCGGAGGTCTTTCCATGTCGTCTTCCGTCACGGGCGACGCCGTCGCCGATCGCCGCGCGTCCATGACCCGGGACCTGCTTGAGCGGCGCTTCCCCCAGTACCTGGCGGTCTACCTCGGCGGGTCCTGGGGGCTCATCGAGTTCTTCGCCTTCCTGGAGGACCGTTTCCTCCTGTCCCCGCACTGGACGAACCTGGTCATGCTCATGCTGGTGCTGCTCCTGCCGAGTGTGGCCCTCTTCATCTACTTCCACGGCAGCAAGGGCGCCGACCGCTGGCACCGGATCGAGAAGGTGGCGATCCCGGCCAACGTGGCGTTCACGCTCCTGATCCTCTTCACGGCCTTCTCCGGGAAGGATCTGGGAGCCATGACCACCACCGTGCTCGTGGAGGACGAGGAAGGCGCCGCGGTGGAGCGGGTGGTGGCGAAGCACGAGTTCCGGAAGACGCTGGCGCTCTTCACGCCCTACGCCGACTCCACCGATGCCGACCAGGCCTGGCTCGGTTACGCCGTCTACAACGGCCTGGTGAACGACCTCTTCCAGGACATCTTCCTGAACCTGCGCCCGTCGGCGCTCTTCCGGGACAGGATCCGGGAGGCCGGGTTCGCCTCTGACGGTGCCGTGCCCCGCACCCTCAAGCGGCGCATCGCCGCGGACATGAACGTGCCCTACTTCGTGGACGGCGTAGCGGCGCGATCGGGGGACGGCTTCCGGCTGACCCTCACGCTGAACGACACCGAGCGCGGCCGGGTGCTGACCGAGCGAGTCCATGAGGGCGACGACCTGTTCGCCCTGATCGACAGCGCGTCGATCCAGCTGCGCCGGGACCTCGACCTACCGGCGCGCCACCTGGAGGAGACGCCGGACATGCCGGTCACGGAGCACACCACCACGTCGTTGGAGGCGCTGCGCCACTACGCGGCGGCCATGCGGGCGTTGCTGGTACACGACGACTACCCCACCGCCAGCGCCGCCCTCGATGCGGCCCTCGATACGGATCCCACCTTCGCCGATGCCGCCTACACCCTCTTCCAGGTCCGCATGTTGATGGGCGACATGTCGGGCGCCATCGGCGCCCTCCAGGTGGCCATGGACAACCTGTACCGGCTGCCGGAGCGCAGCCACTACGCCGTGAAGGGCGAGTGGTACGGCGCGCAACAGGACTTTCCCAGGATGTTCGCCGTCTACGAGATGTGGGCGGAGCTCTACCCCGATGACATCACCGCACAGAGCACCGTCGCCCGGATGCGTCTCTTCCAGGATGACCGTCCCGGGGCCATCGAAGCGTACGAGCGGGTGCTGCGGCTCGACCCCACGCAGATCGATGTCCTGCCTCAGATCGGCGCGCTCTACGAGGCCATGGGCGAGCCGGCGGAGGCCCGCCGGTATTACGAGCGGCACGTCGAGGAGGCGCCGGAGGACGAGTCGTCGTTGAAGGCTCTGGCCGGGCTGTACCGGCGGACGGGCGAGCACGACGCGGCCAGGGACCAGTACGAGCGGGCCCTGCTCCTCGAGCCCGGGGACCCGTCTCTCCTGCGCGCGGTGGCATCCCTCGACCGGGACCTCGGCCGGTTCGAGGAGGCGCTCGCCGGGTACCAAACGGCGCTCGAGGCCGCCCGTACCGCCGAGCAGCGGGCGTCGGCGCTGTTTTCGCTGAGCGGCCATCACCGGGCCCGGGGTGAGCGGCGGAAGGCGCTGGAATACCAGGAGCGGGCGCTGGACGAAGCGGCGTCCTTCGCGCCGCCCGTGAGCATCATCCAGGGGCGCCTCATCAACCTGGACCTCTACGTCCACGTGGGTCGGAGCGAAGAGGCGCTGGAGCTCCTCGAGATGCTCCGTGCACAGCTCCCCCCGCCCCTGGACGCACTGGTGCCCATCGGCCGGATGAACGTGTACGAGGCGCTGGAGCGCCCGGACGAGCTGGCGGAAGCCGTCCAGGCCGGCGTGGCCATGCTCGAGGCCACCGGGATGAACTCCCTCCAGCAGCCGGTGCTCTACTTCACCGGTCGACTCCACGAGATGCGCGGCGAGTGGGCGGAGGCGCTGGCGACGTACGAGCAGGAGCGGGACCACGACCCCACGGACAGCTCCATCGCCACGCAGATGGGTCGGTGCCACCGCGAGCTGGGGAACCTGGAGCGGGCGGAGTCGCTCATCCGGGAGACGCTGGCGGTGGTGCCGTCGAACGGTCGCGCCCACTACGAGCTGGCGCTGGTGTACCAGCGGATGAACCGGCGGAGTGACGCCGTCGCCCATCTGGAACGGGCGCTGGAGACGTGGGCGCCGGCGGACGAGGACTACGTGTGGGCGGCGCGGGCACGGGCCCGGCTGGCGGAGCTGCGTACGTAGATCTGCCGCCGGAGCGGGGTTCATGAACCCGGACGGGCGTGCTATCTTGTGCGGCTCGACAGCCGCATCCGGGACCCCCGACACAAGGCGTAATGACGCACTGGCCAATGGTCCGACCTTCCCACGCCGCCAGCTCCGTCTTCCTCGGGGCTGTGGCCTTCGCCCTTGCCAGCGTGCCGACGGGCGCGACCGCCCAGGACACGAACGGGGCGGGCCGGGACGCCGCCCCGCGAGTCTATGTGGACTGCAGGCGCTGCGACACCGAGCACATCCGCCGTGAGATCACACTGGTCAACTACGTGCGGGAGCCGGCCCTCGCCCAGGTCCACGTCCTGATCACCGACCAGACCACGGGCAGCGGCGGGCGGCTGTACACGCTGCACTTCGAGGGGCGGGGCCCCTTCGCCGGGGCCGTCGACACCCTGTCGTACGCGTCGGCGGCCACGGCCACGGCGGCCGAGGAGCGGGCGGGGCTCACCCATGTCCTGGGGTTGGGGCTGGTGCGCTACATCGCCCGGACCCCGCTGGCGGACCGGGTGGACCTCGGGTTCGGGTCGGTGGAGGATTCGGTGGCGCCCGTACGGGACCCGTGGAAGCACTGGACCTTCGAGGTCTATGGCGGTGGGAACGTGAGCGCCGAGGCGTCACAGAGCGCGTGGAACGCGCGCTACGGTTTCTACGCCAACCGTGTCACCGAGGACTGGAAGGTGCGGCTGCGTCCGTACTTCAACAACAATGCCCGATCGGTCCAGACCGACGGGGGCGAGGTCCGGGTGGACCACAAGCGCCACGGCTTCGAGAGCCACCTGATCCGAAGCGTGGGCTCCCACTGGGGAGCGGGGATCTTCGCCGAGTACCGGACCTCCACCCTGGACAACCTCCGCCACAGCCTGGTCGTGGCGCCGGCGGTGGAGTACAGCCTGTTTCCCTACGCGGAGGCGTCGAGCCGGCAGGTCACGCTGGCGTACCATCTGGGCGTCGAACGGGCCAACTACATCGAGGAGACCATCTACCTGCAGACGACGGAGAGCCTGGTGAACCAGTCGTTGGAGGCGGCGATCCGGATCCAGCAGCCCTGGGGCTCGGTGTATTCCGGGCTCACGGGCTCGGCCTACGTCCACGACCTCAGCCACCACCGGTTGACGTTCAACGGCGAGGTGTCTCTCCGCATCGGGGGCGGTGTATCGCTGAACGTGGGCGGGCGGTATGAGCGGATCAACGACCAGCTCTCGCTCCCCCGGGGCGACGCCTCGCTCGAGGATATCCTCCTGGCCCGACGGCGGCTGGCCACGTCCTACCGGACCTCGGGATCGATCGGCCTCTCCTACACGTTTGGCTCGATCTTCACGAACGTGGTGAACCCGCGGCTCTGATCGGCGGCGCGAGTGACATTGGAGATCGCCGTCGTCTACGGGGTCCTGGTCGGGGCCATCGGGCTCTGGGCCAGCGACCTGCTGCGCATGGACCTGGTGGCGCTCGTCGCGCTGCTGGTCCTGGCCGTGGCGGGGATCCTGACGCCGGCCGAGGCGCTGGCGGGGTTCGCCGACCCGGTCGTGATCATGATCGCCGGGCTGTTCGTGGTGGGCGAGGGCCTCTACCAGACAGGGGTGGCGCAGGCCATGGGCCGCCTTCTGGCGCGGTTGGCCGGGACCAGCGAGGCCAGGCTGCTTGCCGTGGTCATGCTGATGGTGGCGCTGCTGTCGGCGTTCATGAGCTCGACCGGGACCGTGGCCGTCATGCTCCCCGTGGTGGTGGGGCTGGCGTGGGAGCGGGGGATCCCGCCGTCGCGGCTTCTGATCCCCGTGGCCGTGGCGTCGCTCCTCGGCGGGATGCTGACCCTCATCGGCACGGCCCCCAACATCGTGGTGAGCAGCCACCTCTCCGCCATGGGTCGGGCACCGTTCGGGTTCTTCACGTTCACCCCCGTGGGCGTGGTCATGGTGCTGGTGGGAATCTCGTTCACCGTCCTGTTCGGACGACGCCTCCTGCCCGAGCGGCGGCCGCCCGTCCAGGAGGGCGCCCCGCCCACCACGTCCGTGGCCGCACTCGCCGAGGCGTACGGTCTGCCCGGCACGCTGTTCCACGCCCGGGTCCCCGACGCATCGCCCCTGGCCGGCCGGACCGTCGAGGAGGCCGCGATCCGCCGGCGGTTCGGCGTGACCGTCGTGGGGATCCGAAGGGCCCGCCCGCGCCCACCGGTGCCCGGGCTGCCGGCGACGCGGCCGGGCACCGGTCCGCTGGATCCCGTTCCGCCCGACACGCGGATCGAGGCCGGCGACTGGCTCTACGTCCAGGCGCTCCCGAAGGCCGCGGCCGATTTCGTGGGCACACAGCGCCTGGAGCTGCTGTCCGACCCGGACGGCGACGAGGTACCCGAGGGGATGGGGCTCGTCGAGGTCCTTCTGACCCCCGGCTCCCGGCTGCTCCGGAAGACCCTCGAGGACAGCGGGATCCGGGAGAAGTACCGGGTGACGGTGCTGTCGATCCGGCGCATGGGCGAGCCGATCCTGGATGGCCTCGGCGTCATCCCGCTCCGGTTCGGCGACACGCTGCTGGTCAAGGGCGCCTGGGACCGGATCCGGCTGCTGCAGCGGGAGCGCGGCGATTTCGTGGTGACCGGTATCCCGGCCGAGCTGGACCGCGCGGTCCGCCCGTACCGGCGAGCCCCGCTGGCCGTGGCCATCCTGGCCGCCATGATGACGCTGCTGACGGTCGACCTGGTGCCCGCGGTGCTCGCCGTCCTGATGGCCGCCGCGGGCATGGTCCTGGCCGGCTGCGTGGACGGCGACGAGGCGTACCGCTCGATCAACTGGCAGAGCGTGGTGCTCATCGCCGCGGTGCTGCCGATCGCCACGGCGCTCGAGAAGACCGGCGGCATGGCCCTCATCGTGACCGCGCTCGGCGCCACGCTCCAGGGGGGGACCCCGCTGATGCTGCTGGCTTTCCTCTTCGTCCTGACCTCGATCCTCAGCCAGGTCATCTCCAACACCGCCACCGCCGTGCTGCTGGCACCCATGGCGTTCCGGCTCGCGCTGGACATGGGTGCCGCACCGGAGCCGTTCCTCATGACCATCGCCGTGGCCGCCTCCACCGCCTTCGCGACACCCATTGCCTCACCCGTGAACACCCTGGTCCTCGGGCCCGGCGGCTATCGGTTCGGTGACTTCTTCCGCATCGGCGTGGCGCTCCAGGCCCTGGTGCTCGCCGCCACCCTCATCGTGGTGCCGTTGCTGTTCCCGTTCTGACTGTATGGCACGGGCATCATCCCCGCGGCGCTCACTACGATTCTGGCAACTGGCGGCGGTGACCGTCACGTCACGCCTCCAGGGCGGGTCCCCGGGGCGGGCGGTCCCCGCCCAGGAGCCGGACTGCTACGTAGGATCGACGACCGCGGCACCGCCAACGTCGGGCTGGTCCAGCACGGCGCGGACCGTCCGGGCCAGCGTTTCCCGGTCGAACGGCTTCGGGAGGAACACCTCGCGGCTCGTATCCGCGGCCACCTCGTCGGGGTCGTAGCCGGAACAGAAGATGATACCCATCCCCGGCCGGTCCCGCACGGCGCGGCGCGCCAGCTCGCGACCCGTTCCGTCCGGCAGCACGATATCGGTGATCAACAGGTCGATGGCGTCCCGGTCCGCGTCCGTCAGGACCGTCCATGCTTCCTGGACGCTCCCGGCCGCAATGACATCGTAGCCGCGAGTCTCCAGGATCCGGCGCACGATGGTCCGGACCGGCGTCTCGTCCTCCACCACCAAGATCGTCTCTGTCCCGCCGGCGTCCACAGCCGCCTCGGGCGGGCGCTCCACCGGCGCGGGCACGTTCTCCGCCCGGGGGAAGTACACCATGAACCGGGTGCCGCGTCCCGGCTTGCTCTCGACACGGATCCCGCCGCCGTTCCGGTGCACGATCCCGTAGACCGTGGCCAGCCCGAGCCCCATCCCCTTGCCCCTGGGCTTCGTGGTGAAGAACGGGTCGAAGATGTCGTTCAGCGTATCCGGGTCGATCCCGACGCCCGTGTCGGCCACGGCCAGCATGACGTGGGGGCCCGGCTTCAGCGAACCCGCGGCCGAGGTCCGCGTCCTCCAGAAGCATCTCCGTGAGCCCCGTGATCACGGTCAGCGCGTTGTTGAAGTCGTGGGCCACACCGCCGGCCAGGTGACCGATGGCCTCGAGCTTCTCCGCCCGCGGCCGCCCAGGCGCCGCGGTCGTTCAGGAACTGCCGGGCGTGAAGGCCGAGGGTGAGAACATCGTCGTGGCCGCCGTCGAACCACTGGCGCTGGTAGCCGGCCATCCTCGCCAAGTCGACGGCGTAGACCTCGGCCCCCGGCATGGCGGCGCCGACGCCCAGGGCG
>CAYMLW010000227.1:0-7083 GCA_964391035.1 uncultured Gemmatimonadaceae bacterium
CCGATCTGTGGTGGGCTCGCATCACTGCCTGGCGACGGCGGTCCACGGCCGGCGCGTGGGCCTTCCCGTCACCCTGGTCGTGTTCCCCCAGCCGGACACGGAGCACGCCCGTGAGATTGCGGCGTTGAACGAGGCGTGGGCCGACGAGATCCGGCGGTGCAGCAGCTTCGCGACGCAGCCGTTCGCGGAAGCGGCGGTCCGCTGGCGGCACCGGCGGAGCCGGCCCTACGTGATCCCGGGCGGCGGCTCCAATGCGTTGGGCGCCCTCGGTCATGTGGGCGCCGCGCTGGAGCTGGCGGAGCAGATCGAGGGGGGCGAGCTGCCGAGGCCGGACAGCATCACGGTCGCGGCCGGAACGCTGGGCACGCTGGCGGGACTCGCGGTGGGCGCCACCATGACCAACCTGACGGATCGGCTGCTCGGGATCCGGATCGTGCCGGTGGCCGTCGGCAACGATGTCGTCCTGGCCCGGCTGGTGGAAGGGGCCGTCCGGCTCCTGGAGGAGGCGGGGCTGCGCCCGCCACGGCCGCGCCAGGTCCTGGACAGGGTCGAGCTCGTGGGCGACTGGATCGGGGAGGGCTATGGGCACCCCACGTCCTGGGGCGACGAGGCCACCGAGTGGTTCGCCGCGCACGGTCTCGACCTGGACCCGAGCTACACCGCGAAGACGGCCGCCGGCCTGCTCGCCACCCTCGAACAGCGGCCGGGGGTCCACCTGTACTGGCATACCCTCAGCGGGGTCGTGCCGGGGCGGCCGGAGTGACCGGGATCCGCTTGACCGCGGGCGGATCAGATCGCTACATCCATGACGCCGGACCACGATTCCCGAATACCGAGGAACCATGTCGAGGCATACGAGTCGTATCACGATCCTGCTGACCGCCGGGCTTCTCGCCGCCGGCTGCGCGACCGCCCCGGCGGCGTCGCCCGGGCGAGCGCCCGCGCCCGAGCCGGTCACGACGGAGCCGGCCCCGGATGACCTGCTGGCCCCGTCGGCCGCGGCGCTCCGGACCGCCGAGACCATCGAGCTGACGGGACTCGAGCTGGGCAAGATGTGGACGTTCCAGGACCCGCCGCTGGGGTGGTGGGAGGAGCAGTACGACTTCGTTCCGGATGCCGGGTGGCTCGAGCACGTCCAGCTGGCGTCGCTCCGCTACGGGGAGCACTGCTCGGCGTCGTTCGTGTCGCCCGACGGCCTGGTCATGACGAACCACCATTGCGCCCGGGACTGCGTCGAGGCCGTGTCGCCGGAGGGCGAGGACTACGTGGAGGACGGGTTCTATGCCGCCACGCGGGACCAGGAGCTGACCTGTCCCGGCCTGTACCTGGAACAGCTGCACAGCGTCGAGGACGTCACGGACCGGGTCCTGGCGGCCGGCCGAGACCTGACCACCGACACCGCCAAGGCCCGGGCCCGGACCGAGGTGGCGGACGCCATTGACGAGGCGTGCGAGGCCGAGACGGGCCAGAAGTGCCAGGTCGTCTCCCTGTACCATGGTGGTCGGTTCCACCTGTACCGCTACCGACGGTACGAGCCGGTGAAGCTGGTGTTCGCGCCGGAGCTTGCGGCCGCGTTCTTCGGCGGCGAGCCGGACAACTTCACGTATCCTCGCCATGCCCTGGACGTGTCCTTCGTGCGGGCCTACGAGGACGAGGACACGCCGGTCCGGACCGACCGGTGGTTCGCGTGGGACGCCGATGGCGCGCAGGAAGACGAGGCCGTGTTCATCGTGGGCAATCCCGGGGGCACGAGCCGCCTGCTCACGGTGTCGCAGATCATGTACGAGAAGGAGCGCTACCACCCGTTCGTGGTCCAGTACCTCGGGGACTACCGTGAGCTGCTGCACTGGATCGCCGACCTCAGCCCACAGGCGGAGCGGAGCGTCCGGGAGCAGCTGTTCGGGATCGAGAACTCGCTCAAGGCGTACACGGGTCAACTCGAGGGGCTGCGGGACACGGTGCTGGTGGGCCGGAAGATCCGGTGGGAGGCGGAGATCCGCAGCGCGGTGAACGCCGATCCCGAGTTGCGGGCGGAGTTCGGCGATGTCTGGGACCGGCTGGCCGGGATCCAGGCGGCGAAGATCCCCGACGCGCTGCGGACCTCGATCTACAACATCGGCTTCATCGGCGATCCCCAGATCGGGATGGCCGGCCAGCTCATCCGCTACGTGCGGGAGTCGGCGAAGCCCGCGGACGAGCGCGGCGAGGACTACGGCGCCGAGCAGCTCTCGGAGCTCGAGTCGCAGCTTCTGGGGCCGTCGCCGGTGAACCCGGAGATCGCGACCCGGCTCCTGGCCGTGCGACTCCGGCTGGCCCGGAACTTCCTGCCCGCCGATGACCCGTTCGTCGCGGCCGCCTTCCGGAACGGAGAATCGCCGGAGGCGGCGGCGAGCCGGATCGTCCGCGACACGCGCATCATGGACCCGGCGTTCCGGAAGAAGCTCATCGAGGGCGGGATGGCCGCGGTGGAGGCCGAGGGGGACATCGGCGTGCGGATCGCGCGGATCCTCGACGGCGCCTACCCGGCGCTCACCGAGAAGATGGAGGAGCTGGAGGCGGCCGAGACCGTCCAGGAGGAGCGCCTCGCGCGGGCGATCTTCGCGGTCAAGGGCACGTCCATCCCGCCGGACGCCACGTTCACCCTCCGGATCACCGACGGGAAGGTCGCCGGCTACCCGTACAACGGGACGGTCGCGCCGCCGCAGACCAGCTACTGGGGGATCTTCGGCGCCGCGGCCAACTTCGGGAACGAGTTCCCCTTCGCGCTGCCCGGGCGGTTCGAGGCGGCCCGGGACCGGATCGACATGGGTACGCCGCTCAATTTCGTGACCACGAACGACATCACCGGTGGCAACAGCGGCAGCCCGATGCTGAGCACGGACGCGACGGTCGTGGGCGTGGCCTTCGACGGCAACATCGAGTCGCTGCCCAACGAATGGCTCTACGACGAGGAGGCCGCCCGCACCGTGGGCGTCCACAGCGCCGGGATCCTGGAGGCGCTCCGGAGCATCTACGAGGCCGAGGCGCTGGTGGAGGAGCTGATGGCCGGTGGCCAGTAGCCAGTAGCCGGTGGGTGACAATCGAGCAACGAGGTGGAGATATGGCGGATATCCACGAGTACATAGACCAGAACATGGGGCGGTTCCGTGAGGAGCTGGACGCGTTCCTCCGGATCCCGAGTGTGAGTGCGAAGTCGGAGCATCGGGGCGACATGGCGGAGGCCGCCGGGTGGCTGGCGGACCGGATGCGGGACGCGGGCCTCGAGGTCGCCGTGGAGGAGACGGAGGGGTTCCCGATCGTGGTGGGGGAGTACCGTGGCGCGGGAGCTGATGCGTCCACGGTGCTGATCTACGGCCACTACGACGTCCAGCCGCCGGAGCCGCTGGATGAGTGGACCTCGCCGCCGTTCGAGCCGGAGGTCCGGGACGGGAGGCTGTTCGCCCGGGGCTCGGTGGACGACAAGGGCCAGCTCTACCTGCACGTGAAGGCCCTCGAGGCCCACATGAAGACCACCGGCTCGCTGCCGGTGAACGTGGTCGTGCTCGCGGAGGGCGAGGAGGAGGTCGGGAGTGAGAACCTGATGCCGTTCGTGAAGGCGCACCGTGACCGACTGGCGTGCGACTACGTCGTGATCAGCGACACGACCATGGTGGGCGCGAACGTGCCGACGATCGGTACGTCACTGCGGGGGCTGGCGTACCTCGAAGTCCAGGTGAAGGGCCCGAAGACGGACCTGCACAGCGGGAGCTATGGCGGCGCGGTGGTCAACCCCGCCACGGCCCTCGCCCGGATCATCGCCAGCATGCACGACGACGACTGGCACGCCACGATCCCGGGCTTCTACGACGACGTCGACCCTGCCGGGGACTACCGGGAGAAGATCGCCGCCGTCCCGTTCGACAATGACGGGTTCCGTGCGGACACCGGCACGGCGGAGATCGGGGAGGCCGGCTACAGCACGCCGGAGCGTCTCTGGATCCGGCCCACGGTGGAGGTGAACGGCCTGTTGAGCGGGTACACGGGCGAGGGCGCGAAGACCGTGCTCCCGTCGAAGGCCATGGCCAAGATCAGCTTCCGTCTGGTGCCGAACCAGGACCCGAAGAAGATCGAGGAGCTGGTCCGCCGGCACATCGAGGGCGTGGCCCCGGAGGGCGTCGCGGTGGAGGTCCGGGCGCTGCACGGCGGCGACGCGTGGCGGGCCACGCTCGGGAGCGAGCTCTATCACGCCGCCGAGCGGGCGCTCGGAGCAGCGTGGGACCGGGAGGTGGTCTACGCCGGCGAGGGCGGCTCGATCCCGATCGTCCCGGAGTTCGAGGCCGTCCTCGACGCGCCGGTCCTGCTCATGGGCTTCGGGCTGCCGGGCGAGAATGCCCATGCGCCGGACGAGTGGATCGCGGTGGACAACATAGTGAAGGGGACCCACGCGGCGGCGCGGCTCCTGACGGAGCTGGGGTAGCCGGCGTCCAGCGTCCAGCGACCGGCGTGCAGCGTGCGGCGTCCGGGGCCGGCCAGCGGTTTCGGGGACGGCAGGTCAACTACCGGCGTCGGGGGCAGCAGCCGGTTCAGGGGGCGCCGGTGGTCCCCGGTGTGCTGCCGGGGGCAGTCGGCAGATAGCTGTAGATGGGGGCGGCCCGCCACTCGCTGCGGAGGCGCTCGCGCAGGCGCATGACCTTGTCGGGGTACGAGTGGCAGCCGGGGGTGTTCGTGCCGTGGACGCAGCCATTGTAGGCGAGCAGCGCGCGTCGCTCGTCGCCGTCGAACCGGTCCAGGTTCCACCCGAGGATGCTGGTCCCGTAGCAGAGATTGGACTCGATGTCGTAGAGGTCGGGGCCACAGCCCCAGTGGCCCTGGTGGAGGGGCATGACCTGCATGAGGCCCCGGGCGCCCACGTTGCTGGTCGCCTCCGGCCGGCCGCTGCTCTCCACGAGGATGATCGCGACCACGGTGGCCGGATCGATCCCTCTCTCGTAGGCGTTCGCGACCAGTGGCCATGCGACCTGGCGGGCCAGGCCCTCGTCGACGCCCCACCCGGCCATGGATCGTTCGACCGGCAACACGTGGTTCTGGTACAGGTGCAGCCAGTCCTCGGTGTCCGTGCCGGCGTCGTGGACGTCGGTCATGTAGCGGCTCAGCGACTCGAGATGGGCCCGGGGCGTGCTGGCCGCGGCGGCGATGCGGACGGGGGCGCCGGGGGGCAGTGCGATGCCGCGGGCGGTGACCTTACCGAGACCCCAGCCGGCGAAGAGCAGGACGGGCACCAGGAGGGGGAGCATAGCGATACGACGGAGGAACCGCTCCAGCTCCTCCACCATGCCGCGCTTCGGCTTTCGAGTTTCTCTACGACGCTTCAATTCATGCCCGAGCGTGAGGACCCCCCGGTTCCCGCAACGTTCTGAATCTGTCCGGAGAGGAGAGGAGAATCAAGCTTATCCGCTTCCTGACCGACCTGAGGGGCGCCTGATCCGTACCGGCTAGTTCTTCAACGCGGCGAGCTGGTCGAGCGTGAATCGGTAGCTCGCGCCGCAGAACTCGCAGGTCACGTCGCTGTGGCCCCGGTCCTCCTGTGTGGCGATGAGCTCGTCGATCTCGGCGGGGCCCAGCAGGATGAGCGCTCGTTCCGCCCGGTCGCGATTGCACGGGCAGTGGAACCGGACGGGGGTGGTGCCGAGGACCCGGAAGCCATCGTGGAATACCCGGCTGAGGATGTCCTCCGGGGTCTCGCCCTGACGGATCATGGTGGTCGGGTGGGGCAGCGCGGCGACTTCCTCCTCGATCCGTTCCACCTCGTCCTCGTCGAGCCCGCCGAGGATCTGGATCAGGTACCCGCCGGCGGCCTCGACATCGCCGAAGCGATCTACGAAGACGCCGAGGCCCACGGCGGAGGGCTGCTGCTCGGAGCGGGCGAAGTAGTAGGCGAAGTCCTTCCCGATCTCGCCCGACACGAGCTCGACCGTGCTGTTGTACGGTTCCCGGAGCCCGAGGTCCTTGATGACGGTCAGCCGGCCCGTCGAGCCGACCACGCCGGCCACGTCGAGCTTGCCGTCGCGGGTCTGGGGCGTGTCGGGGCGCGGGTTCCCGACCAGGCCCCGGACCTCGCCCCTTCCGTTGGCGGAGGCGAGGACGGTGCCCAGCGGGCCGTCGCCCTTCACCTGGACGGTCACGAGGTGCGAGTCCTTCTTGAGCGTGGCCCCCAGGAAGAGCGCCGCCGTGGCGACCCGCCCGAGGGCGGCGGTGGCCGCGGGCCCGGTCCTCTGGAGCCGGGCCAGACTGCGGACGGCGTCGGTGGTGTTGACCGCGAGGGCCCTGACCTTGCCGTCGAAGGCCGTCGCGTGGACGAGATAGTTGTCGCGGTCGAGTCGCATGACCCCCCAAAGGAAACGGCCCCGACGGGGCCGCATGCCATTCCGTGCTGATTCCGTTGGGCTACTACCAGCTTTCCGGCTCGGGGGTTCCGCGGACGAGCACGAGGATGGCCGCCTGAGGCACGACCAGGTACTTCTTGTCCTCGAAGGTGATCTCGACCGCGGCCCTGCGGAAGAAGATGGCGAAATCGCCCACCCGGGCCTGTACGGGCAGGAACTTGGCCTCGCCGCCGGAGATCCGCCACGGCTCGTCGTCGAGCTCGGTGGGCGCGGAAATGGGTGTGCCGGGGCCCGTGGCCACCACGCGGCCCGTCCGGACGGCCTGGTTCTCGACCGCCGTTGCGGGCAGGTAGAGCCCGACGTTGCTCCGTTCCTCGCCCTCCTCGGGCTCGATCAGGACCCGGTCGCCGACGACCACCAGCTGTTTGCGTATGCTCATGGCTGCAAAGTGTGGCGACCGGCACGAAAAGGGAAGGTGCGAAACCAGCCGGGCCCGTCCATCGTTCTGTCAAGTGGGAGGTGATTCTGATGGTCGAGCTGTTGATCTTCGGTGCCGTCGCGGGCGGCATCGGTGCAGGGTACACACGGATGCGTCGCTTCGTGCGGGAGCGACTGCGCTTCGTCGACGCCGTCCAGAGCCCGGTCGTGCCCATTGCGGCCGGGGCGGTGGGGGCTCTGGTGGCCGCGCCGGTGGTCTGGGTCCTACCCGTCATCGGGGGCG
>CAYMLW010000228.1:0-7077 GCA_964391035.1 uncultured Gemmatimonadaceae bacterium
GTGTTCGTCTCCGCGGAGCATTGGGCCTCTGCGGACACGCCGTTCCTGCAGAACGTCCGGGCCGAGGGACGACCGGCGGCATGACCGGGGAACGTCTGGCCAAGGCCGAGCGGTCGATTGCCGCGGTGCTTCCGGGATTCGCGGTGGACCGGGAGCTGGACCGCCTGCTCGACGCCCCTTCCACCAACGTCTTCATCCTGAAGCTGACCTACTGGCTGGGGCAGTGAAGGCGCTCAGCCGCCCTCGCGAGCGGCCGCCCGCCTGACGCCCGGACCGTGCGGTGAACGACCCGCCGCCACTGCCCCGTGGAGGAGTCTCCTCAACTCTCCCGTCGGGCTGCCAGTCGGGCCGCTTGTAGCTCGGCTTCCAGACGCAGCACCTTCTCCCGCTCCCGGGCTTCGTTTTCCCGGGCCCGTGTCAGGAATCGCTGGAAGGCCGGGTGGTCGCGGAGGGGGTCGTAGAAGGGGGTCAGCTCGAAGAAGAAGCTCGGGACGTCCTTGTCCAGCTCGTAGCCCTGCTCGAGGAGCTCAATGGCCTCCTCCACCTGATTCCGGGCGGCCAGGATCGTGCCCCTCTCCATGAACGCGAGCCCGGACGAAGTCCGGTCGGAACGGAGCTCGTCGAGGCGGCTGCCGAAGAGGCGCTCCGCTTCCCCGTGATCCGCTGTCTGCTGCAGGAGCAAGGCCAGCAAGGTCTGGGCGGTGAACGGCCTCCAGAGGAATCGCTGCCGGGGATCCCCTTCATAGGCGGCCTCGGCGTACTCCAGGGCGGCCGGCCAGTCTCCCGCGATGCTGGCGAACCAGGCCGCGATCAGCAGAGGCGATTCGATCGAGGGGTTGAGCTCGATGTGCCTGTCCGCCACCGCCCGGGCGCTGTCGATCCGGCCTTCCCGGAGGTGCAGGATCGAGAGGTAGAGCAGGTCGTACGGGTGGATCTTCAGATGCTGATCCAGCTCCTGCCGGGCCCGATCGTGGAGCCCCAGCTGCAGGTAGATCTCCACGATGTTCGCAGACGACTGGCGGCTGACGGGATTGAGCCTGACAGCCCTCCGGTAGGCGTCGAGAGCCTCCAGGTAGTGGCCGCTGGCGTCGGCGACGACCCCCATGTTGTTCCACGCGTAGCTCGCCCCGGGGTCCAGCGCCGCTGCCGTCCGGAAGAGCTCGAGCGCCCGGTCCAGCTGCCCAGCGTTGGTGTGTACGATTCCCTTCGCGCTGTACGCCCGGGCGGTCTCCGGGTCGAGCTGGAGCGCCCGGTCGGCGAGCGCGAGGGCGGAGTCCTGGTAGGCCGGGTCCGCCGCCCACCCGATGGCGTAGGCGTTCGCCAGCAGTGCCCAGGCCGGGGCGTAGGTCGAGTCGAGCTCCAGCGCGCGGCGATACGCCTCCGCTCGCTCATCCCAATCCGGGCGAGCCGCGCCGATCTCCACCCACTCCTTGGCGTTCAGGCTCGACGTGGGTTGCCGCGCCACCCTCCGCTCTTCCTCGGGCGTGAGGGTGACCTTGAGGGACCGGGCCACGCTCCGGGCGATCTCCGTCCGGATCTCGAAGACGTTTTCCGTCGTCAGCTCCCGATCATACTGTTCGCTCCATAAATGGGCGTCCGTCTCGCCGTGGATGAGCTGGACGTTGACCCGGATCCGGTCCCCGGCGCGGCTCACGCTCCCTTCGCCCACCGCGTCCACGCGGAGTTCCTTCGCCACCTCGGGTACCGGCTTCGGCGCGTCCCGGTACTGGAGCACGGAGGTCCGGGAGATGACGGTGAGCCCGCCGATCTTCTGGAGGGCCGTCAGGATGTCGTCGTGGAGGCCGGCCACGAACAGCCGGTCGTCTTCCGAGCCCAGGTTCTCCAGGGGCAGCATCGCCACGGCCGGGTTGTTGTAGAGGGCGTCGGCCAGGGAGACCCGGGGGGGATCGGTATTCGAGGCCAGCTCGGCGGACCCGGATGGCGAGGGGCCGGAGGTAGGCCGGATGAACACCATGGCCGCCCCGGCCAGCGCCAGCACGGCCATCGCCCCCACCACGGCGATCCGGCCGGCGGTCCACCTCCCCCGCGCGGCCGCGGTGGCCGGACCGGCTGTTCGCTCCGCGCCCTCGACGGAGCCGCCCGCCGGCCCGCTCGCGGGAGGGGCGGTCCGCTCGATCCCGCCGGACGTGAGGTCGAAGGTCCAGGCGAGGGCGATCACCACGGGGAAGCCGAGGAGCACCAGGACGAGGACGAGCGTAGAGGTCCAGTCGGGCAGGAGGAGCAGCGGCGCGACGGTGTCGGAGACCTCGACCACCACCCAGGCTGCCGCGGCGTAGACCGCCGCGACGCGGAAGACGCGCCGCCGCGTCAGCTCACGGATGAACCTCTGGAGCAAGGATCCGCCGTCTGTCATGACGCCTCCGGACGGAGCGGCGCGATGGGCGGGGCTGTTCAGGCAAGATGGGTCTGCCTTCGGGGGTTTACAAGGGCGCCGCGAAGTCTTCGCAGCGAGACCGGCGCGTCCCGGATCCCGGTTTGTGATCCACCGGTGCCAGCCGTCGCTTCAGGATCGGGGCTTCGATGAGCGGGATCCCCCGCCCCGACACATCCTGATACCGGCCTCCGGCGGCCGGGGCCGTCACCTCGCCGGGTCCGAAGCAGGCCGGGCCACGATCTCCCGCCAGATCCCGTCCCGGCGGACGTCCACGATCTCCAACCCGGCCGCCTCCACGTTCTCTTCGGTCCGCCGGTTGATCTCGGGACCCATGAGCCGCCGCGTCACCGGGCTCAGCCAGTCGAAGACCTTCCCCAGCACGGGGTTCCGGGGCCGGACGTGCTCCAGGAGCCGGACCTCCCCGTCGGGCTTCACCACCCGCCGGATCTCATCCAGCCCCCGGACCGGGTCCTCCACCGAGCAGAAGACGCACGTGGCGGTGACGGTTTCGAAGCGGTCGTCGTCGAACGGGAGCGACTCGGCGTCGGCGACGCGCAGCTCCGGGCTCCGCTCCAGGCGCGACGCCCGGGCCCGGGCCCGCTCCAGCATCCGCTCCGAGATGTCGATCCCGGTCAGCCGGGCGTCGGCCGGGTACAGGCCCAGGTTGCGGCCCGTGCCCACCCCCACCTCCAGGACCTCGCCGTGGGCCCCGCCGATGACCCGCTCACGACGGTCCCGGCCCCCGAGCCACTCCATGGGCGCCTCCATGAGGTCGTAGATCGGGGCGATCCTGTCGTAGACCCGGGCGTCCCCGGTGCTCATCTGCCCTCCTCGGCACGGATCAGAACCCTCACCGTCTCTGGACCGCACGTCTTCTGCCAATAGCTCAGCCCGGAGGCCGACCTCCTCCATCCGGGCGGGGCCACACGGCTCCCCGCCGGGACGGTCTCATCCAGGGCGAGCCTGGATCGGAGTCCGTAGCTGGCCTGCGAGGTCTCGGGAGCGTCGATCAGCAGCAGCCGGACCCTTGCACCGGGACCGACACGCGAAGGTGTCCCCGTCCACGATCCGGATTCAGCCGCCGTCTTCTACGCCTTCTTGATGAGCCGGACCACGAACAGCAGGATCACCGAGCCGATGAACGCGTTGATGATCCCGGCCAGGATCCCGCCGCCGATGGCCACCCCGATGGCGCCCAGGACCCAGCTGCCGACGAAGGCGCCGAGGATCCCCACCGCGATGTTCCCCACCAGCCCGAACCCCCGGCCCTTCATGGCGAGCCCGGCGAGCCAGCCGGCGATCCCGCCGATGATCAGTATCGAGAGGAGCCCTTCCAGCGTCATGACAGGGAAAGCGTGCGTACGATACGCCTCATGAATATCTCCTCCGATGTCCGACACGTTCATGGTCCCGGGCGGACCAGGATCGCGACCGACTAGCCTCTCGGGTGGTTGGCTGCGTCTTCATGGGGCTTCAGCGGTTTGGATGGTCCGTCGGGCGACAACGTTGGATCGGCCGGCGGCGAGAGGGTCGGAGCCGTGCCCGCAGAATGCCGAAGCCGATCCCCGCGGTGCCGGTCGGGACGCTCACGGATCGTGCGCTGTCCCGGGGTGGCGCCCATGGCCACGGCGCGTTCCCACGGGGGAACTGCTGAGCCGGGACTCGGGGGAGGTGGCGGACACCGCCGAGCATGGTAATCGCAGCCGCCAATGGTCGGGCCGCGAGAGACGGTTGCAAACACCGCGACCATCAAGGTCTTTGCAGCCCTGGACGGCCGCCGCTCAACTCGTGGCCGCAATTTCCAGGACAATCATGAACTTTGCAGCCACCGGCTCCGCCCTCGCCAGTCCCCGGCTGCGAACACGGCGCGACGCGCGGACCCGCCCGAACACCGCACAGCGTGCCGCCCACCCGAACACCGCACCTCCGCGCCGGGCCGGGCTCCCGGTGCAGCGGCCGTACTCCGGCTCGCGGCACCGGGACGTATCGAATCGCTACAGCGGCGTCTCGTTTCGACACGTCCTCCTGTCCGATACATCGGCCAACCTGTTGTGGCCCAATGACTTGACCAGACGGATTCGACGGCACCCAACTTGTGACCGTACCCGGCCGTACGCGACGGCCGACCTACGGATCGCGTGCCGCTCGGCGCGGCGTTGCAAAGGAGACGAGCCATGGCCTTCACGATTTCCCGGATCCGTTGCTTTGCCGGCCTCCTGCTGCTGGCGGCGACCGCCGTCGTTCTCGCCGGCTGCCCCGACGACGCCCCGCGGGTGCCACAGCGGATCGACGTGACGCCCACGACGGCCACGCTGACGGCGCTGGGCGACACGGCCCGGTTCAGTGCCGAGGTGATCGACGATGCGGGCGCCACGATGGCGGACGTCGCGGTGCAGTGGAGCTGCCCCGATGCGGCCGTGGCGTCGGTGGCGTCGGGTGGGCTGGCCACTGCGGTGGGGCCGGGGAGCACGGCCATCGAGGCGGCGGCGGAGGGGTTGACGGGGACGGCGACGCTGACGGTCGCCCAGGAGGTCGCGGGCGTGGCGAAGGTGGCTGGGGACGCTCAGACGGGGGAAGTGGGCAGCACGCTCGCCACGGAGCTGGAGGTCGAGGTCGTGGACGCCGGCGGTCACCCCATCACGGCCGCGGCCGTGACGTTCGCGGTTACGGGCGGTGGGGGCGCAGTGAGCCCGGCGAACGCGGTGACGGACGCCGAAGGCAGGGCGTCGGCGTCATGGACGCTGGGCACCGGAGCGGGGGACCAGACGGTTGAGGCGCAGGCCGGGAGCGAGACCCCGCTGGTCTTCACAGCGGAGGCGGTGCCGGGACCGCCGGTGGCCATGACTCGAACCGGTGGGGACGGGCAGACCGCGTACGTCGGCGAGACGCTGCCGGATCCGATCTCGGTGGGCGTGGTGGACCAGTACGACAACCCGGTCTCCGGCGCGACGGTGCAGTGGGTGGTCACCGACGGGGGTGGCGACGTGAGTCCGGCCTCGACCGACACGGATGCGTCGGGCGCCGGGGCCGATTGGACGCTGGGGACGACGCCGGGCGAGAATCGCGCGGAGGCGCGGTCGAGCGGGCTCCAGGACGTGGCCTTCTCCGCCATGGCGGAGGCGGGCCCCGCGTCGGCCATGACGAAGGTGTCGGGCGACGGCCAGATGGGCGCGCCGTCGACGACGCTCGCATCGCCGCTGGTGGTGGAGGTGGTGGACCCGTACGGGAATCCCGTGCCGGAGGTGACGGTGGAGTTCACGGCGAGTGCCGGGTCGGTGAGTCCGGAGTCCGAGGCCACCGACGCCGATGGTCGGGCCAGCACGGAGCTGACGCTGCCCTCCTCCTCGGGGACGGTCACCGTCCGGGCGGAGGTGGATGGTGGGCCGGAGGTCCGGTTCCAGGCAGAGTCGGCGGCGGCGCGGTTCTACCTGAACCAGGACCTGAGTCTGACGAACGACCCGGTGACGGGGTGGTATGTACAGCGCTACTTCTACCGGACCACGGTGGAATGGACCGGCGTGATCGAGGAGGGCGGGATCGGGGCCGGGGAGGTCTACTTCGACCTGTGGCTGGCCGTCAGTTCGAACGCACAGTTCGAAGTGACGCTGCTGGTCCGCTCCGGCGGGAGCGAGACGGAGGTCGCATCGACCACCTTCCAGGTCCCCCGGGACGACTACTACCGGGAGTTTTCGGACACCGTGGACGGCGCGGCCGCTGGCGGGCCCGGCGACACCGTGATCCTACGGGTGAAGCACTCCGGGAGCGCCAACGGGGCGCTCCTCTACGGTGACCCGTGGGATGCGCACGTCGCGGTCCCCGGGGCCGTCGAGCTGAGCAGCGACGGGGCGGCCATCGGAGGCGAGGCGACGTCATCGAAGAACGTCGCCCCGGCCGGGTCCGGGCCCGTCCGCTACACCGGGCCGCCGGCTCGAGGCCAGGGCTCGTCCTGACCGGTCGGCCGCCGCCTCTCCCCGGGAGCGGCGCTCAGCGTGCCTCCTCACAGCGGAGGTCCATCGCTATGCCGCCTGGGTCTCCGTGCGCCGGAAACGCCTGCTCTGCTCGGCCCTTATGTCTTGTCCGTGGAGAAGCTCCAGTACCGGTCGGCGAACGGGATGGTCACGCACAGCAGCAGCCTGGCCAGGCCCGGACGCAGTAGCGAAGGAGCCGCTCACGGCCGGCGCGATCGGAGCCGAGGATGCGGACGGAGGCGTCGAGGCTGAAGCCGCCGGTCCCCTGCCAGGTGAGCATCTCGTCCACGGTGTGGGCCTCGAGGAGGCCACGGCGCTGGAAGAGACGGAGGATGCGGCGCTGGAGGACGGGTGTGAGGGCCCGGGCGTCGTCGGCAGTAAAGTGGGTGGCCTCGTGGAAGCGGACCTCGCCGTTGGTCTCAGTGAAAACGCCGTCGAGGACCACGAGGTGAAAGTGGAAGTGGGGGTTGAGGGCGGCGTCGAAGCGGTGGAGGAAGGAGACGGCGCCGAGCTGGGCGTCGGGCCCGGCACCGGGACTGTCGTGGCGCAGGCGGGTGCGGATGGCCCGGAGCAGGACGATGAGGTAGAGGGGCGGGGCCGTGGGCCGGCCGCGGCGGTAGGCGGCAGCGTGGCAGGCTGGTGCTGCGCAAGCCGGCGGTCGGTGAGGCGGCGCGCGCGGCGAGGCCCAGGTCCGGCGGCGGGGTGTGGTGGTGC
>CAYMLW010000229.1:0-7077 GCA_964391035.1 uncultured Gemmatimonadaceae bacterium
CCTTTGGGCTAAACCCACCCGTACAAACCACCACCTCCGGTGGTGGTAGTTGATTCCTGGATCTCAGGTCTCGGGTCTCTGAAGGGAGGTGACCGTGCGGATCCGGAGGTACCTGGAGACCGACCGCGAGCACTGCCTGGCGGTCTTCGACAGCAATGTTCCCGAGGAGTTCGGCGCCGGGGAGCGGTCCGAGTACGAAGCCTTCCTCGAGGAGCTGCCGGGGCCGTACTGGGTGATCGAGGAGCAGTGGCGGATCATCGGGTGTGGCGGCGTTGCCCTCGAGCCCGACGGGGCGGCCGTGCTCTGCTGGGGGATGGTGCAGCGGGACCGGCAGCGGGAGGGGTGGGGAAGCTACCTTCTCGGGGCCTGGCTGGCATGGGTGCGCCGGGAGACGGATCGACGCTGGGTCGTAGCCTGTACGAGTGAGGGCGCCCGGGGCTTCTTCGAGCGCCACGGCTTCGAGACGACGGAGGTCGAGACCGACGGCATCGGCCCCGGCCGCGACCGGATCATCATGAGACTCGAAGCCGGAAGCTCGGGTCCTTGACGCTCGAAGCTCGACCCTCGAAACCCGACGCTCGACGCCCGGTCACCCCCGCTCCCGACGGATTGTCCGCCAGTGGTAGAGGTAGAGCGGCAGTCCTACGAGCAGGAGGGCGATGGCTCCCGCCGCCTCCCGCTGCCGCCGCGACCGGACCGGGTCGAGGGCCTCCCGCCGCTCTCGCACGCGGTGGTGCTCCTCGCCCCAGTCCCGAAGGGCCTGGTGCGTGGTCTCATCCAGCGTGGTGTCGGACTGGAGCCGTTCGAGACGGTCGGGCCCGAGTCGCAGCGGCGGCTCGACGGGACGCACGTTGATCTCCGCATCGGCGTCGGTCAGGATGCGGATCCAGCTCATGACGTGCCTCCCGGCTCCTCTGTGGATTTGACCTCCGCCCAGAGCGCTTCGAGCTCGTCCAGCGACGCGGCCTCCAGGTCCACCCCCCGCTCCGTCGCCCGGCGCTCGAGCTCCTGGAACCGGCGCGTGAACTTCGCGTTCGCGGAGTGCAGCGCGGTCAGCGCGTGGGCCCCCGCCAGTCGAGACAGGTTGACGACGGCGAAGAGCAGGTCCCCCAGCTCTTCCTCCAGCTCTTCCGCCCCACTTCCCGACATGGGGGACCCCTCCCCTTCCTCCCGACCCGACGTGGGGGACCCGGAGTCCGCCTCCCCCATGTCCTCCACGTCGGGTGGGGGCGGGGCGGGGTGGAGAAGGGTCCGCACTTCCTCCAGCTCTTCGAGCACCTTCTCGAATGCGCCGGTGGCGTCGGCCCAGTCGAAGCCGATGGTGGCCACCCGGTCCTGGATCCGGTGGGCCTTGCTCAGGGGGTCGAGGCCCCGGGCGACGCCGTCGAGCAGGCTCGTCGCCTGGTCCCGCTCCCGGGCCTTCAGCGTCTCCCAGTCCTCCTTCTCGCCGAGGCCGAAGAGGTGGGGGTGGCGACGCTGCATCTTGCCGATCACGGCCTCCGCCACCTCGTCGGGGCCGAACGCGTCCCGCTCCTCGCCGAGGACGAGCTGGAAGGCGACGTGGAGGAGGAGGTCGCCGAGCTCGGCGCGCAGGGCGTCGTCGTCCTCGTCACGGATGACCTCGGCGGTTTCGTGGGCCTCTTCGAGCAGGTACGGGACGAGGGACTGCGGCGTCTGGGCGGCATCCCAGGGGCAGTGGGTCCGGAGGTACCGGACCAGGTCCATGACGCGCTCGAGGGCGTCCGATTGCTTGTGCTCCACGAGCGGCCTATACTACCCAAACTCTGCGGCTTATGGCAATTGTCGACACGCGCGCATGGATCGAGGTGGACCTCGACGCCCTGCGCGCGAACTACGATACGGTTCGCCGGCGCGCGCCCGATGGCGCCGCGATCATCCCGATGGTCAAGGCGGACGCGTACGGTACGGGGATCGCCCGGGCCGTACGCGTCTTCGAGCCGTTGGGCCCGTGGGGGTACGGAGTCGCGACGGCGGCCGAGGGAGCGACGCTGCGGGCGCTCGGCGTGACCCGCCCGGTCCTCGTGGCCGGCCCGCTGCCGGGCGCGGATGCGGATATCGCGGCCCGGGCCCGCCTCACGGCGTCGATCTCTTCGGTGGCCGCCCTCGAGGCATGGCGCTCGGCCGCCCGGCGGGTCGGGGAGCCCCTCGACTTCCACGTCGACATCGACACGGGGATGGGCCGGACCGGGTTCGACTGGCGCGAGGTCGGCGAGTGGGGCGAGGTGGTCGCGCGGGCAGCGGGGGGCGGAAGTGGGGACGGGCAGAGCGCCGGCCACGGACAGACGGGCGGCGGCGTGCGCTGGACGGGGGTATTCACCCATTTCCATAGCGCCGACGCGCCGGAGGCGACCAGCGCGACCGAGCAGTGGGAACGTTTCCGGGGCGCGCTCGTACAACTCCCGGTGGCGACGGACGCGCTGATGGTCCACGCCGCGAACAGCGCGGCGGCGCTGCGCTGGCCGGAGCGGGCCCTGGACGCGGTCCGGCCGGGGATCTTCCTGTACGGCGGTCGCCCCGCCCCCGGAGTGGAGGGCGCGCCGGAGCCGGAGACGGTGATGACGGTGCGGGCCCGACTCGCGCATGTCCGGCGAGCGGTCCCCGGGACCACCGCGGGGTACGGGGCGACGTATGTCGCGGAGCGCGAAGAGCGCTGGGCCACGCTGTCGATCGGCTACGGCGACGGGCTGCCGCGGCTGACGGGCAATCGGGGCCATGCTCTGATCCGGGGCCGCACGGTGCCGATCGTCGGGCGGGTGAGCATGGACCTGATGACGGTCCGGCTGGACGGAGTCGAGGAGGCGGAGGCTGGCGAGGTCGCCACGCTGATCGGGGAGGACGGGTCGGCGCGCATCACGGTGGACGAAGTGGCCGCGCAGGCGGAGACGATCGGGTACGAGGTCCTCGTGGGGATCGGCACGGGCCGGCTCCCGCGGATCGAGAGAACAAGCGAGACGGAAGGCGAGAGAGCATAGATGCGTCGTACACGGATCCCCGCAGTGGGCCTGGTCATCCTGGCCGGGCTGGCCGGGTCGACCGGGTTGACCGGGTGTAGCGATGAGATACCGACGACGGTCGGGGCCGGGATCGTGGACCCGGGCTACCGGAGCTACGAGGTCGTGCTGGATGCCGACGCCTTCCTCCAGGCCGATACGACTTACGACCGGATCGGCTCGACCCACTCCGCCCCGTTCGCCCTCGTCGCCAATGCGTTCGAAGGGGAGCTGGACGCCCACACGCTGTTCCGGGTGAATGTGCCCACCAGCGCGGTCTGGCAGGACACCGCCGGGAACACGATGTCCGACTCGGCCTTCACCATCGTGGGCGCGAACGTGACCCTGGTCCTGGATACGCTGTCCGAAGCAGCGGGTCCCATCGACCTGGAGGCGGTCCAGCTCACCGAGAGCTGGGACCCGGGCTCCGTCACCTGGGAGCTGCGCGCCGACACGGCCGACGCTCCGCTTCCGTGGGCCGAGCCCGGCGGGACCCCCGGCGCCGTGCTGTCCGCCGTCCGGTGGATCTCCGCCGACACCGTCGTGATGCCGCTGGACTCGGCCGCCGCCGCCGTGCTCACGGACTCCGCCGCCGCCTTCCACGGCGGGATCGTACGGGCGACCTCGCCCGGCGCCCGGCTCCGCATCCAGTCGATCGGCTTCGCCTTCGAGGTCCGGCCGGAGAGCCAGGACACCGTCGTGGAGGCCGGCTCGGCACGGGCCGGGTCCTTCATCGTCACGCCAGGCGCATCGACGCCGGCGGCCGGTGAGCTGCGTGTGGGCGGCGTGCCGACCTGGCGCAGCGCGATCCAGTTCCGTCGAATGGCCGACGTGGAGATCCCGTGCGGCGACGGCACCGGGTGCACGCTTCCCCTTTCCGACGCGACCGTGAACCTGGCTTCGCTGGTGCTCCACCCGCTCGCCGTGGGGAGCCGGCGCATCGAACGGCCCTACCGGGTCGAGGCCCGGGCGATCCTGCGGGCCCCCGGCGTTCCGCTGAGTCGGTCGGCGCTGGCGGCCTCGTACGGCACGATGGCCGAGGCGATCGAGCCCGCGGCCTTCACGGGAGCCTCGCCGGACGCGACGGCGGAGATCCCGCTGACCTCCTACATCCGGCAGAACATCGACCCGCCTACGGAGGGGGACCCGGTCCTCTGGGTCGCGCTCCTCGCCCGGGACGAACGAGCCGCGCCGGTCTTCGGCTACGGCGCCTATGGGGGGCTCGCCTCGGCCGAGCCGCCGAGGCTGCGCCTGGTGGTGACCGCGCCGATCGAGGAGGTGCGCTGATGGGGTTCACCGGGCGTAGTGCAGCGCTCGGGGTCGCGCTGATGCTCCTGGCCACCGGGGCGACGGCCCAGTCGGTCACTTCCGTCCAGGGGCTCGGCTACCCGCTCGTCCCCACCGACGCTCGGTCCGATGCCATGGGCAGCCTGGGCATCGGGCTCCAGGGGTTCTCGCCGACACTGCTGAACCCGGCGTCGGGCGTGAGGATCCGGGGCAAGGGTGCGGCCGTTTCCGTGGCCGCCGTAGAGCAGTCGGCCACACTGAGCGACGCGTCGGATACCTACGGGGCGACGCGATTCCCGCTGATCCAGCTCCTGTACCCCGTCCGCGGGATCACGATCACGGCCGGCTACGGCGGCTATCTCGACCAGTCGTGGGCCGTGGTCCGCTCGGCCACGGAGGTCATGGAAGAGACCTCGATCTCGTATCGCGACTTCGTCCGCTCCACAGGCGGGATCGGCGAGTTCCAGGTCGGCGCCGCGCTGCCCATCGGCAATCGGCTGGCCGTCGGGGCCTCGTTCGGCGCCCACACGGGCAGCCAGCGCGTGCTCCACCAGCGCACGTTCGATTCGACGTCGGTGGGCGGCACGCTCCAGTCGTTCTCCGAGGCCCGGGCGGTGCGCTATACCGGGCCCACGGCCCGCATCGGCGTCCAGTGGGATCCCGTCGACATCCTGCGGATCGGGGCGAGCGTGAAGTGGTCCGGCTCCCTCCGGTCCGACTCCACGGAGGGCACGGCCGAGGACCGGGAGCTGGACCTGCCCGTCGAGGTGGCGGGCGGGATCAGCGCGTACCTGTCGCCGAGTCTGCTGGCCGCCGTGTCCGGCCGATGGGCCGACTGGAGCACGGCCGGCACCGTGGGCGGTGGGGCCGCGCCCGGGATCGCCCGTTCGACGGGCGGCCAGGCCTGGGAGGTCGGGGGCGGGCTCGAGTACGACGACCCGTCCCGACGTGCGACCCGCAGCTTCCCCCTCCGGCTCGGCTTCCAGTACCGTCAGCTGCCGTTCACCTTCGTGACCGAAGCACCCACCGAGTGGTGGGCTGGTGGTGGCGTGGGTATGCGGGTCGGCCCGAGCGCCGACTCGCCCATCCTCCGACTGGACCTGACCGTCCAACGCGGCGAGCGGTCCGCCTCCGCCGGTGACCTGGGCGAGCTGACGGAATCGGCATGGCGGTTCGCGCTGTCCCTGTCCGTCTTCGGAAACTGACCCGTTCAGCCATGGCTCTGCCCCGCAACGACTCCCACCTTCCGCGTAGGGCGTACGTCGAGACGTACGGCTGCCAGATGAACATCAGCGATGGCGAGCTGATGGAGGGGATCCTGGCGGCTGGCGGCTACTCGGTCGTCGACTCGCCGGAGGACGCGGACGTCATTCTGGTGAACACCTGCGCCATCCGGGAGCACGCGGAGCGGAGGGTTCTCGGCCGGGTCAGCGAGCTGAACCGGCTCAAGAAGGGGAACCCGGAGCTGGTCATCGGCGTCACCGGGTGCATGGCCCAGCGACTGGGCGAGGACCTCCTGGACCGGGCGCCGTACGTGGACCTGGTCATGGGGCCGGACGGGTACCGCAAGCTGCCGGATGCCCTGGCCACGATCCGGCCGGGCGGGCCGGGCGCGTTCGGCGACGCCGGAGAGGGTGTCCCCGGCAGAGGGCGGGCGGTGCTCAGCCGGTCGGCTGGAGGGCGGGTGGAAGGGAACCGATCGGAGAACGGGCGGGGCCCGGCGCTCCCGGTCCTGCCGGCCTCCGCGGTCCAGGAGCCGGCTAGCCCGGGGCGGCAGGCGGCGGCGTCGCCGCAGCGGCTGGCGGTGCTGGACCTGGAGCCGCACGAGAACTTCGAGGGGCTCGAGGTCCGGCGCACGGGCGAGGTAGGCGCGTGGGTGCCGGTACAGCGCGGCTGCAACTACCGCTGCACCTACTGCATCGTCCCGTACGTGCGGGGGTCGGAGAAGAACCGGGAGCCGGGGCGGATCCTGGAAGAGGTGAGAGGCATCGTCGCCTCGGGCGTGCCGGAAGTGACCCTCCTGGGCCAGACGGTGAACTCGTACGAGCACGGCGACTGGGATTTCGCCCGGCTGCTGCGGGAGGTGGCGCGGGTCGACGGGCTGCGGAGGGTCCGGTTCACGTCGCCGCACCCGAACGACATGACGTCGGAGCTGATCGCGGTCATGGCGGAGGAGCCCGCCGTCTGCCGTCAGCTCCACCTGCCGGTCCAGTCGGGCGCGGACCGGGTGCTGAAGCGGATGGTGCGCCGCTACACCGTGGCCCGGTTCCTCGAGATCGTCGAGGAGCTGCGGGCGGCCATCCCGGAGCTGGCGCTCTCGACCGATGTGATCGTCGCCTTCCCGGGGGAGACGGAGGCGGAGTACGAGGCGACGCTGGATCTCATGCGCACGGTGCGCTTCGATGACGCATTCATGTACCGCTACTCGCCCCGCGACGGGACGCCGGCCACCCGGCTCCCGGAGGCGGACTTCCTGCCCGACGGCGTCGGGCAGGAGCGGCTGGAGCGGCTCATCGAGGTCCAGCGGGCGATCCAGGCGGAGATCAACCGGTCCGAGGTCGGCCGCGTCGAGGAGGTGCTCATCGAGCGGCCCGCGAAGAGCGAGGGCGACGTCCTCGGCCGTACGGAGCGGAACAAGGTCGTGGCCTTCCCCGGCGATCCGTCGCTCATTGGCACGTTCGCGCGCGTCCGGCTCGAGGACACCACCGGCGCCACGTTCATGGGCTCACGGGTGGACCGCCCGGAGCAAGAGGCCCGGGTGGCCTGACGCCTCACGGCC
>CAYMLW010000230.1:0-3546 GCA_964391035.1 uncultured Gemmatimonadaceae bacterium
GACGCCCGGGTCCGGGCCGCCCGGATCCAGCTGGACGAGACCGTGGTACTCGCCCCGGTCGCGGGAATCATCTCTGAGATCCTGACCCGGGAAGGAGAGATCGCGGGGCCGGGACGCCCCTTGCTGTCCATCCGCACGGCCGGAGACGCGCGACTCAAGGTGTATCTGCCGCTCGAAGCCGCGGAGCGGGTCAACGCGGGCGATTCCGCTCGCGTTTGGGTGGGCGCGATTGACGGTCGGTCCTTCGCCGGCGTGGTGGAGCGAATCGCCGCCGAGGCCGAGTTCACGCCCCGGGATGTCCATATGCCCGATGAGCGGACGACCCTCGTTTACGAAGTTTCGATCCGGGTGACGGACCCGGACAACGCTTTGAAGGACGGCCTGCCGGCGGACGCCTGGATCCGCTGGGATTCACGAGCGCCCTGGCCGGGCTCCCCACCATGGTGACCGGAACGGCGTCCCGCGAGGCGGTCCGCAGTGGAACGGAGGAGCGACGCCCGGCCATCCGGGCCCGGGACCTGGGTCGGCGTTACGGCCCGCTGGACGCGGTGCGCGACCTGTCCCTGGAGATCCCGTCCGGCGAGATCTTCGGCATTGTCGGCCCCGACGGCGCGGGCAAGACGACGCTCATCCAGATGCTCTGCGGGATCCTCACTCCGACCAAGGGGCAAGCGACGGTCCTGGGATTCGACACCGTCGGCGAGGCGAACCGCATCGCCGACCGCGTGGGGTACATGTCCCAGGAGTTCTCGCTCTACGGCGGGCTCACCGTGGGCGAGAACATCGAGTTCTTCGCCGACATCCACGACGTGCCCGCCACCGTCCGACGGGATCGGGCGGATCGGCTGCTCCGGTTCAGCCGGTTGGCCCCGTTCCGCGACCGCCTGGCCCGGGACCTCTCCGGAGGAATGAAGAAGAAACTCGCGCTGACCACGATGTTGATTCACGAGCCGGAGGTCCTCTTCCTCGACGAACCCACCACTGGAGTCGACCCGCTGTCCCGGCGCGATTTCTGGGAGATCGTATTCGATTTCGCCGGAGAGGGCACCACCGTGGTGGTGGCGACACCGTACCTGGATGAAGCCGAGCGGTGCGGACGCGTGGCCTTGATGTTCGAAGGCGGCCTGCTGGACGTGGACACTCCGCACGAGTTGAGGAGGGGGCTGGGCGGCCACATGGCGGACATCCGGACCCCGGCCCAGCTCGAAGCCGTCCGGACGCTGCGCGGGGATCCGGAGGTGCGGGACGCCCAGATATTCGGCCGTTCCATCCACGCCCTCGTGGATAGCCGCGACGCGTACCGGGACGTGGAGCGCCGCCTCCGGCAGACGGGGATCGAGATCGAGGCGGCCCGGTGTGTGGAGCCGAGCCTCGAGGACGTCTTCGTCTCCAGGCTGGCGGGCCAGGGCGTCGGCCCGCCACCCTCTCCTCCTCCGCCCGTCCCCTCCACCCGGGGCGGCCCGGCCATCGAGGTGACCGGCCTCACTCGCCGGTTCGGCGACTTCACGGCCGTCGATAACGTCTCCTTCTCCGTCGAGCCGGGGGAGGTGTTCGGGTTCCTCGGCCCGAACGGGTCCGGGAAGTCCACTACCATCCGGATGCTGACCGGAATCCTCCCGCCGGACGCCGGGACGGCACGGGTCGCCGGCCTGGACATCCGTCACGACCTGCACAGGGTGCGGCCCGTCCTCGGCTACATGTCCCAGAAGTTCTCCCTCTACGACGACCTGACGGCCGGAGAGAACCTGGAGTTCTTCGCGGGCGCATACGGCATCCCGCGACGCCAGTGGCCCGAACGCATGGCCTGGGCCCTCTCCCTGGTCGGGCTCTCCGGTGGGGAGGACAGGCGCACGCGCGACCTGTCCGGAGGCTGGAAGCAGCGGCTGGCCCTGGCGGCCGCCGTGATGCACCGACCGCAGATCCTGCTGCTGGATGAGCCGACATCCGGCGTGGACCCGATCTCCCGCCGCCAGTTCTGGGATGTCATCTACTCGTTTGCCGGTGCGGGCATGACCATCCTGGTCACGACCCATTACATGGACGAAGCGGAGCGGTGCGAACGTATCGCCCTGCTTCAGGGCGGACGCGTGCGTGCACTGGGCCGCCCCGACGAGCTGCGTCGGGCCGTACCGGGGCGCATGGTCGAGGTAGCGGTCGCCGATCCGTTCCCGGCGTTGCGGGCAGCCCGCGATACCCCCTTCGTGCGTCAGGCAACCCTCCACGGTATGCGGCTCCATGCGCTCATCGATGCGGACACGGACGTCGACCGCCTCAGGACCGTACTGCGTGAAGCTGGGCACGAGGTCGCCGCGGTGACGCCCGTTCCCCTGGCCATGGAGGACGTGTTCATCGCCCTGGTAGACGACAGGGCTCCCGCAGCCACGGAGGCGTGACCCATGACCCGACGCAGCCTGGCGGTGGCGCGGAAGGAGTTCCGGGAGCTGCGGCGGGACCCGATCACGCTCTGGATCGCACTCATCGTGCCCCTCGTTCTCCTGTTCGTGTTCGGGTACGCCATCCGACTGGACGTGTCCAACGTGCCGCTCGCGGTCGTCGACCACGACCGGTCACCTGAGAGTCGCGCATTCGTCGAGGCACTCGTCAATACCGGTGACTTCCGGGTCCTGACCCGAACGGCGAGTCAGGCGGATGCCGTAGGGCTCCTCGATGCCGGCAGGGTCCGCGTGGCCGTCCGGATCCCGGAGGGGTTCGGTGCCGCGCTCCAGGCCCGCGAAACCGCCCGGGTGCAGACGCTCATCGACGGCAGCTACTCGGCCACGGCCCTCATCCTCCGGAACGAGATCGAGGCCGTCACGCTTGCGTTCACGCTGGAACGGGCGCGGGGAGCGGTTGGGGGAAGGTCACTCCCCGGTCTGGTTCGCCCCGAGCCCCGCGTCTGGTACAACCCCGGCCTGAGCAGCGACGTCTTCGTGGTCTCAGGCCTGTTCGGCGTCATCCTGCTCGCCTTCCCGCCCCTCCTGACCGTGCTCGCCGTGGTCCGGGAGAAGGAGAGCGGGTCGGTGCAGCAGGTCTACGTTTCGCCTCTGCGGCCGTGGGAGTTCGTGGCCGGCAAGACGGTGGCGTATTTCGCGATCGCGGTCGTGGAGCTGACCACCATCATGGCGGTCGGGATCTGGTGGTTCGACGTGCCGGTCCGCGGGAGTGTCCCGCTGCTCGTCCTCGCCTCGCTCCTCTTCGCGCTCTGCACGGTCGGGATCGGACTCCTTGTGTCCACCATCACGCGCAGTCAGGTGGTAGCGATACTGGTGGCCCTGATCATCACGGTCATGCCGAGCTTCCTGTTCTCCGGGTTCATGTTCCCGATCTCGTCGATGTCCGACGCGGTGCAGTGGTACACCCGGGTCTTTCCGGCTCAGTACTTCATCGAGCTCAGCCGCGGTCTGTTTCTGAAGGGGACCGGGCTTTCCGCGCTCTCGTCTGAGTTGGCGATCCTGTTCGCCTACACGGCCGCAGTCTTCGCCGCCGCGGCCCTCCGGTTCCGGAAGAAGCTGGCATGAGGAGCAGCCTCGTGGTCACCGGCTCCCT
>CAYMLW010000230.1:3556-7067 GCA_964391035.1 uncultured Gemmatimonadaceae bacterium
CGAGGAAAAATTGAGCGCTGCTTCAAAGAATCTGGCTGAAGGAGTTCCGGCAGTTCATCCGTGACCCCATTCTCGTGATCCTGGTCCTCTGGCTCTACACCGTCGAGGTAGCGATCTGCGCCTTTGCCCTGACCTTCGACATCAATGACGAGCCCGTGGCCCTGCTGGACCTGGATCGCACTACCGCCAGTCGGACGCTGGCCGACCGCTTCGATCGCTCACCGTCGTTCCGGATCGCCGAGATCCCCCGCACGGAAGAGGACGTGGCTGCGCTGCTGGACCGCGGCGATGCCCGCCTCGCCCTCGTAATCCCGGCCGGGTACCAGACCCAGCTCGCAACGGGGGAAGAGCCCGTCGTGCAGCTGTTGGTGGACGGAACCAACTCCATGACCGGCCGCAGCGTGCTGGGGCAGGCGCGGGCTCTGGTGGTGGAAGAGAGCCGGTCACGGCTCGCGGCCGCCGAGGCCCTGGCCGGGCCGATGTCCCTGCCGCAGATCGAAAACCGCATCCGCCTCTGGTACAACCCCGCGCTCCGGTTCGTGCTGTTCGTGGTGTTGTCCATGCTGGCCATCGGCGCCTACATGGTCGGCGTCATCCACCCCGCGGCGAGCATCGTCAAGGAGAAGGAGACCGGGACCATCGAGCAGCTGCTCGTAACCCCTCTCGGACCATGGCGGATCATCGTGGCGAAGACGGTGCCCACGTTCGTGGTGGCCCTGGCCGCCTTCGGGCCCGGACTCCTGGTGGCCCGTGCTTTCGGCCTGCCGCTCCACGGAGACCCGGCGGCCTTCCTGGTCGCCACCAGCGCGTTCCTCGTCAGCGCGATCGCCACGGGCGTGCTGATCGGCACCGTCACCTCCACGCTCCAGCAGGCGCTCCTGGTGACGTTCTTCGTGCTCTTCCCCGTCCTCTTCCTGTCGGGGACGATGACACCCATTGAGAGCATGCCTCGCGCCGTCGAGCTCGCCTCGCGTCTCAGCCCGCTCCGGTACTACCTGGAAACCCTCCTCGGCATATTTCTCAAGGGCCTCGACACTCGGGCGCTCCTGCGACCCATCCTCTGGATGGCCGGGCTGGGCGGGGCGCTCGTAGCGATCGCCGGCATTCTCTTCAGGCGGAAGATCATCTGATCTCCCGCGCAGGCCGAATCAGTCCCAGCGCAGCGCGCCCTTTTTCCACGCGTACACGAGGCCGACGGCCAGGACCAGAACGAAGATCAGAACCTCGATCAGGCCGAACAGCCCAAGGTCCCGGAAGATCACGGCCCACGGGATCAGGAAGATCGTCTCTATGTCGAAGACGATGAACAGGATCGCAACCAGATAGAACTTGACCGAGAACCGCGCCCGCGTGTCCCCGAGGGGGACGATGCCGGACTCATACGGCGACGATTTGGCGGGCGTGCGCCGTGTGGGGCTCGCCATATGGGACATCATGACCATCATGACGGCCTGGGCGACAGAGAGCGCCAACAGCAGCAGGATTGGCAGATAGGGCCGGAGAGGCGAGGATCCGCCGGCCGTGGCCTGGGGTCCGGCCGTCGCCAGAGTGTCAGCGACGGCCGGAATACCCAGAACACCGACAAGCATGACCGTCATGTACCCGGCCACTGGAGGACCCGCTCCGGAACATCCGGAACCCCCCGGATCCGGAGCGTGAACGCATCGGGCTGCCACGGGACCTTGAAGGTCAGGACGGCCCGCGCGTGATGGCCGGCCAGGGACGCCGACTCCCCGGGCGCGTATTCCAGATCACCGACCACGAGTCGCACCGACTCTCTGAGCTCAATGGTGGACAGATCCACCGAGTGGGTGTTGGCCGAGAGCGATACCACCAGGCGCCCGTCACGCCACTCGGGCTGCGCCTCCAACGACACCTGGCCCGGGCTCGTCCGGACTTCGTACGTGGTCGTCGTTTCGGTGTCCTGGGCCGCCAGTCCTGCCGGGCCCGCCAGAACCGCCGCCACGGCGAGTACCGTCCATCGCTTCATGATCCCCTCCGTTCCGTGAAATGTATGACCGCCTGTACTTCGCAGGTCAAGTTGGCCGGGAGTGCGTGAAACCGTCGTGAGAAGCTGATGAAGAGCGTTTCACGCGTGGGCGCGCGGCCCGTTTGTCCCCCCGGGCCGATCAACGAACACGAAATGCCTGGACCGCGGCGTAAACGAGGATCGCCACGCCGGTCGCGGTTGCCGCCCCGGCAGGCCCGGCGAGCGCCGAAGTCGTCGGGGCGAACCCCAGTGCGATGGCCACCGTCCCGGTCCCGATCACGGTCAGGACGAGAGCCCGCAGCAGCTTCTTGATGCTCCGGGCCTCCTGGATCACCCGCGAGTCTATCTCCCGACCCGCGTGGTCTGCGGACAGGCGTTCAGCCAGGCGAACGAGAACCTCGGGGAACTCGCGCGAGAGACTTTCCAGTGCGCGGGCCAGCTCCGTGCCTTTGTCCATGATCCGACGCGGGTCAAGCCGCTGGAGCTGCAGCCTGCCGAGTTGTGCCTTGAAGACCTCGATCACGTTGACGTCCGGATCCAGACGGCGCACCAGCGCCTCGGCGATCAGGAGGGCCCGGGCCAGCAGCAGGAGCTCGCGAGGATTCCGGATCCGGTTCCGTCCGCCGACCCGGAGCAGCTTCTGCATCTCATCACCCAGGGAAATCTCCGCCAGTGGCCGGGCATGGAGCTCCGCCAGGATCCGTTCGAACTCGCGGGCCAGCGCGTCCCGATCCGCGTCCCTGCCGGGAAAACCAAGTCGCAGGTAGGCGTCCACGGCCCGCTCGGCATCGCCGCGTACTTCCGCTTCCAGGAGGTCGCCCAGTCCAAGGCGCATGGCCTCGCTCAGCTCGCCGATCATGCCGAAGTCGTGGAGACACAGCCGGCCGTCCGGAAGGACGAAGAGGTTGCCTGGATGGGGGTCGGCGTGGAACAGCCCGTCCTCGAAGATCTGCCGGAGGACCAGCGCCGCCACGCCACTCGCGAGGTCCCGCGCCTCGTCGGGGTGCTCCCGTACGTAGTGATCGATCCTCGTTCCCGGCGAGTGCTCCATGGTGAGCACGGCGCGCGTCGAGAGCTCCGGCACGACGTCCGGAACCCAGACCTCCTCCACCCGGTTCAGGCTGGCCCGGAAGCGTCCGATGGAACGGGCCTCGATCCGGAAGTCCGCCTCGCGCCTCAGCGATTCCCTGAACTCCCGGACCATGGACGGCAGATCCAGCGGGCGGACAGCCGGTACCAGGAGGTCCGCCCAACGCGCCACCCAAGCCAGGACCGTGGTGTCCCGTTCGATGGCCTCTTCCAGGTCGGGGCGCCGGACCTTCACCACCACGTGGCGCCCGTCGACCAGTCGGGCCGAGTGCACCTGTGCCACGGTGGCGGCAGCCAGCGGGGACTCGTCAAAGGATGCGAACCGCTCCTGGACGGAGCCCTCGAGCTCCCGTTCGATCACCGTCTTGACGGTATGATTTGGGTGTGGCTATTCTTCGACGACGGTCCACAGCCGTGGGTAGAGCCGTTGTT
>CAYMLW010000231.1:0-7057 GCA_964391035.1 uncultured Gemmatimonadaceae bacterium
CCACCTCGGAATAGCGCAGCGGAGCGACGTGCTTCGTCGGTTTCGTCGCGAAATAGGCCTTGCCGTGCCGTGCGATCTCCCGCCCCGCCTTCATGGTCTCGGCTACGAGAAAGCTGGGGCCAGTTCGCAGGTAGCCGAACGTGACGCCAACCATCAACACGATGAAGAGCAGCCCCGCGAAAGAGGCACCGCGCTCAATGGACTCACGATTCCGGCCGAGAAAGGCCTTCGCCCGAGCGAGTCGCGACGCTGGGTTGTCTCCGGTTCGCCTTTTGGTCATTGCCTCAGCGTTCCCCTGGATCGAGCAGGGTTGCCCGTGAAGTGAATTGCCCGGTTCGGAAAATGGAGGTCGGCGGGAGATCGGGCCAGCGCTCCAGACTCCGTTCCGGCACCGCGTCGAATGCGACCAGCAGCGTCAGCGTCGCTGGACCCGGCCGTCCACCACGTCCAGCGTATCGATCGCCGGGCCATCCAGCGATGGCGGCCATGCACCGGCCGTACCGTCGCCCAGGCCGAGCCGCAGTACGCCCGTCATCTCCAGCGGCCGGCCCGGGGCCGGCGGCGCGTCGTCGCCGACGACGTAGCGGTACAGCCACGCCCGCCGTCCCGGCTCGGCGTGCACCTCGTACCGGCCGTCCGTGATGACCATGGCCGCCCGTTCATCGAGACCGAGCCCGTAGACCGTGTCGGTCTCCAGCAGCGCCGCGCCCCGGGCCAGGAAGGCCAGGAGCCGGCCCTCCCGGTCCCGCTGCATGAAGTGGGAGTCGACCAGGAAGCGGGCCAGCTCCGGCTGGGCGAGGTCGGAGCGTCGCACGCTGACCCGGGTGTGGAAGGGATCGGCGAGGGCGGTGTCGGAGGTGACGGTGCCGTGCTCGGCGTCGAACGCGAGCTCGCCGAGGACCACGGCGCCGGCGCTGGTCCCGCCGATGGCGGCCGGACGGCCGGCGGTGGCCCGGAGCGAGTCGTGGAGCGCCGCGGCCCAGCCGCCCAGGTAGTCCCACTGGTCGCCGCCGGCCAGCCAGACGGCCTCGGCGTGGGCGACCCGGCAGAGCGCGCCCGGCGAGTCGGAGCCGGCGCCGTCGGCCACGCCCGGGCCGGCGCCCACCCCGGGCACGCGCAGCGTACCCACGGAGCTCGGCCGGGGCTCCGCGCCCACCTCGACCTCGAGATACGCGTTGTACGAGGTCGTGCTGCCGGACGCCCGGAGCACGAGGACATCGCCGCCGTTCGCGCCCTCGACGAAGACCCGGGAGGCCGCGTCCACCTCCGCGCTCCCGCCCATCAGGACGACCCGGCGATGACCCGTGATCCCGGTCGTGTCCCGATCGCCGAGGCGCTCCCATGCCACGCCGCCCGGCGGGCGCGGGCAGAGCGGCTCGGGCTCGGGGTCCTCGCCGGCGGGGCCGGTGGCGCCGCCGCACCCGGCCAGCGGGACCAGCAGGGTGATCGCGGCAGCCCCGGCGGCTGTGCGATGCCGGGTCCAGCGCGCTGGCGGCTTTCGGAGGGCCGCCGGTCCGGCGTGGGATTCGCAGGGACCCCGGTGCTCTACCACGTCGGTGCCTCGACGGTGCCGGGCCAGGCCACGACCGGGACGCCCTCGGAGTAGTGGGCGGCGTCGTAGTCCACGGGGTCGATCCGGCCCAGAATCGGGGCGCCGACCACGGAACGGATCTCGAGCCGCCGTAGCCGCCAGGGCGGGTGGTGGACATTGAACGAACGGATCCGCCGGCCGTCGTCCTGGTGGAGGGCGTAGCGCTCCGTCAGCCACAGGTCGGCCCGGGTGGGGTCCGTGATCGGGGCGTCGGGTGTGTAGTCGAGGGCCAGCAGGTCCGCGTCGTCGGTCGGATCGCTGGCAGGGCCCGAGGCCCCGTCGCTCCCGTCGGGTCGGGGACTCCCGCCGGCGACCCGGATGGTGTTCCCTGACCGCTCGATCCGTGCATGGCGGTACGGGAGCCGCGAGACCAGCCGGGCGAGGAGACAGGCCATGCGGTGGGACGCGAGGATGTCGAGGAAGTAGACGCCGGGGTAGTCGCCGCGTCGCACGTACGTCCGGACATTGGCCTCGCGGAAGTCGCTCACCCCCGGCACCGCGGGCAGCCCCCGGACCCGGACGCTGCGCATGTCGAAGACCACGACCGAGACCCATGCGGCGCCGTCCAGCAGGTCGAGGGCGAGCCCCGACGGCACTGCGTCCTCGAGGAGTCCCGGGTCGACCCGGTAGTGCAGGAACACGAAGTCGCGCCACTCCTGATAGAACCGCCAGCGGCCGGCCGGGGTCGGGAACGGCCGATGGTCGACCCCACCGAGGACCTCATCCAGCGAAGTCGATATCACGATCCTGGCCCCAAACGCTGGTTGCCGGTTGCCCGGTTGCCGGTTGCTGGTTGCTGGTCGCCGGACGCTGGTTGCTGGTTGCTGGTCACCGCTTCTTCAGTTCGAGCTCGTGGAACCAGAGGTCCTGGTTGGGCACGTTCAACCGCAGCTCGTCCACCTCGCCCTCGGCGTCGAGCAGGAACTGTGCGACGCCGCTGCCGAACCAGGGGAACGGCCGGCGCCACTCGATGACCCATGTGTCGTGCTGGCGGTGGACGAGGTCGGCGACGAGGTCGGGGTTCGGGAGGAGTCGCAGGACGAGCCCGTCGTCCTCGAAGGTGACCGTGGCGTCGCCGTACATGGGCCCGCTGTACGTGCCGGTGTACGCGTCGAGGGGGAGGGACGGCTCGGTTCCGGCGACGGTCCGCTCGATCACCTTCGCCCGGCGGGCCGCCTCCCTTTCCGCCGCGCGCTCGGCCCGGGGTCGAAGGATCTCGTTCCAGTCCCGCACATCGCCGCCCAGGTACAGGTCCAGCACCCGGTTCACGATGGCGGTGGCGACGCCCGTCATGCTATTGGTCAGGACCACGACGCCCAGCCTCTCCTCCGGGACCATGGCCACGCGGCTGAACATGCCGTCGTAGCCGCCGCCGTGGCTGATCTCCTTGCGGCCCTTGAAGTCCCGGAGGCTCCAGCCCAGGCCATAGCCCCGGAAGTGGGTGCTCGGGTACAGCTCCTGGTAGCCGGGGCTCACGGCCAGGGGCGTGTGGAGCTGGCGCATCTGCCAGGCCTGGCCGGGTGAGAAGATCGTGTCGCCGGAGACCCGGACCCCGTCGTCGAGCTGGAGCTCGAGCCAGTCGGCCATCTCGGCCACGCTCGAGATGATCCCGCCCGCCGCGGCCATGGCGTCCCAGTTGTACCACGGGAACGTGACCCGTTCGCCCTCCCAGAGCCCGTGGGGCGTGGCCACGTTGTCGCGCATGGCCAGGCTGTCGGTGGACATCACCGTCCGATCCATGTCCAGCGGGTCCAGGATGCGACGGCGCACGAACCCGCTCCACGGCTCGCCGGTCACCGCCTCGACCACCTCGCCCGCCGCGATGAACATCAGGTTCGAGTAGCCGTACCCGCCCCGGTACGGGTTGGCCTGGGGCACGTGGCGGGCCCGCCGGACCACCTCTTCCGCGTCGTAGCCGGTGCCGTACCAGAGGAGGTCGCCGCTGAAGGTGCCGAGGCCGCTGCGGTGGGAGAGCAGGTCCCGGATCCGCATGTCCGCGGAGACGTACGGGTCGTACAGGTCGAACCAGGGCAGGTACTCCCGGACCCGGTCGTCCCAGTCGAGCCGGCCCTCGTCCACGAGGATCGCGAGCGCCGCGGTCGTGAACGCCTTCGTATTGCTCGCGATGGCGAAGAGGGTGTGCGCGTCGACGCGGCCCCGGGCGCCCAGCTCCCGGACGCCGTAGCCCTCGGCGAAGACGGTCTCGCCGTCCTTTACGATGGCCACGGCCAGCCCGGGCACGTCCCAGTCCCGGCGGGTATCCGCGATATAGCGATCGAGGGCGCGGAGGTCGGGACCGGCGATGGCCGCCGGCCGCTGGCCCGCCAGCGGGGCCGGGCCGATCTCGCATGCCAGGACGGGCAGGACCTTGGACAGCGGGGCCGTGGCTCGCGGGCCAGGCCAGGCCGCGGCCAGGGAGAGGAGAACGAGAGCGGGCAGAAGCCGGCCGCGCGGGGTGGTCGAGATCGTGGTTCTGGACATCGGTGTCGTCGTCCTGTAGTGGATGGTGCCATGTCGAAGATATGGAGGCGGCGAGGTCGTGACCAACGCCGCGCCGCGGGGCGGTCACCGCGCCACGTCACTCGTCAGCGAGCGCCACCCGCCCTCGGGATCGGCCGGCCCGCGAGTTCTCCCGTGGCCACCCCGTCCCGGACGGCGAACTCGCCGTTCACGAGTACGTGGACCATTCCTTCCGAGAAGTGGTGCGGGTCCTCGTACGTGGCCGCGTCACGGACCCGGTCGTAGTCGAAGATCACGATGTCCGCGAAGGCCCCGGCCCGGATCAGGCCCCGGTCCGGGAGGTTCAGGAACGTGGCGGCGAGGGACGTCATGCCCCGGATGGCAAACGGCTGGGACACCACCGGCTCCTCCTTCACGAACAGCCGCAGCTTCATCGGGAAGGCGCCGTAGGCCCGGGGATGGGTCAGCCCGCCGTCCGGGTCCGGCGTTCGGCCATCGGTGCAGGTCATCATCCACTCGCGGGTGGCCAGGTAGCGGGTGTTCCAGGCGTCATAGAGGTCGAGGTTCATGACGGCGGCGTTGCCCTCCGACAGGATCGCTTCCACCGCCTCGGGCACGGGCAACCCGACGTCGGCCGCGTGCTCGGCCAGGGTCCGGCCATTCAGGTCCGTGCGGGAATCGACGAAGAAGATCTTCTCGGGGCCGCCCCGGATCTCGAGCATCTCCATGGTCTCGCGGTGGATCCGGCGACGCAGATCCGGGTCGGCGTAGCGGGCCCGGATCGAGTCGGTCCCGCCCGATGACGCCCAGCGGGGCAGCGTGTACGCCATCAGGTTGCTCTGCGTGGCCGTGTACGGGTGCTGGGCCGCCATCACGTTCACGCCGCGGGCCCGGGCCGAGTCGATCACCGCCGCCCCCTCCGGCGCCCGGCCGTAGTTGGCGGCACCCTGGGCGTTGAAGTGGCTGAAGATCACGGGCGTGCCGGCCCGCTCGCCGATCTCGATGGCCTCCCGGATCGAGCGCAGGTAGCCGAACGAGGGGTAGAGGGCGCCGAGGTCCCGGTCATGGGTGTCGTAGATCCCGCCGTACTCGGCCGCGACCTCGTTCAGCGCCACGACCTCGTCGGTGGAGGCGTAGAACTGTGGGACGTAGAACAGCCCACTGGACAACCCCAGGGCGCCCTCCTCCATGCCCTTCCGGATGTACGCCTTCATTCCCTCGAGCTCCGACGGCGTCGGCGCCCGGTTCTCACGGCCGAGGACCGCCCGCCGGGCATCGCCGAACCCCACGTACATGGCAGCGTTGATGGCGATCCCCTGCCGCCGCCACCGGTCGAACGTGGCCGCCACCTCGTTGCTGCCGCCTCCGTCCACACCCTTGATCACCGTCGTGATGCCCTGGTAGAGCTGGGGCAGCGCCTGCCGGCCGTACTCCGAGTCCAGGTCGGCGTGGCTGTGGGCGTCGATGAAGCCGGGCGCGACGTACAGGCCGCGCGCGTCTACCGTGTCTCGGGCGACGACGCCCGCCGCGCCCGCATCGCCGACGAAGGCGATCCGGTCGCCCGACACCGCCACGTCCGCGTGGACCCAGGGGTTGCCGGCCCCGTCCAGGACCCGGCCGCCGGTGATCAGGACGTCGTGGGCCCCGGTCGGGGACGGCTGCTGGGCCGGGAGCGGTGCACCGGCGGCGAGCGAGGCGGCGAGGGCGGAAACGATCAGGGCGGCGAGGCGGAGTGTCGGCATGGCGAGGTGTGGGTGATCGAGGCCAATGCATTCGGGTCGGCCGTACCCGCAGTCGGGTGCGTCGGCAGGCAACGTACGTCCGGGCCCGGCGTCACGCACGCGCGGGCGTGCGGAACGACGTCGACGGGCAGCCGTTGGCTGGCACTCCGCCATGTCGTCCAGGCCGGCCGTCCCGTATCTTCACCCGACCGCACCCACGGCGTGCCGATGAAGCTCATCATCCAGATCCCCGCGTACAACGAGGCCGAGACGCTGCCCGAGACGCTCGCGGCGCTGCCCCGGGAGCTCCCGGGCGTGACGTCCGTGGAATGGCTGCTGGTCGATGACGGCAGCGAGGACGACACATCGGCCGTCGCGCGCCGGCTCGGGGTCGACCACATCATCCGCTTCCGGCGCAACCGCGGCCTCGCCCGGGCCTTCTCCGCGGGGCTCGCCCGGTCCCTCGTCGAGGGCGCGGACCTGATCGTGAACACCGACGCCGACAACCAGTACGACGCCGCGGACATCCCGAAGCTGGTGGCGCCGATCCTGGCGGGCGAGGCGGACATGGTGGTGGGCGAGCGGCCGATGAGCGGGTTCCGGCCGATCAAGCGCTTCTTCCAGAAGCTCGGCAGCCGGGTGGTCCGCCTGGTGAGCGGGGTGGAGGTGGCCGACGCGGCGAGCGGGTTCCGCGCCTTCTCCCGGGAGGCGGCCGACTCGGTGAAGGTCTTCAACGAGTTCACGTACACCGTGGAGACCATCATCCAGGCGGGCCTCGCCGGGTGGGCGGTCCGGAGCGTGCCGATCCGGACCCACCCGGTCCGTCGACCCTCCCGTCTGTTCCGCAGCACGCCGGGCTTCATCGCGCGGCAGACGCTCACGATGGTCCGGATCCTCATGGCGTACCGGCCGTTCCGGTTCTTCGCGGCGCCGGGCACGACGTTCTTCCTCATCGGCTTCGCCATCGGCCTCCGCTTCCTCTGGTTCTATCTGGGCGGCAACGGCGGCGGCCACGTCCAGTCGCTGATCCTGGCCGCGCTCCTCATGGGCCTGGGGGCCGGGCTCGTGCTCGTGGCCCTCGTGGCCGACCTCATCGCCGTGAACCGGAAGATGCTCCAGTCCGTCGAGACCCGGCTCTACATGGAGGACCATGCCGGGCAGCGCTGACGAGGGCGGCGCCGGGCACGGAGCGGGGCACAACGACCGGCACGACGCCAGGCGCAGCGATGCGCCCGGACCCCGGGCGGGGGAGGGTCCCCGGGTCGAACGGATCGCCCTCGCCATC
>CAYMLW010000232.1:0-7017 GCA_964391035.1 uncultured Gemmatimonadaceae bacterium
GCCGCCTCGAGGACGCCCGGTGCGCCGGCCAGGGCCTCCACCGCCCGTGCCGGGTCCGGGACCACCACCTCCCAGATCGGCAGCTCCAGCGACGCCCGCAGCCCGGCCGGCGAGTCCAGCGCGATGAGCCGGCCCCGGTTCATCAGCGCCATCCGATGGCAGTACTCCGCCTCCTCCATGTAGTGAGTGCTCACCAGGACGGTGGTCCCGGCCGCCGCCAGGCCGTCGATCAGGTCCCAGAACCGGCGTCGCGCCAACGGGTCCACGCCCGACGTGGGCTCGTCCAGCAGCAGGATCGGGGGCTCGTGCAGCACCGCACAGCCCAGCGCCAGCCGCTGCTTCCAGCCCAGCGGTAGCTCCGCCGTGAGCCGGTCGGCTCGCCCCTCGAGGTCAGCCATCTCCAGCACCCACCGGCGCCGCGCCTCGTACCGGTTCCCCGTCACGCCGTAGAGGCCGGAGAAGAGCTCGATGTTCTCGTGCACCGTGAGGTCCGGGTAGAGCGAGAAGAGCTGGGACATGTAGCCGATCCGCTCCCGCAGCGCGTTCCCGGACGTCGCCACATCCAGCCCCGCGACGCTCGCCTCGCCCGATGTCGGCTCCAGAAGACCGATCAGCATCTTGATGGTCGTGGTCTTGCCCGCGCCGTTCGGCCCGAGGAACCCGAAGATCTCGCCCTCGGACACCTCGAAGGTGACCGCGTCCACCGCCGTGAAGTCGCCGAACTTCCGGGTCAGCTCCCGGGCCCGGATGGCGGTGCCCCCGCCCGCGTCAGCCATCGCCCGACACCTTCTCGATGAAGACGTCTTCGAGCGACGGCGCGACCGCGCGCACCTCCCGCACCGCCAGCCCTGTCTCGCCCAGCCACCGCTCGACGGCGGCCGGCTCCGTCCCCTCCGCCACCAGCGCGTGGACCGCCTCACCGAAGAGGGAGGCCCGCCGGACGCCGGCATGGTCCCGGACCAGGTCACGGACCCGCCGGGCGTTGTCGGCCCGGATCTCGAGGACGCGGCCCGGCAGCGACGCCTGGAGCCGGGCCGGGACGTCCAGCGCCAGGACCCTGCCCTCGTGGAGGAAGGCCACCCGGTCACAGCGCTCCGCCTCGTCGAGGTAGGCGGTGGAGACGATCACCGTCACGCCCTCGGCCACCATCTCGTGGAGGATGAGCCACAGATCGCGTCGGCTGATCGGGTCGACGCCGAAGGTCGGCTCGTCGAGGAGCAGGATCTCCGGCCGGTGGATCAGGGCGCACGACAGCGACAGCTTCTGCTTCATACCGCCCGACAGGTTCCCGGCGAGGCGGTCCTCGAACCCGGAGAGGTTGCTGAAGGCGTAGAGCCGCTCGAGGCGAGCCGGTCGCTCCGCCTTCGGGACCCGGTACAGGTCCGCGTAGAAGTCCAGGTTCTCCCGGACGGTCAGGTCCGTATACAGGCCGAACCGTTGGGCCATGTAGGCGATGTGCGGTCGGATCCGGTCCGGGTCCCGGGCCACGGAGTGCCCGGCCACGGTAGCGTCTCCCGACGTGGGCGGAAGGATGCCGGCGAGCAGCCGCAGCGTGGTCGTCTTGCCGGCGCCGTCGGGACCGACCAGGCCGAACAGCTCGCCGGAGGCCACCTCGAACGAGAGGGCGTCCACGGCCGTGAGGTCGCCGAAGCGACGCGTCAGTCCGTCCGCGACGACGGCGGGACTCGGCGTGTGTCCCGGGCCGTCGGTGTCGCCGGACCCGGCCTTGTCGGTGGGGTCAGCCGGGCCGTAGGGGCCGTCCCGGCCGAAGGGTGCGCCGGGCACGTCAGCCCCCGGACGCCGGGATCGGTTCGTTGTCGAGCGTGACATCGGCGAGCGTGACGTCGGCGGGCACGCCGGGCTTGAGGGTGAAGCCCGGGTCGTCGAGGATCCGGACCCGGACCGCGTACACCAGCTTCACTCGCTCCTCCTTCGTCTGGACGTTCCGCGGCGTGAACTCCGCCTCGCTCGCCACGAACGACACCTCGCCCCGGTGCTGCCGATCCGGGTAGCTGTCGGACGTGATGGTCGCGGGCTGGCCGATGGCGACGGTGCCGATCCGGTCTTCGGGTACGTAGATCTGGACCCACCGGTCGTCCGTGTCCATGAGCGTGATGACCGGCTGGCCGGGCTGCACCGTCTCGCCCGGCTCCCGGTGCCGGATCGTGACTCGCCCGTCGAACGGTGCGGTCAGCGTGGCGGTGGCCAGGCGGGCGTCGATCTCGCTCAGCGACGCCTCCGCCGCCGCTACCGCCGCCCTCTGCGCCTCAAGCCGCTCCCGGCGCGGGCCCGCTTCCACGAGGGCGAGCTGCTCCCGGGCCTGGTCGAGGGACGCCGCGGCCACCTCGTGCACGGTCCGGGCCTTGTCCAGCGCCTCCTGGCTGATGGCGCCGCCCTGGTGGAGCGTGCGGGCGCGCTCCAGGTCCAGCCGGGCGTCCTCCATCCTGCGGGTGGCGGCGCGCAGCCCGGCCCGGGCCTGCCCGATCTCCTCGGCCCGCGCCCCCGCCTCCATCTCGGCGAGGACGGCCCGCGCGGCCTCCGCCTGCGCGGCCATGGCGTTCCGCCGGGCACGGAGCTCTGCCGCGTCGAGACGGGCCAGGACATCGCCCGCGGCGACAGCGTCGCCCTCCCGGACCGCCACCGCCTCGATCCGCCCTGGCAGATTGAACCCGAGATCCGCCTCCACGGCCTCCACGGTGCCCGAAGCGTCCAGGCCATCATCGGCCCCGTTCGCGCCCACCACGAAGAACACGACCACGATCACTGCGATCACCGCGACCGCCACTCCGACGCGCCTCATCCGTCCGCTCCCTCCGTCAGCCCTGCCAGCCATTGTTCGTCCAGCTCCCCGGTGACCTGCGCCAGCCGCACCCGTGCCCCGACCACGGCGTGGCGGGCCCCGGCCAGTCCCGCCCGGGCCCGCAGCAGCGCCGCCTGCGACCGCAGATAGTCGGTCTGGACCCCCGCACCGGCCTCCAGGGCCAGCGCCTCGATCCGGGCCACCTCCGCCGACTGCTCCACCGCGGCCTCCAAGGCCTGCACCCGGGCACGCGCGGAGCGATAGGCCGCCAGCGCCGCATCCACCCCGTCCGCCACCGACCGCTCCGCCTCTCGCAAGTCCGCCCCGGCCGCACCCGCCGCCGCCTCCGCCCGCTCCACGGCGTGGCTACGGGCGCCCCCGGCGAAGACCGGGTAGCTCACCTGGATCCCCGTCTGCCACTCCATCGCCGGATCGGTCGAGGCGCTGCCGAACGCGCTGTAGCGCCCGGACAGCTCGACGCGGGGAAGGAACGCCGCCCGGGCCGCGCCGACCGCGAGTCGCGCCGCCGCCGCCCGGTCCCGGACCGCCAGCAGACGGGCATTCGAGGCCAGCGCACGCGCCACCAGCCCGTCCCGCGGCTCGACCACGTCGCCCGACGGCTCGACTTCCACCAGGGCCCCGGCCGTCACCCGCTCCGGGGGAAGCCCCGACACCCGGACCAGCCGCTGGAGCGACAGCCGGAGCTCCCCGCCGGCCGCCTCGCGCCCGGCCCGGGCCTCGCTCAGCGCCGCCTCACCGCGCAGTACGACCACCCGGGCCGCCTTCCCCTCGGCGAACAGCAGCCTGGCCCGCTCCCGCTCCGATTCCAGCGCGGCGACCTGCTGCCGATGCGCCGACAGGACCTCCCGGGCCGACAGCGCCGACAGGTACGACGACACCGCCTCCGCCACCACCGCCTCCCGCGCCGCCTCCACCGCGGCCTCCGCCGCCGTCGTCTGCGCCGCGGCCGCCCGGATCTTCGAACGACGGGCCCCGCCGTCGAATACCGTGTACTCCGCGCTCGCATGCCCCTGGTACAGCGTCTCGTCGAACGCCGGCGGATTACCCGGGTCGAAGCCGTGGAGCGGGGCCACCACCATCGGCTCCGCGTACCGCGTCCCCAGTCCCGCCACCGCCAGCTCCGGCCACAGCGCGGCCCGGGCCTGGCCCGTCTCGGCCGCCGCCGCCCGGGCGCGCTCTCGCGCCGCGTCGACCGACGGGTGCGTCGCCACCGCCAGTCCGACCACCTCCATCAGCGACAGCCGGGCAGTGTCCGAGCAGCTCCGGATCGCGCCCTGCCCACCCCGGGCTGCGTCCAACTCGCCCCGGACCGCCGCCGGCACGCTCCAGGAAAGTCCGACAGTCGGGGCTCGATCCGCCGGCCCGGCCTCCGCCCGGAGTCCGGGCGCCGCCGGAGAGCCCGTCAGGCACGCGACCAGAATCGCCGCCGTCGTACAGTCCATCATCATGGTCTCAGTGCGTTCAGGAAGAACTCGGGAATGCGCTCCGTACGCCCTCGCATCGTCTCATCGAACTGCTCCCCTTCCAGCCCGAGGACCACCTCCATGAGAGGACGGGCGGCAAAGGGGAAGATCACCATCGAGATCAGGTTCATCATGAACTGCTCGGGCTCGATCGGGCGCAGACGCCCCGCCTCCGCCTCTCCGGCCAGCTGGGCGCCCAGCTTACCTCGGACCCGCGACCCGATCTCGCCCAACTGCACACCCACGATCGACTCGAACGTCTCGTGTACCCGCTCCGGGTGGTGCGTCAACTCGCCCAGGACGTAGCCCGGAAGGAAGGGGTTCGCGCTCAAGATCCCGATCCAGAGCTCCACGATCGTCCCGACCTTCGCCTCTATCGACACCTCAGATTCCAGGATGTCAAAGGCCCGCGGTAGCAGGGACTGGAGCGCCCGACGGAATACCGCCCCGGCCAGCTGCTCCTTGCTCCGGAAATAATAGTGGAGCAGCGCCTTGTTCACCCCCGCCTCGTCTGCGATCTCGTGCATCCGCGCACCCGCCGTCCCGCGGCGAAGGAACACCGCATGGGCCGCGTCGAGGATCCGGTCTTCGGTATCGGGTTCGGCCATCCGCCCTATCCTGACTGATTGGTTAAACTAAATGGTAAGTCAAATCGGGGTGGGCGCAAGTGGCAAGGGCGAGTGGCACGGGCAAGCCCCTGGACCTCGCGGAGGGATGCGGCCGCTATCGGAGAGAGACGACGCCACTTGCCCCGCCCCGTGAAACCCCACCTTTCTCCCTCGCGTAGGGCCCACACACGTACGAGCGTATGCCGAACCGCCCCAGGGATCGCCCAGGAGGAGCGCATGCCCGGAATTCGATCTGTCCTGTTCATGGTCCTCGCCGCTGGTGTCCTGTCGACCTCGGAGCTCGGGGCGCAGGAGGCCGACCCGGCCCGGCTCTATGGCCGGGTGGAGACGACGGACGGGTCGGTGTACGAGGGGTTCATCCGCTGGGCGGGCAACGAAGGGGGGCTGTACGACATCCTGTCGGCGACGAAGCGGGTCCCGGAGCGGAACCGGCGGGACGCGGAGCGGTTGGGTTGGGAGCCGGATCGTCGGGAGCGATTCGAGATTTTCGGGATCGGCATCACGCTGCCGACGGGTGGGGACGGGATGAGCTCGAGTGCCCAGTCGGGCATCCGTTTCGGCCATGTCAGCTCGCTGGAGGTGACGGGTTCGAACCGGGTGATGGTGCTGCTCAAGTCGGGTGGCGAGGTCGAGTTCGTCGGGGGCGGTGACGTGGGGTCGTCGGTGGACGAGATCCTGGTCGAGGGCCGGAGGGGTCAGGTGGAGCTGGACTGGCGTGATGTCCGGGTGATCGACTTCATGGCGCCGCCGTCCGCCCGGTCGCGTTGGGGCGATCGCCTGTACGGCACGCTCCATACCCGGTACGGGGACGAGTTCACCGGCTACATCGCGTGGGACATGGACGAGCTGTTCGGGTCGGACATCCTGGATGGCGACGTGGACGGCCGGGACCTCGAGCTGCCCTTCTCGGAGATCCGGGCCATTGAGCGGTACGGGTCGGGTGCGGCCCGGGTGGCGCTCCGGGACGGGGACGAGCTGGTGTTGAGCGGGTCGAACGACGTGAACAGCAGCAACCGCGACATCATGGTGGCCGATCCCGGCCTCGGTGAGATTCGGGTCGAGTGGGACGCCTTCCACCGGCTGGAGCTGAGGCCGCCGCCCGCCGACATCGACGCGTCGCCGTTCGACCGGGGCGGCCGGCTCCGCGGCACCGTCCGCGCCCGCGGCGGCGAGCGGCATGCCGGGTGGATCCGCTGGGACAACGATGAGGAGTACGGCTGGGAGATCCTGGACGGCGAGCTGGCGGACGGGATCGAGGTCGACGTGGAGTTCTCGGAGATCCGCAGCATCCGCCGCGTGGCCTATGACGCCTGCCAGGTGACGCTGCGGGACGGGCGGATCCTCGAGCTGACCGGCTCGAACGACGTGGACGAGGACAACAAGGGCATCTACGTGGAGCGCTCCGATGGCACGCTGGTGCTGATCCCGTGGGACCGGTTCGAGGAAGTGGAATTCGACGCCTGAGGTGAGGAATCCTGTCGAAATCCTTGTGTCCTATGATGATCGCCATTACCTTCGTTGCGTCGCCACGAGGGCGACTGGGCCGGAGGCCGAGCCACAGAAGGTGACGCCGATGGACCGCGGGACCGGATCCTGCTGGTGCCAACGCCCTATGTCGAACCTGAAAAAGGAGGTGATCCTTGTCTGTAAGTCCCAGTCCTGTCCGCGACCTGACACGGGCAAGCGATCGCCTGATCGGCGCGTGAGCTGATCGCTATCGCATAAGGCTGTCCGCTGACGTGAGCCGATCGCGGCATCGCGTCAGGTCGCGGCAGACCCCTACGGCGCCGCCGGGTTCGTCCCGGCGGCGCTTCTGTCTATGTGCGCCAGGCATGGCGCGCCAGCGCCGTGACTGGCGCTGAGAACCGGGGAGCGAAAGCGAACCGGGAAGTGACTTGGAGGTGGGAGTCCTCCGGGGGCCCTGAGTGCCGGGAACCGCTAGCGGAACAGCAACCGTAGCTCTGCGAGGAGCCGCGGGAAGGAAGCTGGAGGCAAAGCTCCGGCCCGAGGAACACGAACCGCATCCAACAGGCCCTGCTCCAGGCGCTGACGCCGATCTTCGACCCGACGTTCTCGGAGGACAGCTACGGCTTCCGACCGGGAC
>CAYMLW010000233.1:0-6941 GCA_964391035.1 uncultured Gemmatimonadaceae bacterium
GGGGGAGGTACGGGGTGGGACGCCGGCGGAGGGGGCGGGCGGGGAGGGCGAGTACCTGTACATCGCCCGTGGGTGTCTCGGGTGCCACGGGGCGAGCGGGGAGGGCGGCGTGGGTCCGACGCTGGTCCGGACGGCGCTCGACTTCGATCTGTTCGTGGACCAGGTGCGCTCCCCCCGCGGGATCATGCCGGCGTTCCCGGCGGAGGCGGTCTCGGAGAGCGAGCTGCGACGGATCCACGGGTACCTGAGGGGACTGGAGGCACCGCCGCTGCGTCTGCGTCGGGACGTTCCGACGGGGGAGCAGGATCCGTCGTCGTGCGCGGAGTGCCATCAGGACTACAATCCGACGATCGTGCGCCAGTTCCACGGCAGCGCCATGGGCACGCCGGGGGCGCAGAATCCGCGGATCGAGTGGCCGGACAAGCAGATCACGTGTGCGGATTGCCACGGCACGGACCACACGACGATCACGGCGAGCAAGGGCCGGGTGCCGGAGATCCGGTGCGCGGCGTGTCACCCGCAGATCTACCAGGAGCACGTCGTGGACGCGGGGCACTCGTACGGCCCGGGCCCGGCGGGGATCGGGACCAACTGGGAGCGGAACTACGCGGTCCCCCACTACGAGCAGATGCCCCGGAAGGTGATGGAGATGGGGTGCGATCCGTGCCATGCCCAGGCGGGCGCGACGGCGGACAGCCTGTGGAGCGACTCGTTGCAGCAGTACATCGACACGAGCAGCCTGACGTACCGGAACGGCTGCATGGCGTGCCACACGCGGCATTCGTTCAGCCTGGAGGAGGCGCGCAAGCCGGAGGCGTGTCACACCTGCCACATGGGCCCGGACCATCCGAACTACGAGGCGTACATCAGCTCGAAGCACGGCTCCATCTACCAGGCCCTGGGCGACGACTGGGACTGGACCGCGCCCATGCCGGACGCCGAGTGGGAGGCACCCACCTGCGCCTACTGCCACATGGTCTACGTCGACTCCGCCGGCAATCGCACATCGAGCCACAACATGACGCGGAAGATCATCTGGGGGATGGGTGTGCAGCCGGCGGGCGGCCAGCTCGAGGACATCGCCGCCACGCCGGAGAACCGGGCGAAGCGCAACGAGATGATCAAGGTCTGCATGACCTGCCACTCGGAGGTGAAGGCCCGGGAGTACCTCCGATCCGCCGACGCCCACAAGCTGGCCGGAGACGCCCTGGTGGTCGAAGCCCGGCAGATCCTGGAGGACCTCTACGCGGACGGGCTCATCGACCCGAGCCACGGCCAGCTGGCGGCGGGGTTGATCGAGGGACCGCGCTTCACGGCCACGGAGCTGCCCGCCGGCGTCGCGCAGCACTGGCCGGCCGGGCTGTACTTCAACGTCTCGGCCATCGAGCGCGAGTACTTCGACATGTTCTTCTTCTCGAACCTGAAGTCGTACAAGGGCGCGTTCCACATGAGCCCGGACTACGCGTGGTGGTACGGCTACGCCGACGTGCTCGGCCACCTGGCCCGGATCCGGGACGAGGACCGGGCCATCCGGGAGTTCGAGGCCACGAAGGACCGGGCGTGGTTCATGATCCTCACCGGCCCGCTCATGGTGCTGGCGGTGCTCGGCGCGGTCTGGTGGATCCGGCGACGCTGGTTCACCGGCGATACCCGGTAGGGAAACCGCCCAGACCGATCGTCTCCGGCTGAAGGAGCAGGGCCCCCTCGCGGCACGGCCCGCGTCCTCCGATCACGCGAAAGCGCGTAGGTGCCGCGAGGGCGGCGTGAGAGCCGTGGCCGGGCAGGACGGAGCCCGATTCTTCGCGGCTCCGCGTGAGGACCGAGGGCTGCCCGGCCCGGAAGTCGGGAGAAATCGCCGGTTGAGCCGGCCCCCCGGCGTCGCCTACTCCGGTGCGATACTCACGTAGCCGTCCACGTGGCCGGTATGCCGGCCCTCGGAGATGTCCGGGATCGCCCCTATGCTGGCGTTGTTGACGGAGAACAGGACCATGACGTGGTCGACCTGGCCGTCCTCGGCCGGGGCCGCGAACTCGAACACGTGGTCGACGTCGATGGGGGTGCCATCACAGGCGCGCTCGATCGGCGCCGTCGTCGCGTTGGGCGGCAGGAACGTGCCGTCCGGCTCGACCCGGACCACGGTCACGGTGATGCTGTTCGTGGGCGGGAACCCGGGCGGCACGTAGGCGTCGCAGGTCAGATCCATCCGGAGCCTGTAGCTCGCGGCCCCGGCGATGTCGAAGTCGTAGCGGGCGGTCAAGCCCATGAACCCCACCGCGCCGGCGCACTGCTCGTCGCGATCGGGCCACGCGTCCTGACAGTTGGACTCGGCCCACGTCGCGATGTCGACATCGACCCGGGTCCCGTCGGCCGAACCGGTGAGCGTGCCGTCGTAGCCGGCCTCGGCCGTGAAGCCGGCCGTCACGCAGTTGTCCTGACCTTCAGGGATCCGGCCGAACGTCCCGCTCTCGGCGAACGCCTTCTCGAACGTCTCGCTCCGGCCGATCCACACATCCGCCGGGTCCGGCGGCACCAGCGGCTGCGCTCCGTCCTCGGGCAGCGTCTCGTTGACGTACTCCCGGTCCAGCTCCGGGTTGTCGCACTGGCCGGGCGACGAGAACGGGAAGCTGATCTCCGCCGCCTCGCCGTGGTAGACCGCCAGCCCGGAGCAGGCGCCGTACCGGATCTCGACCCGGTCCTCCACATCGGGCTCCTCCTCCAGGTACGCACGGATGACCGCGGTACCGGACCCGGAGCCGGGCGCGGAGTACGTCACCGACTCCCCGCTCTCCACCGACAGGCTGCCCTCGCCGGCCTCGATCTCCCAGAGCACCGTCGGGTTCTCCGGCCCGCTGGCCGTGGCCGTGAGCCCCAGCGTGTCCCCCGCGGCCACGCACCCCTCCCGCGGCGAGATCTCGACCTTCGACACGGCGAACACGTCCAGGATCGCCTTCCGCTCCGGCTCCGGCGGCGGCAGCTCCGTCGACGTGCTGTACGCCGTGATCGTGGTGGGATACGACTCCCGGTCCGACGGCGTCTCCACCCGGAGCGTGTACACGTTGTCCGACGGCACGATGTCGGTCACGCCGATTCCGGGTCCCGGCTCGATGTCGATGTCGCCGGGGCCGTAGTGGCGGGCATTGTCGACGCGGAACTTGACCTCCATCGTCTCGCCGGGATCCTCAACCAGGAGCGTCGACGGGATCCAGACCACTTCCTTGCGCAGCACCTCCACGGGCTTGTCCTCGAAGCCGAACGGGCCGGGGAACGGCTCCGTCCGGGTCACCACACGCAGGCTGGCCTCGCCGACCCGGCGAGGGTGGATCCGGCGGACGTCGTCGGGGTCGATGTGGACCGCGTCGCCCTCGATGATCCCGGCCGTCACCCAGTCCTCCCCCGTGTCATCGTCCACGACCACGGGGCCGAACTCGGTCGGGCCCACGCTCCAGCAGTCCTCCGACGAGCCCAGCTCGTCCAGCCTGCTGTTCAACGCGTCCTTGGCCGCGATATCCGCCACGTCGGCCCCCGTGCCCAGGGCGCCCTTGAGTCCGGGATTGATCGATGCCGTCGTCGCGATGAGATCGAAGCCGACGCGGCTCAGCCCCATCCCGTCGTTCGTGGCCCAGAGCTTCGCGAAGGACCAGCGGATCTCCGGATCGCCCCGGTCGGTGTCCCAGTCCTCGGGGATCCGTACCGGGTCGAGCTGGTACTCGAGACGGCTGATCGCGCTCGGGTACAGGTGCGCCCGCATCTGCTGCACGAGCGATGTCGTGAACGCCACCACGCCGAAGATCGTGCCCACCGCCGGCACCGCCAGCCCCATGACGGCGAACGCGTTGCCCACGCTGCTGATCCCCTCGCCCAGGGGCCCGAGGCTGCCGCTCGCCGAGCGGGCGGCCTTGATGTAGTCGCTCAACGCCGCCGGACCGCCCAGGTCGAAGTGGTCCGGCGGGACCACGCCCAGGTTGCCGCAGTCGGCGGCCAGATCGGCGCTCCCACCGGCACCCGACCGCCAACCCTGCGATCCGGTCCCGGCTCCGGCCCCGGCCGCCGCGGCGCCCGACACGGCGCCCGCGTCGCTCCCGGCGGATGGCGGTCTCCCGGCGGTTGGCGCCGGCTGCGACAGCTCTCCCCCGCCGGCCGCAGCCGTCTCCAGCGCCTCGGCCAGCCCCAGCTTCGCCAGCGCCGCCTGCGTGAACGCCCGCTCGTCATCCGACAGGCCCCCCAGCGCGCCCGCCGGGTCGAAGTGCTCCCGGGCCTCCAGCAGCAGCGCCACCGGCACCGCCTGCGGCGGCAGCTCGGCCAGGCCCGTCGCCGCGACGGTCCCGGTGTCCAGACCGAACTGACCGGCGAGCTGCGCCGTCAGCTCGTCGACCGCCGCCACCACATCCGCCAGCGGGTCGCCGGTAGCCGCGGGCAACGGCCGCACGTCCAGCGCCAGACCCTCGCACACCGCGTCCCCGGCGTGCACCGCCACCGCCACCGTCCCCGCCTCCATCAGCGCCCCGGCGTTCGGCGGGACCAGGAGCTCCGCGCTCCCGTCCTCCGCGACGGCCACCGCCGTCAGCCCCGTCGCGCCCGACTCCGTCTCGTACCCGGCATAGCTCGCCTCGTCCAACCCGTCGATCCCCGTCAACGCCACCCGGTCGAACGGCTCCGCCGAGCTCGACCCCAGCGCCGCGTCCACGCACGCCGGGTCCGGCTCCGGCCCGGGGTCCGGGTCCGGGTCCGGGTCCCCAGTGCCGGATGGCGAGCTGTCACAGGCGACGACGAGACTCGCCAGGAGAACGGCCAGGCAGGCTGGAATACGCACGAAACGGTGTCCGACTGGAGGAACGAGCTGGACGATCGAGAGGGCGCGAGAACGCCCGCGGCGGAAGGACCCCCCATCGGGCCGGCCACACGGGCGGGCTCCCAGGCGAGGATAGCGGGCGCCTTTCTGGATAGCAAGAATCCCTCTCCGCGATCGGCGGCGGGACGGGTTCCCATCCGATCCCCGCACGCTCGGCTCGGCCTGCGCCACCGCTCGATACGGCCTGCATCCCCCTCGATACGGCCTACGCCCCGCTCGGCTCGGCCGAGGCGGTACCCATCAGCTGGCCGATGGACGGCCCCAGCTCGAACACGTTGCCGCTGGGCTCGGCCGAGGCGGTGCCCACGAGCCGGCCGGTCCACTGCGCTTCGAGGTCTACCGCTCCCCCGCCGGTGTCGGCCGTGCCGTCGAACTCGATCCGGGCATCCATCACCACCCGGTCGCCGTCCCGGCTCACGACCCGGAACCGCAGCCGGCCCTCGCCGTCGAACGCGGTGCCATTGGCCATGGTCCCGGCGATCCGGACCCTGGCCCGGCCGCGGCTGCCCCGGCGCTGGATGTCCGACGCTGTGCCCGTGATCTCGGCGTGGGTCTGGAAGGCGCCGCTGGGCTCGGCCGAGGCGGTGCCCATGAGCCGACCCGTGGCCGGGCCGAAGTCGAAGACGGCCCCGTTGGGCTCGGCCGAGGTGGTGCCCATGAGCCGGCCCGTCCACCGGGCCCGGAAGCCCATGTCGCCCTCCGGCTCCTCGGCCACGCCGGAGAATTCGATCCGGGCGCGGACCACCAGGTCGTCGCCCCGGCGGGACAGGACCTGGAACCGCATGGTGCCGATGCCGCGGATCGGCGTTCCATCGGCCGCCTCGCCCTCCAGCCGCACGTCGGCCCGGCCCCGGCGGCCGTTCGCGTCCGTGACCTGGAACCGCCCGGCGATCGTGGCCCGGGTCCGGAAGTTCCCGCTGGGCTCGGCCGAGGCGTCGCCCATGAGCTCCCGGATCCCGGCGGGTTCCACGGGCTCCGGGTCCGCGGCGGGGGCGGCGGGAGTCGCGTCGCACCCGGCGAGCACAATGCCGGCGGTGCACAGAACGGTGAGGGTGAAGCGGTACATGGAGCCTCCACGGTAGGGGAAAGTCGGCTCCACCATGCAAGGTGTCCGCCCGCGGGACAACTTTGACGATCGTGTCGCCGCTCCTCCCCTCCCTGCTCGAAGAGGTCCGCAGGATCCCCGATCGGGCGTCCGAGCGGGCCGCTTCCCCGGCTTGCGCGGCCCGCGCCGAACCGACACACTGCGCAACCTTGGACCGTGTCCCCCCAGCCCCGAAGCCCCATGCCCCAGCGTACCGCCATTGTCCTGCTGTCCGGCGCCCTCCTGGCCGCGTGCGCCGATGCCGTACCCCCGGCCGACGACGCAGCGAGCGGCCCCGCGTCGGTATCGGCGGCCGGCCCGCCCGCTGCGCCGACCCTGCCGTCCGGCACCGTGGTCGACCTCACCCACGCCTTCAACGAGGAGGCCGTCTACTGGCCCACCGCGGAAGGATTCCAGCGCGAGGCCACCGCCGACGGCCCGACCGAAGCCGGCTACCACTACTCGGCCGGCACTTTCTCGAGCGCGGAGCACGGTGGCACCCACCTGGACGCCCCGATCCACTTCGCCGAGGGCGCCATGACCGCCGAGGAGATCCCCCTCGAGCGACTCATGGGACCGGCCGTGGTGGTGGACGTCACCGAACAGGCCTCGGCAGACCCCGACTACCGGTTCACCGTCGCGGACCTGGAGGCGTGGGAAGCCGAGCACGGCGCCATCCCCGACGGCGCCATCGTCCTCTTCCGCACCGGCTACGGCGCGTACTGGCCGGACCCGGAGCGGTACATGGGCACGGCCGGGCGCGGCGAGGCGGCCGTGGCGGAGCTCCACTTCCCCGGCCTCCACCCCGACGCCGCCACCTGGCTCGTCGAGAACCGCGACATCGGCGCCGTCGGCCTCGACACCCCCAGCATCGACTACGGCCAGTCCACCCTCTTCGAGACCCACCGCGTCCTCGCCGCCGACAACGTCCCGGTCTTCGAGAACGTCGCCAACCTCGACCGGCTGCCCGCCGACGGCGCGGTCGTCATCGCGCTGCCCATGAAGATC
>CAYMLW010000234.1:0-6912 GCA_964391035.1 uncultured Gemmatimonadaceae bacterium
TCCAGGTCGATTCCTACTTCCTGATACCCTTCAGCTCATTTGAGCTCAAGTACAGCTTGCTCGTCAGCCACCAGTGCACCCTTACACCCGATCAGTACGAGTCTCTCCGGGACCGGTTGCCTGACGCTTCCGACGAAGACGGGAACGTCCACGCGAGCATTGACGCCCCGGTAGAGTTCTGGGGGAAGACTGCCGTCCTGTCTTGTCTTCTGGGGGTTCATCCCCGCGAGGGTCAGGGGCCGTACGCTCACTGGCACGTTCTCATCGAAACGAGCAGTGATCCTGAAGACGAACGGACGGAAGGTGCCGAGGAGGCTTTGGAAGCGTTTCGGGAGGTGGTGGGGACGGTCTCCGCAGTCGTAAGCCACGCATGGCGGTACCCAACAACGGCAGCTTCGCCGGCGGTTGATCTGCCGATCGCAACGCCTGATCTCGCCGGCTTCGGCGAGATCCGCGGCCTTCGACTTGCACAAGTAGATGAAGAGACCGATGAGGAACTGTACTCGTTGATCATTGACTACTACGGTACAGACAGGGCCTCCGCGTCCGTTAGGGCTGAGGTGGAAACGGCATTGGATGAAGAGGTGCTGATTCGGGGATTCGAACGGGTGACGAGAATAGCCGCACTCGGACTAGAACCCGTGGCGGAAGAAGGAAGAGGACAGCAATGATCGCAACGCCCACCGGTTGGATTCACGAGCACGACTTGCGTAGGAGGATACCAGGCAGAGAGGACGACGTGGACTTGGTCGAGGGGTGTATCAGTTACCTTAAGGAGCGGTCCGCAACACACCCGGAGTCCAGCGTCAGGCGAAGCCACCTTACCCGTAGCAAGTTAATCAGCGCGAGAATAGCCAAGGCTGCTGCGTCGTCGCGTGCGGGCGGCGATGTCGCCACCCTGCGCCAAGAGGTAGCCCGCCAGGGTCAGACCATCGATCGGCTCTTGGCCTTGGTTAAGCCGCGAGGGGCGCCGGTTGCAGAAGACCGACTGACCGAGATCGTGGCTCACTTGGCTACGGAGGCGTACGCTGCCTTCCCCGGTGCAGCCATTGTGCCCATCGTTTCGAATGAGCAGGATCCAGACACCACCGCAGCACGGACGCGCACTAGCAGCTGAGGGTCGCGGGTTCGAGTCCCGTCTCCCGCTCTGAGGGAAAGCCCGTCGTTCCAGGCAGTTGACGGAACAGCGAGGAGCCCTTTTTCACGTGTTGCCCGTTGAGGGCCCTGCTCCGGTGGGCGGTCCCTCAACGTCCGCCCGCGTCGCCCTCCACCACGCGCTTGAGCAGGGTGCCGGCCGGGAACACCTCATCGGGGCCGTCGGCCTGATTCAGGAGGACCAGGTCATCGAACCCGGACACGCCGGGGTACCGGCGGGCGAATGCGGCCATGGTCATGGGTCGGTCGAGCTCCACGATGTCGATCCGTTCGGGCCATACCTCGAGGAGTGATCGGTCCGCGACCCGCGCGAACGTGCGGATGCTCTGGACGACGGCGGGTGCGTTGCTGTTCCATTGCTGCTGGGCGCCGTAGCCCAGGATCTGGTAGGTCCGGCGATCCAGCTCGATCCAGGCTCCCGCCCCCGGGAGCGGGCCGTTCCGGGTGTCGGCCCGGAACTCGGCGACCACGGCCCGGAGCCCGTTGATTGTCTGGTCCTGGGGCTGTGAGGCCTGCAGACCCTCCTGGCCCAGGAAGCTCCGGGCGGCGTCGGCCGGGGAGCCCTCGGCCAGCGTGAGCTGCAGCATGGCGTCCTGGCCGGGACTGGCGGCCAACACGGCCTGCTTCTGGTTCCGGGTCTGCCAGTCGTCGGGGAAGGTCAGCTCGAACACCAGCTCGGGGTGGATGAACCGTTGGTCCAGGAAGTAGCCTTCCCGGGGATCCGGCCCGTAGACCATGCCGTCGATCATGCGCAGGAACTCGTCGCGATCGACGATGCTCCCGTACTCCGTCGGGTCGAGCTGTTCGGCCGAAGCCGCCGCCCGCTCCCGACGGTTCCCCGGGTCCGGATGCGTCGACAGCCATTCCGGAAGGCGCCCGCCGCCCTGGGCAGTGGAGACCCGGGCCAGCATCTCGAACATCCCGGCAGCCTCGCGCACATCGTAGTCGGTGCCGCGCATGTACCGGAACGCGAGCTCGTCGGACTGCCGCTCGTCGTCCCGGCCGAACTTGAGGAAGAGCAGCCCGAGGCCCGCCTGGGCCAGGCCGGCGAATTCGGCGACGTCCTCGCTGAGCATGCTGCCGAGGGCGAGGCCCGCGGTGGCCAGCTGTTGACGCGTGATCTGGGCCGCCGAGTGGCGGGCGGTCACGTGCCCGATCTCGTGTCCCATCACCGTCGCCAGTTGAGCCTCGTTGACCATGTGGGCCAGGATGCCACGGGTGAAGTAGATGAACCCGCCCGGAACCGCGAACGCGTTGACCGCCGGGTCATCGATCACGCGGAAGGTCCACGGCAGATCCGGTCGTTCCGAGACGGCCGCCAGCCGGTGCCCGATGGCGCTCACGTACTCCTGCAGCGCCTCGTCGGGATACAGCCCCATGGATGCCACGATCTCGGGATCGGCCTGTTGCCCGATCGCGATTTCCTGGGACTCGCTGACGAGGCTCAGCTCCCGCTCGCCCGTCACCGGATTGATGGCACACGAAACCACCCCGAGGATGAGGGCGAGGACCGTGCTCGTCAGCACTGCGCGTATGGCGTTGATCCTGGACGGGTCGGTGCGAGTCATGGCGGATCGAGGGCTCCGAGATGGTTGGTGTCACAAGCTGAATCAGTGTACCCGTATGTCTCTGTCTCCGCGACCAGGACGCGACAGGGCCGCCCCGGGTCGTGCGTCTCCGGACTCCCCCGCCGTCACCGGCGCCGGGGGCCCGACGACTCCGGGCCCGACGGCTCCGAGCCCGACGACCCCGGGCTCGACGACGCCGGTGCCGTCCGCGACCTCGTGGCTGGACCGAGAATCACCGATCAGGCCACCGTGTCCGCCCTGAGCCGGACCGCCGTCCCCCACGGGTCCCTTGCGACGACACCGTCTGCGGACACCCCATCTCCGCCGGCCGACACCTGAGCGGATGGCTCCGCTCCCCGGTTCCAGGCTTCCGCCCCCGCGGCGTCCGACTGCACGCCGTACCCCGCCGCCTCGAGGCTGGCGGCGGCCTCCCGCACGTCTCCGGCCGCCGGCAATACGACCGTCCACTCCAGCAGCCGGGCCTCGTCCTCGCCCGGCGCTGGCGCGGCCCCGGCCCAGGTGTTCAGTCCCAGGTGATGGTGGTAGCCGCCGGCCGAGAGGAACAGCGCGCCGGGATAGCTCCAGACCACCTCGTCCAGCCCCAGCCCGGAGTGGTAGAAGTCGGCTGCACGCTCCAGGTCGCCCACATGGAGGTGCACGTGGCCGATCCCGGCGCCGGACGGGACGCCCGTCCACGGCTCGCCGCCGGCCGCCGCCCGCAGACTCGCCGTGTCCAGCAGATCCGTGCCCATCACCAGCTCGCCGTCCCGCTGTCGCCACTCGGAGCGCGGCCGGTCCGCGTAGACCTCGATGCCGAGCCCTCCGGGTCCTGGAGGTACAGCGCCTCGCTTACCGCGTGGTCCGCGGCCCCGACCCCGATGCCGAGATGCGCCAGGTGCGACAGAAAGCGGCCGAGGGATGGGCGGTCCGGGAGCAGGATCGCGAAGTGGAAGAGCCCCAGTCGACCGCGCGGTCGAACCGGCGCCCGCCCGCTCCCACAGCTCCACGAGCGGCTCCACGGCCCATGGGCCGCCCGCCTCCGGTCCCGCCGGCTGCGCTCCCAGCGCCGCCCATGAGGCGTGGTCCTCCAGCACCCGGAGCCCCAGCACGCGGGTGTAATAGTCCACCGAGCGCGCGAGATCGGCCACCCGGAGCCGCACCGCCCCCAGCCGCGTCTCCGCCGGAAGACGATACCCCGGACGCCGGGGTACCGTCCATGTCAGCGTAACCCCTCCACCGCTCCCGCCACCGCGTAGCGCTCCGGCTGCCAGCGTCCGGAGCGGTAGGCGAGGGTAGCCTCGATCGGGATCCGGGCGGACTTCCGGCCGCCGAAGGCGTTGCGCCAGAACAGGTTCACCATGGTGCCCAGCGTCGCGGTACGCCCGTCTGCGGAGAGCCGGACGCCGCCGGGGACCTCCGCCCCGCGTTCGGCCGAGCGGCGGATGGCGCGCGAGACCCAGTCCCGGACCTCGTCGTGCCCGGCGCCGGGGCCCCCGGCGGGGAACATGGCGTCGAAGCGATCCACGTCGCCCTCGCCCAGGACCGCCACGCACGCGTCGAGTGCTTCGTAGAGCTGGGCCGGTCCCGGCGCCGGCGGCCGCTCGGCCCTGTCCCGGCCCGGCTCCTCCGCTTGCCCGGCCACCTTCGTCGGCTGCCCGATGGGCGCAGCCGGGACGGGCTCGGGGCTCGGGGGTGCGGCCGCGGCCGCGGTCTCGGGCTCCGTGGAGGGGACGAAAGCGAAGTCGCCGACGAGCGACGACGACTCCCACGGCGTCTGATCGCCGTTGGTCCGCTCGATCAGGGAGATCCGGACCTGCTTGAAGACGTCCTCGACGTCCAGGCCGGGCACGCGCATGAAGCGGAGCAGCTCCTGGGTGTAGAACTCGAAGGTCACGCCCTCGAAGTTCTCGTCGCCCTCGAACGAGGCGCCCAGGACCGAGCCCTGGACGGACCACTCCTGGGCGGTCTGCCCGGCGGTGGGGGTGGCGAATGCCGCGAACGAGGTGAACAGCACGATGAGCCCGGGATAGCCGCGTCGCATGTCCAGCTCCGTGGTGCGGTACGTGGGGGGTAGCCGACGAGCCCAAAGTAACGAGCGGAACGGGGACGCGGTAGAGAAAAGCCTGGCCCGACGCCCTGGACCCCGGCCCCGATCGACCCTACCATTCCGGTTCACCATGCCCCTGACCCGAGCCACCATGACCGACGTCCGGGACGAGCCGTCCGGGATCACACGCTGGCCGTACGCCCTCCTCGCCTACCTGTTCGTCGCGCTCGCCCTCGTCGGTGTCATCGTGCCCGGCCTGCCCACCTTCCCCTTCCTTCTCCTCGCCGCCTGGGCCGCCGCCCGCGGCTCACAACAACTCCACGACTGGCTCTACGGCCACCCCCGGTTCGGACCCAGCCTCGAGCAGTGGCGCGACCAACGCGCCATCTCGCGACGGGCCAAGGCCAGCGCCATCGGACTCCTCGTCCTGAGCTGGCTCATCTTGTGGTGGAGCGTAGGCGACGCCCGCATCCTCGTCCTCCTCGCCCTCCTCTTCATCACCGTCGGCTCGTTCCTCCTCTCGCGACCCCAGCCGGTCACGACCGAATCGCCCCGGACCACGGATGATGGAGTGCACGAGGAAGGGCGCCGGTCGGAGCGCGATGGAGGAAGCCGGGACGATGTCGCCGGGTAGTCGCCGGATCCCGCTGGCTGTCGCCGGATCCGCCGGATCCGATTGACCCCGAACGGGCGCCTGGCCGCCCGGCCGGGCGAAGGTGCGCGAGGGAGCTCGGCTCAGCGCAGCTCCGGCGCCGGCGCGGCGACCGTCAGGACCGCGTCGACCGCGGTCGGGGCACCGTAGAGGAAGACGAGAGCCGCACGATCGGTGTCGTCGACGCTGTTGCCCGGTGGGTCGGGGTGCATGACGCTGCTCAGCCGCTGCGAGTGGGCCAGGCCCAGCACGTGGCCGACCTCGTGAACCAGGATACGCTGTCGCTCCGCACCACTCACCGGCGTGCCATGGCGGGCCAGTACCACCTCGACCGTGGCGCCCGTCACCCACGGGCCATCCCATTCCAGCTGCGTTCGGCCCCGGAACCGCACACCCGCGTCGGCCGACCGGAAGACCACGTTGGCGTCCTCCGCCGACTCGACCTCCCGTACCGTGAGAGGCATGCGCGCCGGGGCCAGCCATGCCTCGAAGGCGTGGAAGACGGCCGACCGGTCGTAAGTATCCAGGTGCGAGACGTCCACCCGCAGCTCGCTCCCCGCCGGCCAGCGGTGGCCGCCATCCGGGTGGGCAAACGTCTGGCTCACGTGGGCGTGGACCGCAGCGGTCGATACCGTCCGTCCCGTGACCGGCGCACAGGCGGACGCCAGCAGGGCGACCAGCATGGCTGGCGCCAGGGCCTGTACCGGCCCCACACCGTGGGCGCCCGGGTCTCGCTGTGTCCTCATCGCCGCCTGCCTTCCCCGGAGCGGTAAGAACTCCGTTACATCGACGTTACCCATCCGTTGTGGGCCGGTCAATCGGGCGTGACAAACCGTTACAAGCCGAGTCGGGGGGCGCGAATCACGGATCACGAGGCCCGGGGGACGCCTCGCCTTGCGCAGGTGTCGCCCGCACGCGTGCGCGCGCCCATACGCACTCTCGCTATACTCTCTCCTTCCATCTCTCTCCTTCCATGACGATCCCGTTCCGGCCGCAGCGAGGGGCGCGCGGATCCCGCTGGGCGACGCGGGATCGAGGAGGGATCGGGCGAGCCCCTTGCGGAGTCGTCGTGCCCCTTGTTCGGTGCAGCACCATGCCGAGGGGAGGTGGTTGACAGGGCAGGACCGTATCTTTAAACTACCGATCTGTCCCCGCGCCGGAGTGTGTCGAAATGGGCCGCCGGGCGCGTGTGAGAGGAGGGACGGAAGCCCCGGACGCGTCGGCCGGTACCGGCCTGGACGCGTCCGATGTATGAGGGGGAAGGAAACAGATACGCTCGCGTAGCTCAGGGGTAGAGCGCTTCCTTGGTAAGGAAGAGGTCCCGGGTTCAAATCCCGGCGCGAGCTCGTTGGCAGGCTGAGGGAGCGAGCCGGCGGCGGCCCGGAGGGTCGCGGCCGGTCGCTGGACCGGAACACCGTACCGTACACCACGTCGAGGCGAGGCAATGGGTAAGGCGAAGTTCGAGCGGACGAAGCCGCATGTGAACGTAG
>CAYMLW010000235.1:0-6869 GCA_964391035.1 uncultured Gemmatimonadaceae bacterium
CGCCTCGCCGCCGTCGGGCTGACCCGCGATGTCGAGTCGCCGCTGACTCCGCGCAATGACGAGGTGCCGTCCGACGACGAGGACCCGGCGGCCCGCGGCGGAGGGGCCGGGAGCGGGGGCGGCGAACGCGGCGTGAACGGCGAACACGGCGGCGGATCCGGGGACGACGCGCCGGCTGTCGAGATCGACTTCGAGGACTTCGAGGCCCGTCTGGTGGTGCTGCCGCCGGACGCCGGCAACCTCCGCAACCTCATGCCGTTCGAGGGGAAGATGGTCTACCTGAGAGCGCCGAATACCGGTGCCGGGAACGGGCCACCGAGCCTCGTGCTCTACGACATCGAGGAGCGCGAGGAAGAGACGGTTGCCGAGGGGATCTCGGCCGCGGTGCCGAGCGCGGATGGGGAGATGATCCTCGTGGGCCAGCGTGGGCGGTACGGCCTGATCCACCCCGAGCCCGGCCAGAAGATCGAGGAGCCCATCCCGACCGACGGACTGGTCATGGACCTGGTCCCGCGGGCGGAGTGGGAGCAGATCTTCGCCGACACCTGGCGGCGGCACCGGGACATGTTCTACGACCCGAACATGCACGGCGTCGACTGGGAGGTGCTGCGCGAGCGCTACGGGGCTCTGCTCGAGCACGCCCGGACCCGCTGGGACGTGAGCTTCCTCCAGTCCCAGCTCGCGTCGGAGCTGAGCGCCGGCCACACCTACACCTTCGGCGGGGATGCCGAGTCCGTCGAGCCGGTTCAGACCGGCTTCCTCGGCATCGACTGGGAGCTCGACGACCGGGGCTACCGCATCGCGCGTATCGTTCGGCCGGCCCCCTGGGACACCGAGACCCGTTCGCCGCTGGACCGGCCCGGGCTCGACGTCCGGGAGGGGGACTACATCCTCGCCGTGAACGGGCAGGCGCTGGACACGGGGCGTGACCCGTATGCCGCCTTCGAGGGGCTGGCCGGCGAGACCGTGTCGCTCCGGATCAGCCGGACCGGCGACCCCGACGACGCCCGGACCACCATCGTCGAGACCTTCTCGACCGGCGGCGAGCGCAACCTGCGCTACCTCGAGTGGATCGAGCGGAATCGACGGATGGTCGACGAGCTGTCCGACGGCGCCCTCGGCTACGTCTACATGTCCAACACCGGCGCCCAGGGCCAGCGGGAGCTGGTCCGGATGTACTACGGGCAGCTCGACCGGAAGGGCTTCATCATCGACGAGCGTTTCAACGGCGGCGGCCAGCTCGCCGACCGCTTCCTCGAGCTGATGCAGCGGCCGGTGGTGTACAACCTCCACTGGCGCCACGGGCGGGATCACACCTGGCCGGTCAAGGCGAACACCGGGCCCATGGGCATGCTCATCAACGGTTGGGCCGGCTCCGGCGGCGATGGCCTGCCCTGGGCCTTCCAGGAGCTCGAGGCGGGACCCATCATCGGGGAACGGACCCTCGGGATCCTCGTCGGGCCGGCCACCGGCCACCAGCTGATCGACGGCGGCGGCATCACGGTGCCGGGCGCGCGCCTCTACGACAACGACGGCCATTGGTTCTGGGAGGGCGAGGGCGTCGCACCCGATATCCCGGTATGGGACGATCCGGACCTGCTGATCCAGGGCCGGGACCCGCAGATCGAGCGGGTGGTCGAAGAGGTCATGAAGATGGTCGGGCCCGACTCCAATCGCATGACCCCGGCGCCAGCGCCCGAGGACCGGTCGGGAAGGGGCGGGCCCGGCGGCTGAGCGACGCAATCGGGCGACCACGCGCGCTGAACCCGTCTCACGGAGCCATGGCTCCGCCCCGAAAGGGGGCGAATGGTGGGGCGCGGCCGCAGGAAGGCCGGTGACCAGACGCTCGGAGGCGGGTGTGGCGGGTCGCGAGATCGAAGCTGGAATCCAGGAGCTGGTGCGGAAGCAGCACGGTGTGGTCACGCGCGGGCAGCTCATCGAGCTGGGGATGGGGGCGCGCGCGGTCAGCCGTGGCGCGAAGTCCGGAACGTACCGCAGGCTGCACCGCGGGACCTATCTGGTAGGGCCCGTCGCGCCTCCGCGATCGAAGGAGATGGCGGCGGTCCTGGCCTGTGGCCCGGACGCAGTGGTCAGTCATCGCAGCGGGATCGGACTCTGGAAGGTGGGCCGCGGACCGGAAGCTGCCGAGCCCGTCGATATCACGGTGGTGGGGCGTCGTGGCCGCGGCCTGGCCGGGATCCGGGCGTGGTGCGTCGGCGCTCTCCCGGACGACGAGTGGACACGGCTGGACGGCGTTCCCGTCACGACCAGCCACAGGACGCTCGTCGACTTCGCCGTTATGGCCCCCATGGTGGAGTTCGAACGCGCCGTGGCACGCGCGGAACGCGAGAGCCTGGTCACACCGGATGCGCTCCGAGACCTCCTGAAGCGTTATCGCGGTCGGCCCGGGATTCGTGCGCTGCGGGCCGTCATCGAGCGGGCCGACGGGCCGGCACTCACCGAGTCGGAGGCGGAGGCGATCTTCCTACGCGACGTCGTACGGAAGGGCCGCCTCCCCACGCCCAGCGTCAACGCGCCGGTCGCGGGCTACCGTCTCGATGTCTACTGGCCGGAATACCGGGTCGCCGTCGAGATCGACGGCTTCCGATGGCACTCCTCCCGGCCCAGCTTCGAAGGCGACCATCGCCGCACCACACGCCTCGCCGCCGCCGGTATCCAGGTCATTCCCATCAGCGTTCGCCAGATCGTCGAGGAGGATCGAGATCGGACAGGCGCTAGTACGGGCCGAGGTCCGGGCCGCAGGTCGTGCCGTGTAGAGATCGGGCTGGGGGTCGGACCGGGCAGCGGCAGGGGGGAAATCCGGGGTGCGCGACGGACGGGAGATGCGCGAGGGACCGGGAGATGCGCGAGGGACCGGGAGATGCGCGAGGGACTCGATCCGATACTTCGGGACAGCCCGCCGATTCCATCGTCCGAGCGATGCCCGAACCCCACTCCGACAATCCGGCCGCCCCGGTCCGTGAGGCCCTCTACACCCAGGTCCTCTCCAACCTCCAGGGTCGCCTGGAAGACGGCGAGGCCGCCGTGCGAGATCTGGCCCAGGTCGCCGGCGCGGTAGGGCGCAACACTCACCGGTGGGCCCGGCCCCGGCACGTCGACACCACGCTCCGCGTCCTGGGGGACCGGGACCTCGCACTCGTCCAGCTCGACCGGGCGCGAGCTCAATTCCTGGCCGACAGCGTCGACCCGCTCGATCGCGACTACTCGTACCACGCCTGGCTATACGCGGCCGCCGACGAGGCCGATGAGGCCCGGGCGATAGTGGCGGAGTACCGTGGCGCCGTACCGGATTCCCTGCGCGCCGACCTCGCCGATGTCGACGCCCTCATCGCGGAAGCTGAGGGCGACCTGGACACCGCCCTCCGCTTCCACCGCGCTTACGCCGACACCGCGTCGTGCCCCGTCTGTGCGTTCGACGACCTCGGCCGTCTCCACGAGCGGATGGGGCGCCCCGCCGACCTCCACGAACAGGCCGGGCGGTCCGAGCGGGCGGCCCGGTACCATGCGGAGCTCGTGGAGCTGTGGCGCTACGCGGACCCGGTCCTTCAGCCCCGGGTCGAAGCCGCCCGTCGGGCGCTCATCCGGTTGACGGGGGAGGCTGGCTCGACGGACTGAGCGCCGTCGTCACGGCCTTCGTCAGGGCGGCCCGCCTTGCCCGGCGCGGGCGCTTCCGTCACGGGCCTGGCTCAGCCCGCTCCCGGGCCGTGGAGCGGGATCGGCCCGTGTGAAGAGCCCGCCGGGCGCGCGCAGGGCAGGCCGGGGGACGAGTGACCGGGTGCCGGCGTCCAGAAACCTGCGCTGGGTCACCTCTCCCCGCTCGGAAGACAAGTCCGGGTCGCCCCGCGACCCAAACCGTCATTTCGTTGGAGGCAGGGGTCAGCGAACCGCAACTTCAGGTCGCCCGGCGACCCACAGTTGCCTCCCGTCTGCCCGTTGCGCCTCGACACGACAGTTCGGGACAGGGGACAGCCCGCCGGCCTCGCGGCCCACTTCAGGCTGGCGTCAGCGCACCTGCCGCCCCGCCGCCCCCCGGCGGCCCGTCCCCCGGCCGTCGCGCCCGGTCCGGTCACTGGTCACCGGCCGCCGGTCACCGGTCGCTGGTTGCTGGTCGCTGGTTGCTGGTCGCTGGTCACCGGTTGCTGGTCACCGGTCGCTGGTCACCGGTCGCTGGTTGCTGGTCGCTGGTTGCTGGTCGCTGGTTGCTGGCCGCTGGTCCCTGGTCCCTGGTCGCCGCCACCGCACGGGCGCCGGCGGCTCGTCCTGGAGCTCAACGGCCTCGGTCTCGAGGAGGCGGAGCGCTTCGGCCACGGCGGCCTCGAGCTGAGGGTCGCGGCCGGCGATCACGGGGGCCGGGTCGTTGCGGACCTCGATGTCGGGCGCCACGCCGACGCCCTCGGCGGCCCACTCGCCGTGCACGTCGAAGAAGCCGCCCCGGGGGGCGACGAAGCGGCCGCCGTCGATGAGGGGCGGGGTGTCCCAGGTCCCGACGAGCCCGCCCCAGGTCCGGGTGCCCACCAGCGGCCCGACCTCCTTGAAGCGGAACAGGTAGGGGAGCAGGTCGCCGCCGGAGCCGGCCCGCTCGTTGATGACCATGACCTTGGGGCCGAAGAGCCCGGCCATGGGCTGGGTCCACGGCTTCCGGTCCTCGGTCCGTGAGTTGAAGTAGCCGGTCAGCTCCCGGTCGAGGACCTCGACGATGTAGTCCGCGGCCGAGCCGCCGCCGTTGTTCCGCTCGTCGATCACGGCGCCCAGCCGGTCCTGCTGTGCGAAGTACATGCGGTTGAAGTAGCTGTACCCGCCGCCGCCGGTGTTCGGCAGCCAGACGTAGGCCAGGCGGCCGTCGGAGAGCTCGTCGACGCGGCGCTTGTTGTCCATGACCCACGCCCAGGTGCGGAGCTGGCCCTCGGAGGACGCCGGCTCGACCCACAGCTCGCGGGCGCCGTCCAGCGTGGGCCGGTCGTTCACCGACACGGAGATGACCCGTCCGGCCGTGCCCTCCAGGAGCCGGAACGGGTTCGCCGGTGCGCGCAGCGGCTCGCCCTGGATGGCGACGATGTAGTCGCCCGCCTCGACGTCCATGCCCGGGTGCGCCAGCGGCCCGATCAAGCCGGGGTTCCAGTCCTCGCCCGTGTACACGCGCGTGCTGCGATAGAAGCCCCGGTCCTCCTCGATGTCGACGCCCAGGAGGCCGGTGCGTGGGGATTCGAGGTCGGGGTAGTCGCCGCCCCGGACGTACGAGTGCCCCACGGCCACCTCGCCGGACAGCATGTCCAGCAGGTGGTTGAAGTCGGACCGGTGCTCGACGTCGGGGAGCCACGCCGAGTACCACTGCCATACGTCGTCCCAGGGCGCGCCGTGGACGTTGTCGACGTACAGGAAGTCCCGCATGAACCGCCAGCCGTCCCGGAGCATCTGGGCCCACTCGGCCTTCGGGTCCACCCGCACCCGCAGGTCGGCCAGCTCCAGTGCCTCGCCGCCGTTGCCGCCCGGGGGCGACCCGCCGGCGTCCACCACTCGCCATGACGACCCGCTCCGCGCCAGCACCTTCGTCCGGTCATGTGACGCCACCAGCGTCTGCACCCGCTCCAGGAACTCCTTGGGCTCCCTGTCCTCGATGCTGTAGCGGTGGACCGTGGCGCCCTGCTGGTTCGGCACGCTCTCGAGCACGAAGACATGGCCCTCGGGACCCGGCACCAGACCGACGTAGTTCCGGGCCGGCAGCCCGGGCGCGGCCAGGATCCGGCGCTGGATCCCGTCGAAATCGATACTCACGACGACATCGGCGCCCGCCCCGCTTCCACCCGAGTCGCCCCCACGGGGCCCGTCGCGCCCGTCGGACCCGCCCTCGTCGTCGGCGTCCCCGCCCTCCTCGTCGCTCCGGGGCAGGAACGGCGACGGTTCGTCGGCGTCGAGGACGGCCAGGTAGAGGGCCCGGGTGACCGGCCGGTCGTAGGACGTCATGTCGAGCCAGCCGGTATTGAGCCCGAAGTCGGTGGAGGCGAGGAACCAGAGGTGGAGGCCGTCGGCGTCCCACACGGGGTCGATGGCGTCGGCCATCCCGTCGGTGAGCTGATGGGTCTCGCCGGTCCGGGTGTCGTGGACGAAGACCGCCCGGAACTGGGTGTCGAGTCGCCGGGCGTACGCGATCCACCGGGAGTCGGGCGACCAGACGGGGTTGGTCGTGCGCTGGGGGTGGGCGTAGCGATCGGTGTCGACGTGGGTGATGTCGCCGGAATCGAGGTCCAGGATGAGGACGCGGTAGTCGGTGTCGGTGAACGCGAGCCGCGAGCCGTCCGGACTCCACGTCGGCTGGAAGAAGAACGTGGGGTCGGGGATGGCGATGCGACGTGGGCTCCGGCCGAGCTGGTCGGCCACCACCAGGCCGTACTCGCCGCCCTCGTCGTTGAACCACGCGATCCGCTCGCCGTCCGGCGACCACACCGGGTGACGGTCCGCCACGCCCGGGCTGCGCGTGATGTTCCGCCACGACCCCACGCCCGCCGGGGCCGTGAAGATCTCGCCCCGCTGCTCGAACACGGCGCGCTTGCCGGTGGGCGAGAGCCGGACGTCCCGGAGCTGCGTGGTCGATAGCTCTTCCCACCGGGGCCGGGCCCAGTTCTGGTCGGCCTCGGCGTGGACCACGAGCTGCCGCGTCGTGCCCGTGGCGGGGTCCAGCGCGTGGAGGTAGCCCGCCTGCTCGTAGACCACCAGGCCGTGCCCGGCGCCCACGCTCTTCACGTCGAAGTCGGCGTGGAAGGTGTGCTGCCGCTCGTCGCCCGTGGCCGGGTCCCAGGACCAGACGTTGGACGCGTAGTCCCGCTCGGACATGTAGTAGACCCGCCCGTCCA
>CAYMLW010000236.1:0-6822 GCA_964391035.1 uncultured Gemmatimonadaceae bacterium
CCAGCTCGGCACGCTCCCGGACCGCCTCCACCACCACCGGGGCCGCCGACTCCGACTCTCTCCCCACCGGATCCGCCGCATTCTCGAGGATCGCCTGCGTGGCCGGCTTCGGCCCACGCTGCTCCTCCGCCTCGAGCCGACTCGCGAACTCATCGTACGCGGCCCGGGCACCCACCACGTCTCCGGCCTCGACCAGGATCCGCAGCAGCTTCTGCAGCGCCGCCTCCCCCCACGGCTCCAGCTCCCACGCCCGACGCGCCGCGACCGCCGCCGCCGCACGGTTCCCGGCTCGCGCCTCCTCGTCTGCAAGACGCCACGCGCATTCCAGCGTGCAACGCTCCACCCGTCGACGCAGGTCCTCCAGCCACCGCTCGAACGGGACCGGCGTATCCGAGAGATGGAACCCCGGAAGTAGACCGCCTCCGTACCGCTTCAGCACTTCCGCACAACGACTCTCCTCCGCCGCCCGGAGCAGCTCCCGGGCATCGCACTCCAGCTGCTCCGGGTCGATCCCGATCCCTTCCTCACCCTTCCCCGTGATCACCCCGGGACCCAGAGAACGACGCAGGTAGTACAGCGACTGACGCAGCGCGCTGCGGGCCCGGTCCTCCGATACCTCCGGCCACAGCAGCCCCATCAACTCGTCCCGCTGGAGCCGACGCGGCGACTCCAGCGCCAGGACCGCCAGCAGGGCCAGTCGCTTCGGTTGGCTCAGCACGGAGCCCACCCGCCGTCCGTCCGGAGCGTGCAGGTCCAGGCCACCCAGCAGCGTCAGCGAATACATTTGTTTCCCCCCGGTCGAGTCGCTCCCCACCTGCCGTCACCTGCCACGTGACAGCTGCGTGACGCCCCCTCGCTATCCTGGGCTGCAGAACGACGGGATATCCCCGACGGAGCGCCAGAGACACAAGTCTGATGCTACCGCACGGGGCGGGCCCGATCAAGGAGTCGTGCCGGGGCCCACCGCTCCGGTACGGGCATTCACCGAACAGAGGTGGAGATGCGCACAATCCGGAATGTCCTGGCCATGGTGGTCCTGATGGGCGTCGGAATCGGCCTCGGCGCGTGCACGGAGTTGCCGACCGTCGCCGGCGGTGACGACGAATCCGATACCTGCTGGTGGCTGGACGGGGTCCTGATCTGCGAAGGGCAGACCTGACTACGACCGGCCGTCTCCCGGAGCGGGGCTTCGAAGGGGGTTGGAGTCACGTTGATGGAGGCGGTCCGGTCAATTTTCAACGCGCCGGGGGGTGGCCCATACCCCCCGGCATCGTTTCCGCCGCCGCGTGCGAGGACGGATGCCATTTCGTGACGGGCCCAGCGCCCCTGCGCGGATCGCGTTGATCTACGTGGTGCTCGGCGCGGTGTGGATCGGTCTGTCCGACTGGCTCCTCGCGCTGACGTTCCCCGACCATCTGCGCATTGGCCAGGCCATCAAGGGGACCGTGTTCGTCCTGCTCGGCGGCGCCCTGATCTATGCGCTGGTGGCCCGGGAGCTCGCGAAGCGGCGGAAGCTGGAGGCCGAGCGGGAAGAGCTCCAGCAGCGGCTCGGCAGCGTGCAGCGTCTGGAGGCCATCGGTCGCCTGACCGGCGGGATCGCCCACGACTTCAACAACCTCCTGACGGCGATCGGCGGGAATATCGAGGCGTACATCACCCAGGAGCGGGACAGGGGGGCCGAGGAGGACGACCTGGTGGAGCTACAGGAGGCGGAGTCGGCCACTCGCCGGGCCGAGGAGCTGATCCGGCAGCTCCTCGCCTTCGGTCGCAAGCAGCGGCTCGACCCCAAGACTCTCGACCTGAACGCCGTGATCGGCGACATGAGCCAGCTCCTTCACAGGCTCATCGGGGATCGCATCGGGATCCAGGCACGCCCCGACGACGACCTCTGGCCCATAACCATGGACGAAGCGCCGCTCCAGCAGGTCCTGATGAACCTGGCCCTGAACGCCCGCGACGCCATGCCCGACGGCGGCGAGCTGGTCTTCGAGACACGCAACGCCGTCATCACCCGTGACGATGCCGCGAAGCGATTCGACTTCCCGATACTGCCCGGCGACTACGTCCGGCTCGACGTGGTGGACACCGGCGTGGGAATGGATATACAGACCCAGTCGCGGATCTACGAGCCCTTCTTCACCACCAAGCCCAAGGACGTGGGCACGGGACTCGGCCTGGCCACGGTCTACGGCGTGATGAAGCAGAGCGGAGGCTACATCGCGGTGCGATCCGCGCCCGGGCAGGGCACCCGGTTCGAGCTCTATTTCCCGAAGGCCGCCGGCTCCATCGCGGCCCCGGACGAGAAGCCTGAGCCCGTCGCCCAGCTCGGCCGTAGCACGGGCACCGTCATGGTGGTCGAGGACGAGCCGGCCGTCCGCTCTCTCGTCGCCCGGACGCTTCGACGGCACGGGTTCGACGTGGTCGAGTGCGAAGACGGCGCACAGGCGCTTCGGGAGTTTCAGAACGGTTCGGGATTCGTCGATCTGATCCTGACCGACGCCGTCATGCCCCGGCTGAGCGGTCGCGAGCTGATCCGGGCGGCTCGCCGCACCCGGCCCGATGTCCGGACTCTGCTCATGACCGGATACTCCGAGGCGGAGATCGAGCCCGAGACCGCCTACCTCGCCAAGCCCTTCACCGCGGCCCAGCTGCTCGACCGCGTTCGACAGGTGATGGGCGGCGCCTAGTTCGCCGTGGCCTGGAAGGTGACCGGGGTCAGCCCGGTGACCGTGGCGTCCATCGTGTTGGCGCCCGGGTCACCGAGCACCCACTCGACCGTTGCGATTCCCGCCGCGTCGGTCGTCGCCGGGGACCCCGTCACGGTTCCGGCGCCGGCCGTGACCGTGAAGTCCACCGAGACGCCCGGCACCGGATTGCCGTACGCGTCCTCGACGAGCACCGCCGGGTCGATGGGGACGGCCGTCCCTGCCGTGGCCGTCTGGTCCTGGCCGGCCTGGATCGTGACCGTCGCCGGCGCTCCGGCCGTGGCCGTCGCCGTGAATTCCGCCGGGGTCAGGCCCGCCACCGTCGCGGTCAAAGCCTGCGCGCCGGCCGCCGTGCCCAGCGTCCAGCCCCCGACCTCGGCCACGCCGTCCGCGTCGGTCACCGCCTCCGCGCCGGTCACGCTCCCCCCGCCACCCGTGACCGCGAAGGTGACCGCCACGCCCGCCACGGGGTTGCCATACGAGTCGGTGACCCGGACCGCCGGCGGCGTCGCTACCGCCGTGGCCACCTCCGCCGTCTGGCCATCGCCCCCGGTCTTCGCGAGCGTCGCCGGCGACCCCGCCGTGGCCGTGGCCGTGAACGCCACCGGACTCAGCCCCGTCGCCGTCGCCTGGAGCGTGTTCGCGCCGGGCATCGTGCCCAGTGTCCAGCTGCCCACCGCAGCCTCACCGTTCGCGTCGGTCACGGCTTCCGTGTCCGTGGCGCTCCCGCCGCCGTCCGTGACCGTGAACGACACGGCCACGCCCGGCACCCCGTTCCCGTACGCGTCCACCACACGCACCACCGGGGGCGTCGTGACCGCGGTCCCCACCGCCGTGGTCTGGCCGTCCCCGCGCACTTTCGCCAGTCCCGTTGGCGGGCCGGGTTCCGCGGTAGCCGTGAACGTCACCGGGTCGGCCCCGGCCACCGTCGCCGTGAGCCACTTCGTTCCTGCGACCGTCCCCAGCGTCCAGCTTCCCACCATCGCGACCCCGTCCGCGTCCGTCACCGGCTCCGTTCCGGTTGCGCTTCCCCCGCCCCCTGTGATCGTGAACGTGACCGTCACCCCCGGTACGGGGTTCCCGTACCGGTCGGTCACTCGGACCGCCGGAGCCGTCGCCACCACCGTCCCGACTTCGGCCGTCTGACCGTCGCCGGCCACCTTGGCCACCCCCGCGGCCGTCCCCGGCGTGGCCGTCGCGGTGAACTCGACCGGGTCGAGGCCCTCCGCCGTCGCCGCGAGCGTGTTCGTGCCCGGCACCGTCCCGAGCGTCCAGCCGCCCACCGACGCCTCGCCCGCCGTGTCCGTCGTGGCCACCGCCCCCGTCACCGTTCCACCACCGCTCGTGACCTCGAAGGCGACCGCCAGGCCTGGCACACCGTTGCCGTACTGGTCCACCACACGGATGGCGGGCGCCACGGCCACCGCGGTGCCGACCGCGGCCGACTGACCGTCTCCGCCGACCTTCTCCACGACCTCCGCAGGCCCCGGGAGGCCGGTGGCGACGAACACCACCGGGTCGAGCTCCGTCACGGTCGCGGTCAGCTCGTTCCGCCCCGCCGCCGTGCCGAGCGTCCAGCCGCCCACCGTGGCCACGCCACCCGAGTCGGTCACGGCCTCCCCACCGGCGACGCTGCCGTCGGAGAGCTCCGTCACACCGTCGCGCCCCGCCCTCACCTCTGCCAGCGCGCTGCCACCGGCCGTGACCTCGAACGTCACCGTGACCCCCGGCACCCCGTTCCCGTACGAATCCGTCACGCGGACCGCCGGCGCCACCGCAACCGACGTCCCGACTTCCGCTTCCTGATCGTCGCCCGCCACCTTGGCCATCGCCGCCGGCGCCCCGGGCGTGGCCGTCGCAGTGAACTGCACCGGGACCAGGCCCTCCGAGGCCGCTTCGAGCCTGTTCTCGCCGGGCGCCGTGCCCAGCGTCCACCCACCCACCGATGCCGCGCCCGTCGAATCCGTCACCGCCTCCACGCCCGTTGCCGAGCCGCCCCCGACCCGGACATCGAACGTCACGGCCACCTCCGGCACCCCGTTGCCGTGGGCGTCCAATGCCCGGACCCTCGGCGCCTCCGCTACCGCGGTGCCCACCGTCGCCGACTGACCGTCCCCGGCGATCTTCCGCAGCTCCGCCGGGGCGCCTGGCAGCCCTGTCGCGGTGAAGACGAACGGTTCGACTTCCGGCGCCCTGGCCACGACCTCGTTCCGTCCCGCGTCCGGACCGAGGACCCATTCGCCGGCACTCGCAATGCCCCGCTCGTCGGTGACCACGGTGTCCTGGGCGATAGAACCTCCACCGACCGTGACGGCGAAGACCACCTTCGCGCCCTCCATCGGCTTGCGATCCTGGTCCAGGGCCCGTACCGCCGGCGCCACCGGCACCGGCGTCGCCACCGCCGCCTCCTGCCCGTCGCCCTCCACCAACGTGAGCGTCCTGACCGCCACGTTCGTCCTCAACAGCGAAACGCCGTCGTGGCAGGCGAGGGCGCCCGACCCGAGGCACAGCACCAGCGCCAGGCCCACCCGTGGACCCGGGAAGCCCGCGAGTCGATTCATCCGGCCGTTGCGTCCGTGCATCATCGTCGCCTCGCCCGGTCAGAAAGGAAGCCAGATTCCGGCGACGAAGCTCGTCGACCCGACGTCCGTGGCCCCGATCCCGCTGTCGCCCGCGTACTCGCCGTCCAGGAGGCGAGCCTCCGCGAACAGCCCGACGCCCAGGACATCGGTCTCGACACCGGCCAGAAAGCCCGGCGCCACGATCGACCGCGTCTGCGTCAGGCCCGCCGCGTCCGAGCGCTCCCGGTAGTACGCCACGCCCCCGCCCACGTACGAGTCCAGCCCCGGCGTCTCCATCAGGAGCAGCGACACGGTCGCCCACCCCGTCAGGCTGTCGTAATTTCCCGCGCGCCCGTGGGTCACGGCGGGCTCGAACCGGATCCGCGAGACCCGGACCCGCAGCCCGGCGCCCGACACCCACTGGCCCGGCGTCGCAACGCCCGTGAACACGGTCGCCGAGAAGAGGGATGGCTCGCCCCGGTCACGGGCGGGGAAAGGCTGCTGTGCTTCCGCCCCGACGGGGGCCGTCGCCAGGAGCGCCGTGGCCATCAGCGCCATCCCGACGAGCGCCCTCGCAGGGCGCCGCATCCGGGTCGGGTGAACGAGGAACGGGGTTCGGACCATCGGTCGTATCATCTGCTGCTGACGTGGGGGTACCGCTGCCGCATCACGAGGATGGGCTCCGCCGGTCCGCCGCGCCAGTGCCGCCGCGGCGGAGTGGCGCTCGCAAGGGTCGATCCCGGGGGTGCGCCACAGAGGTGCCAAGAACCAGGGGAGAGCAGGTGGACACGATCCGACGGACCATAGAGGAAGACGCGCCGGATATTGTCCGGAGCGTGCTGTCACGCTGGGACCGGCTCATCGAGGGCGAGCCGTGGTGGAGCATGGATCACGTGGACTCGGACCATCTCGACGAGCTTATCCGCCGGACGGCGGACGCGGCGCTGGCGGAGGACGTGGACGAGAGCACGGCACGGCGATTCGTCGCAGCGGCCCTCGACCACGGGCGTGACCGACGCGGCGCTGGGCCTCGCACAGATCGCCTCCCTCCACGGCTATCACGAGCAGGACCTGCCCGCCGAGTCGTCGGCCGCCGCCCCCGAGCGGCTGGCCCGGGAATGGTTGGCCGTGCGCAACGGCTGGCCCTACAAGCCGTAGCCGGACCCCCGGCGAGCCCGACCCGGCTCACGGGCCTACCAACAGGCCGGCCAGCCGACTATGTTGCGAGGCAGAAACCGCGACACGACGGAAAAACACACGTTTCGGGGCGTGGCGCAGTCCGGTAGCGCACCTGCTTTGGGAACGCCCCCCGACCGTCCGTCAGCGCCAGTGGGCGTTGATTCCCAAGAGTCTGGCGTTCGCCAACGTGTGCCAACGTCGGTGGGTTCTGGCACGGTTTCTGGCACAGTACCGCCCCGATGCAGCCCCGAGGGGGTGTCACGTCGCGCGCGGGTGATCTCCCGCCTCGAGACCCTCCAGGATGGACAGAAGTCCCTCCGCCTCCCATGACTGGTTGCGGCGCCTCTTGGTGAGGGGGAGTAGGATCCCGGCCTCCT
>CAYMLW010000237.1:0-6806 GCA_964391035.1 uncultured Gemmatimonadaceae bacterium
ACAACGGCTCTACCCACGGCTGTGGACCGTCGTCGAAGAATAGCCACACCCAATTCGGATGGCTCTGGCAATTCCAGGATCACCCCTCAAGCGGGCTACTTCTACGTAGATCTAGCCTGGGCCCCGGCGGAAAGGCTGATCTACGCATCAGACGTTGATAATGATAGCGAATCCTTCGAATTGTATTCGATGAATCCAGACGGCTCAGGCATTGTGAGGCTGACGAACAATTCGTCGATGGAGGCCACACCGTCATGGAACCCAGACGCCAGTAAGGTCGCGTACGCCTCGGCGGCGGCCGGGAACTGGGACATCTGGGTAATGGATGGGGACGGTTCGAACGCGCGAAACATATCAGAGAGCCCGAACACGTTCGAGTACGCTCCAGCGTGGTCCCCCGATGGGGCCAGAATCGTTTACGTGGCAGGCGACCCAGAAGATCACAATTCATGGGAGATCTGGACAATGGACTCGGATGGCTCGAACAAGAGGAAGGTCACAAACAACTCCAGGGTGGATGGGGCCCCGATTTGGTTTCCCGAACCTCAGTGAACCCCGGGCGCCCCGGGCCCCCCGCCTATCCTTGGTCGACCTCACCCCTGCTTGGCAAGCAGGCGGGTAGCCCCGGAAGTGCGGCTCTATCGGGTTCTCCTAAATGAGTTGTAGCTGTGGGAGCTGGGAGGCTGTCCCAACCGTAGTTGAAGGTCGCTGAGGGGGGAGGACGAAAATCGTGGTGGCCCCGGGGGACCCGATCGCAGTACGATCGGGCATCACAAACCCCAACACGGGAGCCACCACGATGAAGACAGAATACGAGGTAGCGGACGGGAGCGACAGGCGGGCGATGAGGGAGTTCCTGGCGCAGGAGGGGCAGTTCCTGCTGCCGATGGTGGAGCTGGTGGAGCGAAGCGAGCTCGCCATCGACGAGGTGATCGACGTGCTGGGCCGGGCGACGATCGAGGCGGTGCTGGAGATGAGCGCCAGGAGCGTGGCGGGCCTGAAGCAGGCGGGCAAGGCGCGCGAGGACGGCGAAACGGTCTGGTATGGACGCCAGAACGGTGTGGCGTACCTGTCGGAGCGGAAGGTGCGGGTCGAGCGGCCCAGGCTACGGCGGCGGGGCGAGGGCGAGGGAGGCGAAGTGGAAGTGCCGGCGTACGAGGCGATGAAGCGGCCGGGCGCACGGAGAGATGAGGGTCCCCAGTCCGGAGGTTTGACGGAGATCGTCGCATTATCCTAAATTGTTGATGGACGTTTACCGTATTGTGCCGTGGGCTCCTACCCGACTCCGTCCGCTGAAGGAGATCGTATGTGGAGCCGTACCTCCCGTTGGCGAGACCGTCGCCCGACCCTCTTGCTCCTCGGCCTGCTCGCGCCCGTCCTGGTCGGTTGTCCCGACGACCCGGTCCGGCCGCCGTCGGTGGCGACGGTGGAGGTGTCGCCGGCGGCGCTCGCCCTGGACGTGGGGCAGAGCGGACAGCTCACGGCCACGCCGCTCGACGCCGATGGCAACCCCCTGGACCGGGCGGTCTCGTGGTCGACGGGAGATGGTGCGGTAGCCACGGTGGACGGGAGCGGGGAGGTGATGGCGGTGGGTGCCGGTTCGGTCACGGTGACGGCGAGCTGTGAGGGCGTGACGGGCTCCGCGGAAGTGGACGTGAGCGATCCGGTGGTCTCGGTCCGGGTGACACCGGCCGACACGAGTCTGGTGATCGGCGACAGCGCCCGGCTGAGGGTCCTCGCCGTCGGGGCGTCGGGGGACACGCTGGACCGGCCGGTGACGTGGTCGAGCGAGGATCCCGGCGTGGCCACCGTGGACGGGCAGGGTCGGGTGGCGGGGGTAGCCGAGGGCGTCACCGGGGTCATCGCCGCGGTAGAGGAGCGGTCCGATACCGCCCGGGTGGCGGTCTACGAGGTGCTGGAAGTGACCACGGAGGCGCTCCGGGCGGGCACGGTGGACGAACCGTACGCCGACACGGTCGCGGCCGAGGGCGGGGACGGCGAGTACGCCTGGTCGGTGGTATCCGACTCGTTGCCGGCCGGCCTCTCGCTGGGCTCGACGGGGGAGATCAGCGGGACCCCCACGACCGCGGGCTCCGCGACGTTCACCGTTCAGGCCGAGAGCGGCGACGGCCAGACCGCCACGGCGGAGCTGTCCATCTCCGTGTCCCTGGGTCTCGATCGGGCCTACGTGGCTGCGTACTACGAGCTGGACGCGATCGATCTGGCGACGGACAGCGTCGTTGCCGAGATGGACGTGAAGCACGGCAATGCCCTGGCCGTCGCGCCCGCGGGCGACCGGGCGTATGTCGCGAGCTGCATGGACGACGCGGTCTTCGTGGTCGACCTGGCTGCGGACACGGTCGCCGGCACGATCCCGCTGACCGCCTGCCACGATATCGCGTTCACTCCCGACGGGACCCGGGCCTTCGCGGCGGGCGGCGACGTGTACGCCATCGACCCCGCCTCCAACAGCGTGATCGAGACGATCCCATCCGGGGGCGGGTCCACCGGTATCGCCATCACGCCGGACGGGAACCGTGCCCTCCTGGTGAACAATCACTCCGACGACGTGACGGTCGTGGAGCTCGGCCCCGACACGGTCGTAGCCACCGTCGCCGTCGGCGACGCCCCCTGGTACCCGGTGGTCTCACCGGACGGTACCCGGGCCTACGTGACCAACAACGGCGCCGGCACCGTGTCGGTCATCGACCTGGCGACCCACACGGTGACCGCCACCATAGACCTGCCGGGCGTCTACCTCTCGTACGTCAACCCGGGCCCGGTGCACCTGGCCATGGCCCCGGGCGGAGGGACGGTCTACGTGGCGAACCGGTTCGACCCATCGGTGAGCGTCATCGACACGGAGTCGGCCGCCGTGGTCAGCACGATCGCCCTGGACTACGCGGCGGGTGAGGTCGCCGTTACGCCGGACGGCGGGCGGGTCTACGTCGCCATCCAGGGTACGTGGGAGGGCTACGGCTACGACGTCGTGGTCATCGACGCCGGGTCCAACAGCGTGACCGACGAGATCCGCATCGGGTGGCAGCCCAACGCCATCGCCATCACGCCGGATCATTGAGGATCGGGACCGCCCCCCATCAGCACTCCCAGCTCCTCCGCGCCCGTCCCGGCTTCCCGCCGGGCCGTCACCCCGCCGTGGCGCAGCACCACGAACGTGTCGCCCACCCGTGCCGCGTGGTGCGGGTTGTGGCTGACGAGGAGGACGGCGAGGCCGGCGTCCCGGGCCCGCTCGATGCGGTCGAGGACCAGGGCGGACTGTTTGACGCCGAGGGCGGCGGTGGGCTCGTCGAGGATGAGGACGCGGGCGCCGGTATGGGCGGCCCGTGCGATAGCCACGGACTGGCGCTCGCCGCCGGAGAGGGTGGCCAGGGGGCGGTCGACGTCGTCGACGCGGATGCCGAATTCGGCCAGGGCGGACCGGGTCTCCGTGCGGGCGGTGGACACGTCCAGGCGTCGGAGCGGACCGCGGCCTCGGGTGGGCTCGCGGCCGAGAAAGAAGTTGCGCCAGACGCTCATGAGGGGGATGACGGCGGGGTCCTGGTGGACGGTGGCCACGCCGTGTCGCCGGGCGGCCCGGGGCGAGTCCAGGACCACCGGGCGACCGTCGACCTCGATCCGGCCGGCGGTCGGGAGGTGGACGCCGGAGAGCGCCTTGATGAGGGTGGATTTGCCGGCGCCGTTGTCGCCCAGGAGGCAGGTGACGGAGCCGGGCCGGACCTCGAGGGCGACGTCGTCGAGGGCGACGACGCTGCCGAAGCGTTTCCCGACGCCGCGAGCGGCCAGGACCGGAGGCGAACCACTCACGACGACTCTCCTCCCGCCATCCGTCGCCGGGCGAAGTCGTTGAAGAGGACGGCACCGAGGAGCATGGCGCCGAGGAAGACCTGGAACCAGTCGGCGTCGATGCCGGCCATGACGATCCCCTGGCGGACCATCCCGAAGATCAGGGCGCCGAAGACGGCGCCGATGGCCGACCCGTGGCCGCCGGTCAGGAGCGTGCCGCCGATGACTACGGCGATGATGGCCCGGAACTCCTGCATCTCGCCCCGGAGCGCGTCGGCGCCGGTGAACCGGACGGCCTGGATCACGGCGACGAGCCCGGCGGCCAGCGCCGTCGTCACGAAGAGGGAGACCTTGACCCGGGCGACGGGGACGCCGGCCTTCCGCGCGGCGTCGGCGTCGCCGCCCGCCGCGAAGATCCAGTTCCCGGCCACGGTCCGGAGCAGGACCCAGGTGGCGACAGCGGCGAGGGCGAGCCACCAGGCGACAGACACCCTGAACGGTCCGAAGTCGGCGGCGAAGAGGGTGCGGGCGGCGTGGTAGCCGGGGAGATCGGCGAGGCCGCCGAGCTGGGTGCGGCCGGTCGTCGCCCGGGTCACGCCGATGGCGAGGCCGCGGAGAATGAAGAGTGTGGCGAGGGTGACGATGAAGGACGGCAGCCCGGTCCGGACCACGAGCCAGCCATTGCCGAGCCCGATGGCGGCGGAGAACGCGAGGGTGACGGCGATGGCGGGCCAGAGGGGAACGCCGGCGGCGGTCAGGAGCATGAGCGCCATGCCGGCCGCGCCGATGATCGAGCCCACCGACAGGTCGAACTCGCCGCCGATCATGAGGAGCGCCACGGCCACGGCCAGGATCCCGAGCGGGGCCGCGGCGTTGAGGTAGCTCGCGGTGCCGGCGAGGCTGCGGAACGGCTCGCCGGCCGCCAGGGCGAACACGCCCCACGTCAGGAGCGCGCCGGCCGCGGCGCCGAGCTCCGGGCGGCGGAGGAGGGTCGTGAGCGGCCGCACCGTCACCGGAGCCCGCGTTCGGTGAGCTCGAGGACGGCCCCGGCGTTCTCGGCGGTCACGAAGCCCGGCCCGGTCCGGATCACCTGGCCGCCGCCGGGCATGGTCCGGGTCTCGGCCCAGGTGTCCAGCAGCACGATGGGCAGGTAGCCCTGGAGGTACTGCTGCTGGTCGATGGCGAAAGCCGCCCGGCCGTCCCGGATGGCGGCGAGGACCTCGGGCGTCAGGTCGAAGGTCCCGTAGGCGACGTCGCCGTCGCGGCCCGTCTCGCGCAGCGCGTCCATCGCGGGCCCCGCGGCCGCCGGGCCGAGGGTGAGGACGCCGTCGAGGTCCGGGTCCGAGGCCAGGGCGCCGGCGATCCGCTGATGGGTGTCGGCGGGATCGGCCAGGTCGACGGCGAGGACCCGGACGGCGCCGCCGACTGCCTCGAGGGCATCGCGCAGGCCCGCGCACCGCTCGTCCTGAGCCAGGTTGCCGACCTCGTGGTTCACGCAGAGCACCCGCCGGGCGTCGGCCTGCGCGAGCCGCTCGCCGCCCGCGCGGCCGGCCTCGTACTCCGTCTGCCCGACGTGGGCGAGGAGGCCGAGGTCGCGCCAGGCGTCGGCGCCGCTGTTGATCGAGATGACCGGGATGCCGGCGTCGACCGCGCGTCGGATGGAGGCGCCCAGCGCGTCGGGATCCGGGACCGAGACCACCAGTCCCGCCGGCCGCGAGGCCACGGCGGCGTCGATCAGGTTGCTCATCTCGACCATGTCGAAGGCGGTCGGCGCCTGGTACTCGGCGCGGACGCCCAGGTCCTCCGCCGCGGCCCGTACGCCGTTCGACACGACCGACCAGAACGGGTCGGCGGACTGGCCGTGCGTGACCACGACGTAGCGGCGGTCGAGATCGGTGGCGTGATCGGAATCTGCGTCGGCCCCGGCGTCGTGTCCCGCGCCGCACGCCGCGGCGAGGACGAAGACCAGGAGCGCGGTGGGCGGTCTGTGGAGCATGGAGGATCGAGGTGAGCGTGAGAACGTGGCCCGGATCGCCCCGGATGATGGGGTGCGCCCGACCTGGCCGGCAATCCCGGCCCTGAACCTCCCCACGTCATGTTCGGCAGCAACCGGTCACCAGCAACCAGCAGACAGCAGCCAGCAGCCAGTAATCAGCGACCAGCGATCAGCGACCAGTGAAGCGCCTCTCGACGCCCTGTCCCGGTGCCATGCTCCGGGACCGGGCGGGGCGTTGGGGTGGAGGGTTTCGGCGATTATCGCTGAGACTCTCCATTTCAACGCGGGGCTCGCCAAAGAGGTGGACAGTTTCGTGACTATTCGCTGAATCTCTCCATGTGACCCCCCTCCGGAATCCCGGCGCCCCGCCCCGGACGCTGGACGCAGGACGCCGGACGCCACCCCTTGCGGCGGTACCGTCCTTGCCAGGAACTTCAACGTCGGCGGGGTCCAGTTTGAGGAACGAACCAGGGAGCGGTACGCATGGCACAGGAGAGGACGACCATTGGGGAGTCGGAACGTTGGCTCTCCGTCATCGTCGGCGGGATGCTCGCATTGAGCAGCCTGCGCCGCCGGGACCTGGGGTCCGGGTGCCTGTTCGCCCTCGGGGGCGCGGTGCTGATCTTCCGGGGGCTGGCGGGCCACGACGGCCTGATCCGGGCGGCGGTGGGGGCGGTCCGGCGGGAGCTCGAGGCCGGTTGACCCGTGGACGCCGTGACCGAGGCCGGACAGGAGTCGTTCCCGGCGAGCGACCCGCCCTCGTGGATCCCGACCACCGGCCCGGCCGGGGAGCCGGAGATCGTGGCACAGGACGACGAGTCGGCCGAGGAGGAGGACTGAGTGCTTTGCCGTCGGCGTCCGCGGGGTCCGCCACGGCGGCGCTCGAGGAAGGTCTCGGCGGGGACCGTCTGGAGTTGGACGTACCGCTGGCGCCGATGACCACGTTCCGCATCGGCGGCCCGGCCGACTTCCTGTACCGGGCCCGAACGCCGGACGAGCTGGTGAC
>CAYMLW010000238.1:0-6788 GCA_964391035.1 uncultured Gemmatimonadaceae bacterium
GAGTGATGAAGGCCATCGAGAACGTGGGCATGATCCAGATGGCCGGTCTCGAGAGCGGCCTGGTCTGGCTGGCCACCATAGCCAACGTCGCACCGCTCCTGGGCTTCCTGGGGACGGTGATCGGGATGATCCAGGCGTTCGCGAACATCCAGGCGGCCGGCGAGGTGGATGCGACGATCGTGGCGGGCGGTATTCAGGTCGCCCTGATCACGACGGCCACCGGGCTGGCGATCGCCATTCCGATCAACATCATGCACAACTACTTCGTGACGAAGGTCGACCGTCTGGTCATCGACATGGAGGAGTCGGCGCAGAAGATGATCGACACGCTCCAGGATATCGAGGCCGGGCAGGCCGCGTGACCTGATTGCGCGACAGAACAAGGGCTGAACGGAAGGCCACCGCCGCGCGGTGGCCTTCCGTTTGTTTACGATGGATCCCTCGAACCACGGGAAGGAATGACCCGATCCGCTGTCCTGCTTGCAGCGTTCGCTCTGGGCGTGCTCGGGAATCCGTGCGCAGGCCGGTCCCCATCGGACCCTGCGGGTGCGGCGCCGGAACGGGCCCCCGACACCGCCGAGCCCGGTCTCTCGGCCGACACCGTGCCGGCGGAGGTCCACGCCGCGGCAGACCAGGGCCGGTACTGGCGGGCCAGTCGGCTGATGGATCGGTACCTGGCCACCACAGCGGACACGTCGTCGGCGGAGCTGCTGCTGGCAGCGCGGCTGGCGGCGGGCTGGGGTGACTGGGACCGGGTGGCCGGACTGCTCGGCGGACGGGACTGGCTCGAGTCGGCCGAGGGTGGAGCCGGCCTGGAACTGCTGGGGCGGGCCCGGATCGGGACCGGCCGGCCCCTGGACGGCGCGCGCCTCCTGGGTCGTTACCTGGAGGTCCACCCGGGGGACGACCGTGAACGGGGCGTGGCGGAGCTCCGTCGCGCTGCGGCACTGGCTCACGACTCGACCGGGGCAGCGCTGCGCGCGTACGACCGGGCCGCCGACCTGCTCCCGTGGTTCCGGGACTGGGTGGCGATGATGGCGGTCGAAGCGGCGGCCGCGGGGGGCGACACGGCGGCGGTCCGGACCCGGCTCCCGGCCGCGGGCTCGCTGGTGGGTGGACGGGGCTGGCGGCTCCGGCTGGACGCGGCCCTGGCCGCGGGCGATACGATGGCGGCCCGCGAGGTGGCGCTGGCCACGGCCCGGAACGCCGGCCCGGCGGTGACGCGAGCCACGGCCTGGGCTGAGCTCGGGCGGCTCCGACTCGCTGCCGGCGATTCGGCGCGCGGCCGGCTGGCTCTGGAGGAGGCGCTCGAGACGCCGGCGGCCCTCGGGGCGGTGACGGCGGCCAGGATGATCACGGAGCTGGGCCCCACGTCGGCCCAGTGGCGTCGGATCGGAGACGTCTACGCGCGCCACGGGAACCCCCGGCGCGCGGCGGAGGCGTACGGCAGGTACCTGGACGCGGGGCTCGGCGATACGGCGACACGGGAAGGGATCCGACTGCAACGGGGTCGGGCGCTCTTCAATCTCGGCCGCTACGACCAGGCGGAGCGGGAGCTCCTGTCGCTGGCGGACCAGGCGGCTTCGGACCGGGTGGGGGCGCAGGCGCTGTACCTGGCCGGCCGGGCCCAGTACCGGCAGGGCCGCAGCGGAGCGGGCCAGAGCACGCTGGCACGGCTGCCGGACCGGTTCCCGGGCCAGCCGGAGGTGACCGAGGGGCTGTACCTGCTGGCCGACCTGAAGCACGACGACCTGGAGATCGAAGAGGCCCGTCGCTACTACCGCCGGGCAGCCGAGGCCTCGCCGAGCCTCTACGAGGCCGGGCTCGCGCTCATGCGCCTGGGCGGCCTCGAGCTGCTGGAGGAGGACTACGAGGGGGCCCTCGAGGTCTTCCAGGGATACCGCGCTCTCCACCCCCGGGGCCGCCGCTGGGAGCAGGCTACATACTGGGCCGCGCGGACGGCAGACGCCCTGGATCGCCCGGAGCAGGCGATGTCGCTGCTGGAGGAGCTGAGGGCCCGGGATCCACTGTCGTACTACGGGATGCGGGCTTCCCGGCTCCTGGGCCGGTCCGTACTGGACGTGCCGTTGGGGGCCTCACCCGACGGGGCCGGGAGCGCCCGGGTCGCGGAAGGACTGCGGCGGGTGGACATGCTGGCCGAGCTGGGCCGCCGGGGCGACCTGGTAGAGGAGGTGGAGCGGCTGCGGGACCGTGTCGCCGACGAGCGCGGGGACGCGTACGCGCTGGCCGAGGCCCTGAACGCACGCGGGTACACGTTGACGGGCATCGACCTCGGCTGGGACCTCTATCGAAGGGAGGGCGGGTACAATCCCCGCCTGCTGCGGATCATCTATCCGTTCCCCTTCCGGGACCTGATCCTTCCGGAGTCCCGTGCCCGCGGGCTGGACCCCCATCTCGTGGCCGGGATCATCCGTCGGGAATCGGCGTTCAACCCGGTGATCACGAGCGGCGCGGGCGCGATCGGGCTGATGCAGATCATGCCCGAAACCGGCCGGAGCCTGGCCCGGGAGGTAGAGCTGACGGGATTCGAGCCGGAGCTGCTCAGGCAGCCGGAGGTGAACGTGTACCTCGGGACGCGGTATCTCGAGCAGATGCTGGAGCGTCATGACGGGGTGCTGCCGCTCGTGCTGTCCGCCTACAATGCCGGGCCGACCCGTGCGACGGCCTGGCGTGAGTTCCCGGAGGCCCGCGACGACGAGCTGTTCATGGAGCGGGTGCCCTTCGCGGAGACGCGCGACTACATCCGGAACGTGCTGCTCCACCGCGAGGTGTACCGCGCGCTGTACCCGGAGCTCGGGAGGCCGTGACCGACGCGCCATGATTCGGCCCCGCGAAGAAGTGATCCGCAAGGGGATCCACGTCCTCCTGTCGCTGGTGGCGGCGGCCGTGGTCTGGCTCCTGCCGCCGCTGGAGGCGGCCGTCGTGTTCGCGGGCGCCACCCTCGCGGCGCTGGTCGTCGAGGTCATGAGGCGGACCAGCGGGTCGGTGTCCGGGCTCTTCCAGCACTGGCTCGGGCCACTGCTCCGGGCCCGGGAGGACGAACGACTCACCGGGGCCACGACCCTCGCCCTCGGCTACACGCTCGCGGCGTTGGTCTTCCCGGGGACCGCAGCACTGGCCGGGATCCTCGTGGCCGGACTCGCCGACGCGGTCTCGGCGGTGGTAGGAAAGACCTTCGGCCGGATCCGCTACCCCGGTGGCAAGAGCGTCGAGGGGAGCGTGGCGTTCTTCATTGCCGTGGTCGCGATCCTGGTCCCGCTGGGCGACCCGGGCCGGGCCGCGCTGGTCGCCCTGATCCTCACGATCCTGGAAGCGCCCAGCCTGTCGGTCGACGACAACCTCTTCATGCCACTCGCCACGGCCGCTCTCGTTCACGTGGTCTTCGGGCTTCCCGGCCTGACATTTTTTTCTTGACGCTCCCGTTTTCCGTTCTTTACCTTGGTCAGCGCTGGCGTCGTAGCTGTGGCAGATTCCTTGTTGAGGAGGACAGTTTCATGGCCAGAGGTAAGGTGAAGTGGTTCAATGACTCGAAGGGCTACGGGTTCATTGAGCAGGCGGATGGAGAGGACGTCTTCGTGCATTTCTCGGCGATCACCATGGACGGCTTCAAGACCCTCACCGAGGGTGAGGAGGTCGATTTCGAGATCCGGGAGACGGACAAGGGTCTGCAGGCAGCGAATGTGGTACGGGACGCCGGTGAGCCGGCGCCCGAATCGTCGGTCGAGGAGATGGAACCGATCGAGGAGATGGAACCGATCGAGGAGATGGAACCGATCGAGGAACTGGAACCGATCGAGGAGATGGAGCCGGCCGGCGACGCCTGACGCCGGCCGGAGTCCGCCCGCGGCGCCCCGCCACTCGACCAGGTGGCGGGGCGTTTTCATTGCACCCGGCCGGCGTTTCGGGGTACGTTCCCACACTCCACTTTCCGAGAAGATCGCACGCATGGCTGACCTGCCCGAAAAGACACGTCCGCGCCTGTTCCTGATCGACGGCTACGCGCTGATCTACCGCGCCTTCTACGCCATGATCAGCCGACCGCTCACCACCTCGAAGGGTGAGAACACGTCTGCGGCCTTCGGGCTGACCCGGTTCCTGTTGAAGCTGCTGGACGACTACGACCCCGACTATCTCGGTGTGGTCATGGATTCCGGTACGAGTGCCCGCACCGAGCTGTACGAGGAGTACAAGGCCACGCGGGAGAAGATGCCGGATGAGCTGCGGGCCTCGCTGCCCCGGATCCGGGAGCTGATCAAGGCGTTCCGGATCCCGATCCTCGAGCTCGAGGACCACGAGGCCGACGACGTCATCGGCACGCTGGCCCACAAGGCGAGCGAAACGGGTGTGGACACGGTCATCGTCTCCGGCGACAAGGACTTCTATCAGCTCATCGGCGACCACGTCGCGCTGCTCAATCCCGGGCGCGGCGGCCAGGCCAATGTCGACGAGGAGTGGGTCGACCCGGGCAACGCGTCCGAGCGGCTGGGCGTGCCGCCGGAACGCGTCTGCGACTACCTTGCCCTGATCGGCGACAGCAGCGACAACGTGCCCGGCGCCCGTGGGATCGGCCCGAAGACCGCGCTCAAGCTGATCGAGGCCTTCGGCCCGGTCGAGGCGATCCTGGACCGGGCGGAAGAGGTCAGCGGGAAGCGGGCCCGGGAGGCGCTCCTCGAATACCATGACGAGGTGCTCCTGTCGAAGCAGCTCGTGACCATCATGCGGGACCTGCCGGTGGAGCTCGACCTGGACGCGCTGACCGTGACTGGCCCGGACCGCGACCGGCTCAAGGAGCTCTTCGTGGAACTGGAGTTCCACGGCCTGATCCGGGAGATCGCGGCGCCCACGCCCGAGACCGAGGAGCTGGCCGCGGAGTACCGGACGCTCCGGTCACGGTCGGAGGCCGTGGAGGTGGCCGGTCGAGCCCGTGAAGCGGGCGCGCTCGCGGTCCACGTCATCGGCAGCGACCCGTCCCCGCTGCGCGCCGGGATCGTGGGGCTGGCGATGGCGGTCGGGCCGGGCGAGGCGGTGTACGTGCCGCTGTCGCACAGGCGTGAGGGCGAGCTGGACCTGGGCGGCGACGATAGTCTCAACGTCCCGCTCGGCGGCGCCGGGACGGAACCGCTGATCGAAGTGCTGGAGGACCCGGGCATCGAGAAGGCCGGCCATGACCTGAAGTACGCGCTCCTGGCGCTGCGATCGGCCGGGATCGAGATGGCGGGACTCGCGTTCGACACGATGGTCGCGTCGTACCTGCTTGAGCCGGGTCGGCGCGAGCACGACCTCGACTCCCTCGCCCTCCAGCGACTGGGGCACAGCGCGACGACCCGGGAAGACCTGTGCGGTCGGGGCCGGAGCGCGGTGCCGATGGCGGAGTGCGGCGTCGGCGCCGTGCGGGACTACGGCTGCGAGAAAGCCGACCTGGTGCTGCGCCTCCGTGATCAACTCGAGAGCGATCTCCCCGAGTACCGACTCGATGCGCTGTACCGGGACATCGAGCTGCCGCTGATCCCGGTGCTGGCCGACATGGAGCAGGCGGGGATCGGGATCGACAGGGAGTTCTTCAGCGAGGTGTCGGCCCGGCTGGAGCGGGAGCTCGAGCTCATCGAGGAGGACATCTACAAGGAGGCCGGCGACGTATTCAATATCAACTCGACCCCGCAGCTCCGGGAGGTCCTCTTCGACAGGCTGAATCTGCCCGTGGTCAAGAAGACCAAGACCGGGCCGAGCACGGACGCCTCCGTCCTCGAGGAGCTGGCCACGCAGGGCCACCGGATCCCGACGCTGATCCTGGAGTACCGCCAGCTCGACAAGCTGAAGAACACGTACGTCGACGCTCTGCCCCTGCTCGTGAGCGAGGAGAGCGGGCGCATTCACTCGACGTTCAATCAGGCCGTGGCGGCTACCGGCCGGCTCAGCTCGAGCGATCCGAACCTCCAGAACATCCCGATCCGGACGGAGGTGGGCGCCGAGCTGAGGAAGGGTTTCGTCGCGGCCGAGGGGTTCCGCTTCATCTCGGCCGACTATTCGCAGATCGAGCTCCGGGTCCTCGCCCACCTGTCGGGCGACGAGACCTTCATCCGCGCGTTCCGGGCCGACGCCGACATCCATCGCGAGACCGCAGCCCTCGTCTTCGACGTGGACGTCCGTGACGTGACCCCCGCCATGCGGGCGGCCGCCAAGACCATCAACTTCGCCACCATCTACGGCATCGGGCCGTACGCGCTGTCCAAGCAGCTCGGGACGAGCGTCCAGGAGGCGAAGACCTTCATCGAAAACTACTTCGAGCGGCTTCCGGATGTTCGAGCCTACCTCGATCGCCAGATCGAGCGGGCGTACGAGGACGGCTATGTCGAGACGCTGGCCGGCCGTCGTCGATACATCCCCGAGGTCAAGAGCAAGAACTACAACATCCGCCAGTTCGGTGAGCGGGCGGCGACCAACGCGCCCGTGCAGGGCAGCGCCGCAGACATCATCAAGATCGCGATGATCGAGATCCACCGGGCGCTGAAGGACCGGGACGACGGGACCCGCATACTCCTTCAGGTCCACGACGAGCTGCTTCTCGAGGTGCCCGCGGACCGGATCGACGCCGTGGAGGCCGATGTCATCGGGTGGATGGAATCGGCGTTCGAGCTGGACGTGCCGCTCCGGGTCGAGGTCGGGGCAGGCAAGAACTGGTTTCAGTGCAAGTAGGGGCGGGCCTGCGGCCCGCCAAGAGGGCGGCCTTCGGCGCAAGAGGGCGGCCTTCGGCGCAAGAGGGCGGCCTT
>CAYMLW010000239.1:0-6765 GCA_964391035.1 uncultured Gemmatimonadaceae bacterium
TCCCCGCTCGCGCCTACCGAGGCGGGCGCTTCCGCGTTCTCGATGTATACGGGACCTCGGCATCAGACCACTAGTTCGCCGGTCCCTCGATGGGCCCGACCTCGATCCAGTTCTCGATCTGGTCGAGGAGCTCGAGGGCACGAGCCAGCTCTCGCCGGTCGCCGAGCCGCAGGCGACGAATGTGTTGCAGCCGACGCCGCGACCACCTCAGCCCCTGCAGCCCGTGATCCCGGAACGCCGTCCGCTCTTCAGGTAGCAGTTCCTCCCACGGCGGCAGTTCGGCATTGGCCCCGGCGATTCCGGCCCCGAGCCGGACGGCCGCCAGCGTCAGCGAACGGGCCGTACCCCACGCCAGCACCCGGGGCAGGCTCGCCAGGATCCGGCCCAGACAGCGACTGTACTCCTGCGTGGCGACGTACTCGGGCAGGCTCTCCCAACGGTACACGTGTGCCTCCATGCTGTCCTCCGGTCGAAGGTCCGCGGTATGGATCGGGCCGGACGTGGGGCAGAGCCATGGCGCGAAGGGACGACCTGTCAGGTCTGAGAAGCGCGGAGACACCACGCGAAGGACCACCACGCGGACCACCACGCGGACGGGGCACCATCATTTCGTCCTGACCCATCCGGCTATCGGATCGTCCCACCGGGCCGCGGCTCTTCCGAGGGGCCAGATGGCAAGCGAGCATGGCTGATTGAGCCAAACTGCAATGTTGGTGCACCGTCCGCGGGTGTCCGTCCGCGGGTGTCCGTCCGCGGGTGTCCGCGGGTGTCCGCGCGTCAGAACCCCCGGGCGAACCTCGCCCACAGCCGGTCGCCCAGCTCCCAGTAGCGCCGCTCCGCCGCCCGGGCGAAGTCGCCGCTGTAGCCGGTCAGGAAGGCCCGGGCGCTGTCGGGATCGGTACGATAGAGCTCGAGGGCGCGCTGCTCGATGGCGGGCAGCTCGGCGAAGGCCCGGTCCTCGAGCTCCATGACCACGGCCATGACGTCGTCGCGGGTGGAGCCCCACTCCACCTCGGCGAGGCGAGCGGCGCGGCGGAAGGCCCAGCCGGCGGACTCGGTGGTGAAGCCGTGCTGGTCGCAGCGCTGGAAGCTGGGCGGGACGTCGGTGATGCCCGCGAAGAGGGGGATGCGCGCCGTCGTCGCCGGGTTGTCCAGCCCGAACCAGACGATCCCACCGATGGGGTCCGGGAGCCAGTCCCGGGCCTGGATCACGGTGGAGTAGGCGCAGCGCGAGACGGCGATGGTCCGCTCCCGGGGCACGACGCCGGGCTCGAGGGTGTTGAGCAGCTCCTGCTCGGCCCGTGACATCCAGGGCGTCGCCTCGGGGCTCGGTCCCTCGGTCCCCTCCTCGTCCCGTACCACCAGCCCGCCGATCGGATCGTAGGGCGTGCCCTCGTAGGTGTCCCGGAACATCGCCATGACGTCCCGGGGCGACAGCTTCCGCTCCGCCTTCACCGACAGCGGCAGCTCCGGCTCCTCGGGGTCGAGCCCCAGCGAGGGCGCGACCAGGCTCAGCACCCGCCACTCCCGCCGGGCATGGTTCGCGTCGCGGCGGCCGTAGACCTGCCAGAACTTGAACGGCTCGCCGTCGTCCTCCCAGAGGCCGAGCTCGATGGCCCGGCTCCGGAGGTTGGCGGACGCCATGAACCGATCGGGGTCCGACAGGTCGACCTCTCCGATCCGGGGGATGTTGGCGGAGACGGCCACGTGGTCGTCGGGGATCCGGGCGGCCGCCCATACGGCGCCGCTGCGCCCTTCGCCGGGCCCGATGATCTCGAACTGCCAGACCTCCCGGGGGTCGATGATGGTGAGGCACTCGCCCACGTCGATGTAGCCGTGCTCTGCGGTCAGGGAGTCGGCGATGGCGATGGCCTCCCGGGCCGTCGTCGCCCGCTCGAGCATGAGCCGCTCCAGCTCCTCGATGAGGAACAGCCCGTCGTCGCTGCGCATCTCCCGGCGGCCGCCCCAGGTGGTCTCGCCGATCCCGACCTGGTGCTCGTTCATGGTCGGGTACGCGGTGTTGATGAAGGCGTGGCTCGCCCGGGACTCGGGGATTTCGCCCCGGAGCTCGACGCCCCGTCGGTCGCCGGGATACGCGTTGTGCAGGCGACCCGTCACGATCGGGTTCGTCGCGCCCGGCTCGTTCCGTCGGGCCGGTCGGACATCGATCCAGGTGCGGTAGTTGCCGTCGCAGGTGTGGGAGGTGATGACCGATCCGTCGATGGTGGCGGCCCGACCGACCATGATGCTGGTGCAGCTGCACGGGGCGTCGGCGTTGCAGCCATCGCCGTCGGCGAGGCGGACGGGGAAGGTGTCAGCCGGGGCAGGGGCGACGGTGTCGCCGGGGGCCGGGCCGCCGAAGGACGCGGCCAGGGCGAAGAAGCCGAGGAGCCCGACGGCCGCGAGGGTCGGGGCGAGCCGCGTCGAAGCGGCCGTGGATCGGGATGGCCCGACGCCCGGCGGGCGCCGATCTATCGACAGAAACCCCATCGTTCATCTCCGTGGATTCGTTTCCACCGTGTCGAACCGGAGATCCCGTAGGCGGGTGCGGGGCCTGTGTGGTGGCCAAGGTACTCGGCCGGTCCGGCCCGCGACAGCGTTCGGTGGCTACCGTATGGGCCGGACCCGGACCTCGATCCCCGCTCTTGCCTGCGTCATCGCCTCGACGCCGCGACGGAGTGGAGGGGCGGGGCTCGTCGCGAGGCAACCCTCCCGGTGCTACGCACGCGTCAGGCGCTGCTGCCCGAGCGCGGAGGGTGGAGGGGGTTCGCGGTGAAGCCTGCCTCACCCGACGCTCGACCCTCCGGAACTGCCGGGTGAGCTGGCCGGGTCGCCGGCGGATCGGCGTCGCCGCGAATCCCGCTCAGGACGCGCCCGGCGAGCTTGCGGAGACACCGGGCAAGCCGGCCCACGCCGCGAAGCCCGATCTCCACCGCAGGCCGACGGCAGCCCGGTCGCGGCTACGGTAGATGTCCGGGCCGCTTCACGGCGCCTCGCCCGGAACCGTCAGCGCCGACCACAGGTACACCAGGTTCGCCGTCCCGTCCATGATCGGCTCGTTCGTCGAGTAGTCGCCCATGTCGTCGTGGTAGACCACCCGCCCGGTGTTGAACGCTGCGAACTCGTCCGGCTCCGTCAGCTCGACGTAGGCCAGGTTCTCGAAGATCGATCGGTAGACGGGGCCGTCCACCAGCCCGCCCAGCTGGGTCTCGACGCCGAGCCGGTCCGCCACCACCGAGTGGGGGTCCAGCGGGGTCCGGGCATCCGCCGGCCAGCCGATGACCATGGACACGCCCCACGGGTTCCGGCCCACGAGCCAGTCCCGAGCGGCCGCTTCGTACGGCAGGAACGTGGCGTCCCCCGTCATGCGGCGATACAGCAGCGCCTGGGTCGCGAACGCGGCCATGAGGTTGTTCGAGCACCAGATGAACGGCGCCCCGATGCCGAAGCCCGGATCGCCTCGGGCCCGGTCATCCCTTGCCGGCTCGTTCCCCGCCCGGCCTGCGGCCGCCGGGCCGGCGGGCGCCCGGCCAGCACCCGCTGGAGCCCCGCCCGCCGGAGCCCCGCGCAGCCGGTCCGCCCGGTCGACCACGGCCTGGAGTCCTCGCCGGTAGTACTCCGCCATCTTCGCCCGGCCCGCCTCGTCGGCTAACCGCCAGACCTCGTAGTGGCCGAAGTTGTGCCACGGGTACCACTGGTAGTGATGGGCGGTGTCCTGGCCCATCCACGGCGTGACCGGCTCCCGGGCGGCGTACTCGAGGGCCTGCTCCAGGTACGACGACTCCCCGGTCAGCGCGTACAGCTGGGCGGCCGCGAGCTCCATGTCGTCGACCCAGTTCTCCTCCTCGTAGAAGTACCCGGCCCGGGCCGGCGCGGTCTGGCAGACGCCGGGGTGGCGACGGCCGAGGTCGTAAGCGGCCCGGGCCTTCCGACGCAGGGTGTCGGCGAAGGCCGGGTCGCGCTCCGCGAAGGCCATGGCGCCCAGCGCGAACGCGGCGGCGTACTTCCCGGCGGTGGAGGCGAGGCCGTCGGAGCGGTTCCGGTTGCCGAGGAGCCCCTGGGGCTCGCCGGTACACGGGTAGACCGGCCGGTACCCGCCCCGGCCCCAGCCGTAGTCGGAGGAGTCGGTGGTGGGCAGGTCCCAGAAGGCGTGGTCCCGGTCGTCGCCGATCTGGTTGAGCAGCAGGTCGTCCTCCGGGTACATGGCCACGAGCCACTCCAGCCCCCAGCGCGCCTCGTCCAGCACGTCCGCCACCCCGTTGGCGCCGGGCAGACCGTCGGCGCCGAAGCGGTCTCCGAACGCGCCGGGGTGGTCCCGGTGGGCGAGGAGCATGGCGACGGTGGCGTGGGCCGACGTCGTCCCGTACTGGAGGTAGTCCGCCGCGTCGGCCCAGCCGCCGGCCACCGGGATGAACTCGCCGGCCCGCGGGTGGTCGACCAGGATCGCGTCGGTCTCGACATGGACCGAGTCCCGGAAGAGCGGGTTGAAGCCGGACCGCTGCTGGCGCATGTAGTGGAGGAGCGTGTCCGCCGCGCCGGCGTACGGGTCGGGCCCGATCCGCACCCGCGGCGAGACGGCGTGGGGCCCTCGAGTGTCGTCGCCGATCCCCGGCTGGGGCACGGCGGCCGGCGCCTCCGGCCCGACGGCCCACGCCTCGACCCGATACTCCCCCGGCTCTCGCAGCGCGGAGAAGTCCAGCCGGTGGACGGCGACGCAGGGCCCCCAGGCCGGCAGGAGCCCGACCGGGCGCGGCCCCAGGACCACCTCGCCGGCGGGGCTGCGAACCACGAACGTGTCCAGCTCGACCGGCGCGGTCGAGCACGCCACGGCCACCTTCCGGTCGCCGGGCCCGTAGCCGGCCTGGCTCACCCGGATCGCCGTCCCGAGCGGGGCTGTCGGGTCGGCGACCCCCGTCGGATCGGCCGGGCCGCCCGCAGCGGGCGGCGGCGGCCCCGGCGTGCAGGCGACCAGCGTCGGGATGACGGCGGAAGCCGCCGTGCGTCGGAGTACCTGGAATGTGCCCATGGACGGACAAGATAGCGGTTCCGGGCGTAGGGACAGAATCCGGCCGGCCCGGACGTCCCAGGTACAGGGAGCCCGCCGGACGCGGCGCTCCACACCCTGCACCGGAGGCGACGATGGTCCCCCGATTCGTCCGCTCGCTGCTCATCGCCGCGCTCGCGGCGCTGCCACTCCTGGTCCCGTGCGCATCGTCCGCCCAGCTCATCGGGATCAAGACGGTCCCGGTGGCCACGGGCGACCAGTTCCTGATCTTCCCGTCCGACCACCTGGGGATGGGCTCGGTGTCCATCGCGCTGGCGGACTCCATCGGCGATCCGTTCTCGAACCCGGCGACGCTGCAGCGGCTGGCTCGTCCGGTTCTCTTCGGCTCGCCGGTCGGCTACGGGATCACCGGCGACAACGGCGGCGCCATCACCCTGCCGGTGGGCGGGCTGTTCGGCGGCGACGCGTGGCGCGGCGGTCTCGGCGTCGCCCTCCAGGAGCTGGACCGGGGCAGGCAGCCGGAGGTGTTCGGGTCGACGTGGTCGCTCCGATCGTGGGCGCCCCCGCCCCAGTCGAACGAGCTGAGCCAGAAGAGCCGAACCAACCTTTACGGCTACGGCGCGGTGTCCCGTGAGCTCGGCCGGGACGGCTCGACGGCGGTCGGCCTCAGCGTGATGGGGGCGGACCTCACGGCGGTCGGCGGAATCGACCTCCTCTACAGCCAGCGCACCGTGGATCAGGGCGGCAGCCTGTTCGACGTCCGGCTGGGGCTGACGAGCGAGTGGGGCGATGGCGAGACGCTCGAGGCGGTTGCGGTGCACAGTCGGTTCCGGATGCGTCACGAGCTGGTGGACCGGGTCTGGGAGCAGGTCCCGGTCGACTCGATCCCCGATCCCCAGTGGCCGTGGCGCGATCGCTGGGTGTACAGCACCGAGCGGGACGAGACCGACACCTGGGGGCTCCACCTCGGGTACCGGCACCCCCTCGAAGCCCCCGGCTGGGCGACCGGCGCGATCCTCACGGTGAACTACAAGTCGCACCCGAAGATCCCGAACTACACGCTGATGAGCATCCCCCGGGACCCGGGCGACTCGTGGGCCTACAACCTCGGTGTGGGCATCTCCCGTCGCACCGCCGGCGCCGCCTTCGGGATCGACGTGGTCTACGAGCCGATCTGGACCGAGACGTGGGCCGACGCCGCCGATGACCAGATCACCGTCCACGGCGACACCATCCCTGCCGGCGACATGACCGTCTTCAACGACTTTCGCTTCAACAACCTCCTGCTCAGGATGGGCGTGGCCGGTACCGGGGATCATTTCGACGTCCAGGCCGGGCTCCAGGTCAGGACCTACCGGTACACTCTGGACCAGACCGACTTCCAGAATGCCCGGCGGCGCCGGCAGCAGGAGAGCTGGCTCGAGTGGACCCCCTCCATTGCCCTGGGCGTCACCCTGGAGGACTTCGCCCTCCGCTACACCGGCCGGATCACCACCGGCACCGGCCGGCCGGGCGTCGCGTGGGGCGGCGTGGACGTCCTCATGGCCGCCGATGCCGGCCGCGTCGACTTCCTGCCCGCACCCTCCGGCGCCCTCACCCTCGAGGACGAGGTGGTGCATACCCACCAGCTCGAGGTGTCGATCCCGGTAGGCAGGTAACAGCGAGCTCACCGCCACGACGCGACGAACAGCGAGTTCACCGCGACGAGAACATAGGCGCCGCTTCGCGGCGCGAACTTTGGCCGATTGCGGGTGCGAATC